>DATGTM010000074.1:0-12260 GCA_035301845.1 Pseudogracilibacillus sp. | reverse complement strand
CTGTAACGGAAGTAGTGGAAGGAGACGCAACGGCTCAACATGATGAGAGTGAGGAAACTGATGTAGATAATAATCAGGAAAGTAACGACAGCGACACGGCTGCTTCCGGAAGTAACAATTGGATTCCTATAGCTCTATCTTTTCTTGCTCTCTTGCTAGCTTTGATTAGCCTGTTTCGTAAAAAATAAAATGAAAGGTGATCAGTTTGAAAAAAATTATATTTGGGATTTTGGGGCTTTTGATAGCTGTCGTTATCGCCAGTTTAATCATCCCTGGCGAAGTGACTCCACCAAAAGATACGAGAGTTATTTTGGAGTATACAGAAAAAACGTATATTGCTCCTTCATGCTTTGAGCAATCCGGTGCTTCCAATAATATTGGAGAAGAAGATCTGGCAGCCGCAGAAGAAAAGGAGTATTTACCTCATGACAGCTGTACAGAGGAATATTTTGAAAAAGAAGAAAGTTCATTGTTAGTTGCTTTTTTAAAAAAACTAGGAATTTTATCGGCAGAATGGGATGAGCAAGAAGGAAAAATAATGAATTAAATAGATACTGACTTATGTTGGGTGAATGATACATTGAGAAAAGTTAAACTGCCACGGAGAAGGCAGTAAATGACTAGTGGGCTCTATGACTACTCAAATCAGTAAATGGGTTCTGGATGCATAAAATAATTTTCTGTTCTCAAATATCAGTTGGCGCAGCTGTTTTTCTGAATACTACGATGATTTTGATCATGATATGTTCACAGTGGTCAAAGAATATTACTTTATTCATTAAACGTAAAAGCGGATATGAGAACAATGAAGTTCGGAAAACTTCGCAGGCGAGATAAAGAAAATCAGTTAAAAGTACATTTCAAATAACAAAAACGATTATGCTTATAAATAACATAAGCATAATCGTTTTTTAAATTCCTATTTATACCATGTCTGTCTTAAATATAGGATTCTGCTTCGTTTTCATCGTCAGACCATTTATGAAGTTTAGAATCTTCCATCTTCATTTCTTCTTTATTATCCCAGCTGTCAGAATCGGATTCATCAGCATCTTCGGCGTAATAATCTTCTATAACCCAGATTTCTTCTTCTGGATCGTACGTCATGCTGAATTCTCGTAATTCAGTATAAGAAATATCTTCAAAATCATCTTCATCTTCTAATTGTATTCTTTCTTTATACGAAACTAACATAGTCGCGTCAGCTTCCCATTCATCATCAAACTGGCTTAAATCTATAGAGTCTAAGTCGACTATCGTTTTTTCGAATTGGGACTCCATTTCTTTAATATATTCTTTATTTAATTCAAACGAAGTATCTAAGCCAATGAGGGAAGATTTAAAGTCGTCCGTAACGTTCGTGAATTCATCGACATCAAATTCTGAAGTAACGTAAACGGCCATATCTTCATTAAATTGGTTTGTCGCGTTAATAATGTCCTTTTGAACATCTTCACTTTCACTAGCTAACTCTTCATTATCTATTAGAAAACTAACAGAGGAATCGTCCCAGAGATCTAATTTTTCTTCATTTTTGAATGTGCCCAGATTGTTCTGAACAGTCGCTTCAACGGTATATTCTCCCGGTAAAAGTGGACCGTAAAGATCATCTTCCTCTTCCGCTAATTCAAGTGGATAGTCAGCATCTGCCAAGCCTAGATTTAATTGTTCTTCATCATTGTCACCTTTTACTTTTACATTAACACCTTTAACTCTCAATTTGTAATCTGGAAAAATGCCCATCTTTTTCCCGTCTTCAAAGAGAGTGATTTGTTCATCAGTAGTTGAAAAATCTTCATCTTCAATTTGTTTTTTAAATCCATCTTTGATTGACTGATAGCTTTTATTGTTGGTTTGTAAATATGCTATGAATGCTTTTAGTGAATGTTTATCTATTTCCAAATTTTCATCATCAGGTTCGATTAGCTTCTCTAATGTTTCTAAATCTTCATCTTTTACAGCTTGATTGAAAGAATCTACAGTCTTATCAGGTTTAAATTGATTGTTTACTACAAAGAATAATACGATAGCTGCAATGAACACAACAAGGACGCCGCCTCCGAGGAATAACCATATTTTTTTCATACTAATTATATAACTCCTTCAGCAAATACTTTTCGGATGTTCTCTGAGGTTTGTGAATGTGAATCATCGATTGTCCAATTACCATCATCGTCTTCCTCTAGCAGAAGCTCGATTTCGGAAGTGCCTTTTTCTACATCTAAGTCGTCTACTATTTTATCAAATTTAGATAAAGCATACTTTTCTTCTTTTTCAGTATCGAAGTCATCATGTTTCTCACTATATTTTATCTTGTAATCGCCGATTTCATCGCTTAAGTCGTAAGAGGATAATGCTTCGTACTCAACCTCTACTAAAGCTTTTCCGTTTGCATTAGCTATGACATTCGTGTCGAACTCGCTCTTATCAGCTTGTGCTTCTTTAAAGCTTTTATAATATTTTTCGATATCGCTATCGGATAATACGTCTTCTGTAAATATCTCCTTCAACATGTCGCCGAAATGTTCTTCAGCTTCGTCTTGTAAGTCCCCTTTATCTGCTGAAACCAACTCTTTGTAATCGTCGTTATCTTGATCAAGATAAATTGTATCTATGTATGCTTCAAGCGCGTCACCTGGGGTTTCTAACGTTTTTAAAGAGTCGTTATATTCGCTGGTATCAAGGTTGACAGTCGCATCTTTTGCTGAGACTTCATAGTCTGAGGACATTGGGGTAATAGACAATTCGTATTCCGAGTCTTTTTCAACATCAAATATTACGTCCATATTTTTTTGTTTTTCTGCGCCAATGTCATTATTAGTATCCATTTCTAAACCAATTAGTGGATAGCTGTCATTACTGGGATCTATTTGATTTTCTCCATCATATAAATGAATATCCTGGTCAGGAAATACTGTTACGGAGTTACCTGAAGTATTTTCAATTTGTAATTCAATTTGTAGTAATCCGCCCTCTTTATCTTCTACCGGTTCTCCGTCGTCTTGCCCAGATAATATGTATGAAGCATTTTGGATTTCTGCATTGATAACCTCTTCTTCACCGCTGTTATTATCCTCTTCAGCCTGGTCTTTATCTCCTGTAATTATACCGCAGGAAGCCAGTATAGATAAAAGTAGCGTAGAGACTAATAATAAACCGATTTTCTTCACTTAACGCACCTCTTCCTTTTATTTTTAACAATCAAATGATAAACATAAATTTCCTATTTTATGAGTTAATTAGATTGCTTATTTGTCTTTTACTATATGAAAAAATTGTGACAAAGTCAATTTTTTTCCTGTTTTTATTAAATTAGTATAGATATTATTTAGCATAAATGAAACAGGATAATATTCCTGGACGCATATAACAAACTTTAACTATAAGAGATTAGGTGTTGTGGGGGATTCAGCCATATGTAGATAAAGGGGATAAGTTAAATATTGGAAGTTTTTTTATGTAAACGCATACTTTTGTACTGGGCTCTGTGAGAAATATGCATGAAAAACCACCCATACCCCCAAAGGTTAGAAGAAGAGAGCGAATATGAATGGTTATGATTGTAATGGAACCGTATAGACAGCTCAGATATTGCTTAGAAGGTATAATGAAATACACCAACTGTTTTTTCAATGCAGATGTATTATTGATAATTTACGCTTTGTAGTAAACAAATTGGCTTGTAGTTGCCAAGAGTTTTCCTTCCGGACTCCAGATTTCTCCTGTTTGGTCAAAGAAGCCATCCTGGAATTGTAAGGCACGAGCATGTGCTAAAACTGCTTTATCCCCTTGATGAGTAAGCATTTCTGTGTCAGCGTGAAAATAAACAGTTAATGAAACTGTGCCAATCGGAACCATTTCTTTACGACGAACGTAAATACGTGGAAAGAACGCATCACAGATTGCGGTAAGGGAGAGGAAATCCATGGATCTTCGTGGTTCGTCTTGAATCCACTGGATAGTGACAGAATCAGCAGTTTCTTCTGTATTTGTTTGCGATAACTGTAGTGGAAGCCCTTCGATGATTTTTATACTGTAATTTTGTGCCCAGGATGGCATGCCATCTGTAGACAAGCGCTTAGAGTCAGCTGCTGATGGAACTTCCGGGAAAAGTGCTTCGGTAGACGACCAGGTGTGCCGACGACTGGCTAGCACTGCCGTTCCGGTGATTATAATTTTTTCTTTTTGATAGAGTTCAATGAACCAATGCTGTGTTGAGCGATTAGTTCTTGCAGGGTTTGCTTTTATTGTAAAAGGACCGTCGGAAACGGGTGCTGCATAGTTAATCGTTAAAGACACTGGATCGCCTTGACGTTCTGGATGTTCAATTACGGCACGTAGAAGCGTAGCTGCTGTAACACCGCCGAAAGGGCCGACCATATTGTTATATTTTTCAGATGTGTGACCATGAAAAGTCTCAGAATTGCGCGTTAATTGCGTCGCGACATCAAAAGGGTGTTGGCGTTCAGTTAGACTCATTAAAAAACTCCTTGTTCATTATTTAAACTGTTATCATTTTAATACAGAAATTGATGTTTTTAATAAAATGTTTGTTGAATAATGATATTGTCATTTGCGAAATCTGTAAACAGTTATTTACATTAGTATGTGTGTTGTGAGTAATAGTATGAACTGAAAAGCAGCCACAAAGATGCTGCTTCGTTCTGTTAAATTCGAAACAATGTTTTAATCGATTTATATTTTTCTCGTTCCATATTGGCTATGATTGCTTCTTCATACGCTTCGAGTGAGAATTCATGGGTGATTAATTTTTCTAGTGGGTACTCTGGTTTCTCTTGAATTAGTTGTAAAAGCAATTCCATAGTGGATATTTCTTTCCCTTGCCATGTTTCTTTTTTGGAATATGCATGGGTGCCGAGTACATTTAACTCGTTCGCCCAGACAAACGTCCAATCTAATTTCTTTAATTCCCCAGCACAGCCCACTAAAGTCACTTTCCCGCGTCCTCGTGTCACTCTAAGCGCATCGTCCAAACTGTCTTCACTTCCAATACAATCATAAACTGCATCGAAACCTCCCAGAAAAACCTCTTTTCCTATCGTCGGTTTATGTTTGGTTGTTTCCGGATTTTGCAATACGGCTTCTGTTAATTTATTCCGGTTTGTAATTCCTTGATCCACACCAAGTGTTAGTCCCATTTCTTTTTGGTATTCCAACATGCTCAGTTGTGTAATCTGACAGTCTATACCTAGTAGACGAATCGCTGCGATGACTGTATAGGCAATCATTCCGCCGCCAATAACGAGGACATGTTCTCCTTTTTCAGGAGGCTGACGCAGTACAGCATGTAAGCCAACACTTAGCGGCTCAAATATGGCAGCAAGTTTATCAGAGATAGAATCAGGGACAGGGATTAACATGGATTCATGTGCAACGAGAGATTCACTCCAAGCGCCCGGTAAATCTTTGCAAAATCCGAGAATCATTCCAGGGCCGAACGATGCTGTACCACTTTTATTTCTGCATAAGCTGTGTAATCCTTGCTTGCATGAAGGACAAAAGTGCTCCAATCCACGTACTTCGCAATTAATATAGGGGTCAACCGTCACCCGCTGTCCGGCAGTAACCTGGTCCACGTTATTTCCCACCTCTGTGACAACTCCGACCAGTTCATGTCCTAAAACTGAAGGAAATGAGTTAAATGGTGTCAGAGAGGTGGAGGTTTTATATAAAATAGCTCCCATATCAGATCCGCATAACCCAGCATAGACAGGTTTGATTTTCACCCAATTATCATTAGGCAAAGCGGGTTCAGCAATGTTTTTCAAACTTACAGCGGAAGGCTTTCCGTAATATAGGGAAGGAAGTCGTTTCCCGAGAGATTTTGCTGCAAGATATTTCGGTACAGTAAAGTCATATACGACCGCTTTCATTTCTTCTCACGCTCTGGTCTTCTGATTTTTCCGAAACCGACTTTTTTATGCATGAAAGAAGGTTTTGCGCCGACAGCCAAAATACTTGGTGTTAATTCTGAACTAGGAAAAAACTGTGGAATTTTTGGATTGTCACTGCGATAATCTGCCATGAGTTTCTCCTGGACAATAGAATTATATTGTCTCGATGTGTTTTCTACAGTATTGCCATTTATTACTACTTCAAATTTTGTATGTTTGGCGTATTTTTTAAGCCCAGGAATTTTACTGATTTCGGGTACGAGACACTCAGCTGCAATTGCATTTTCACTGCTCACCCAAATTCCTGAATTTGTGTTTACGACTAGGGAATGGTTCCCTTGCGAATGGCCTGGGGTCCAAATCAACGCTGCTCCTGGTCCTAAAAGAATATCACCATTGGTAAATAATAAGCGGTCCAGTGGAATATCTTCAAATACTTCAGGCTGATACCACATGTTTTGTAATGGGTGTAAGTTTGGTAATAGTTCCCATTCTTTTTGCTGTACAATCAGCTTGGCATTTGGAAAGAACGCTTCAACAGGTTTGTCCGGGCTGATATCACTTTGGGGCTTGGTCGTACCTATCCAGCGACGAACATCTTGAGTGTGCAAATGATCATAAGTGATAAAATCAACATCTTCAGGTTTTAATCCTACTTCTTCTAAATAGCCTTCTACAGTACCCAGCTTTTTCGATAAAAAACTCTTACTTAGAACTTCTCCATATTTTTCGATTAGTTCAGAATAGAATGGGGTTCCTTCTGCCAGATCGGTTTCTGTTGGCTCATTTAATAATGTCCATGTGCGTCCGTCTGCTTTCCATTGAACAATGAACATCCGGTTCGTGAACCAGATAAAAGGCGCGGGGGTTTTCGCTGCACGCCATAGTCCATACTTTTTGGGGTAAGGTATTTTAATTAAATCAAAAGAATGAAAAGCGGCTGCTTCTCCTGTTTCTTTAAACCATTGTTTAAATGATGGGATAACTTCCTTAATTTTTTGTAATTGGCTTCCGGGGTCTGTTATTTGATGCGCTTCTTCAAAATGCGGTATCTGTTCAAAGACTGTTTGTTCCGTTATTTCTTCAATTTGCTTCATATGTATCCCCTTTCATTCATGCTCATTATTCAGAAGATTCTATTTTTATTATACAAACTATTTGACTTAATGTATATTTAATTATAATGATAGTTAGTTAAGTTTTACTTATGTATAAGAGGTGAAATGATGAATTTAGAACAATTAACTTATATCGTTGAAGTTGCTGAAACCGAATCATTGTCGGTTGCTTCAGAGAACATCCATGTAACTCAATCCGCTATTAGCCAGTCGATTACAAATTTAGAAAAGAAATTAGGTATCAAAATTTTTCAACGTTCCCGCTCTGGAACAATTCCGACTGAAGCAGGCGGTAAAGTTATTCAAAAAGCAATAGAAATCCTTGGTAAAATGGAAGAGCTGCAAATAGAAGCAAATGCAGACTGGTTTGGTGAAAATGAAAAGTTAAGATTAGGGACGATTCCGAGTCCTTTAATGTACTTGCCGAAAACATTGGCATCATTTAAAAAAGATTATCCTTCTATTCAAATGGAAATAGCAGAACGATCCTCGCAAACGATTATCGATGATATAGCAGAAGATAAATTGGATATTGGATTAGTCGGTTTAAGTCAAGGAGGAAGAGAATTCAAATATGAAGATATTGACATACAAGTTGTTCTGCGCGGGCAAATGATTGTAGCAGCGAGTAAGCAGTCTCCGTTGGCCTCAAGATCCTCAATGACTGCTTCTCAAATTCAAAAATTTTCACTGGTGATTTACGATGATGACCGGTTATGGGAGTTTATTGATGAGTTAGCTGCACAATCTGGAAAAATCGATGTGTTGTTTTCGACAAACAATTTAGATGCTATCCGGAATGCGGTAAAAGAAAACTTAGCAATTACAATTGCGCCCGACTATACGATTAAGAATGATATCGCTGTTGAATCAAGTCAAATTGTACCTGTAGAAATTGCAGGGTTGCAGCAAGACTATCCAGGAATGGCTCTTGTGTGGTCTAAATCAAGAAGCACAAGAACGATAAGGAATTTCATCGCCCGGCTGAAGACGGATATGCTGAAATTGCAAACGAATCAACTCTAAATGAAGTCCACTCTCTTTAGTTGTTTATCTATTTTCTCCTGTTTCAGTTTATTTATTGAATCATCTAGGTTTATTTAAATACCACGTGAGGTATACAGTGTTAATGAATAGAAAACAAAATTTATGATAACGTCGACTGCTTATAAACGTTTTATTGTAAGGTGAACAGGGGGAGTCGCCTGTATAACTTTCTCTGTAATTACGATGAATTCAAAAGAGAGGAGCTTAAAGATGTATTTTCGGAGATTTTTTGATGAGAAATTAGCACAAAACTCGTATTTAGTAGGATGTCAACAAACAGGTGAAGCAATCGTACTTGACCCGGCGAGACATATAGAATCCTATATTAAAGCGGCTGAAGATGAGGGAGTGGAGATCGTTGCGGCAGCGGAAACGCATATCCATGCAGATTTTGTTTCTGGAGCACGTGAATTAGCTCATCGCCTTAACGTTACTTTATATATGTCTAACGAAGGAGACAAAGATTGGAAATATCACTATTTGAATGATGTAGAGCATCAATTACTGCAAGCGGGGGATGTATTTTACATCGGGAAAGTAAAATTTGATGTACTGTACACACCAGGGCATACACCGGAGAGCTTGTCGTATCTCTTAACAGATGAGGGAAGCGGCGCAGAGAGACCAATGGGGATTTTTACAGGTGATTTTGTATTTGTTGGTGATGTCGGCAGACCCGATTTATTGGAAAAAACATCTCAAACTACCGGTACTACAGCAGCGGGAGCAAGAGATATGTTTCAGTCTTTACAGCGCTTTAAAGAACTGCCTGATTATCTGCAACTTTGGCCCGGACATGGGGCAGGCAGTGCGTGTGGAAAATCACTCGGAGCTGTGCCTACGTCGACCACAGGTTATGAGAAGTTAAATAATTGGGCTTTACTTGAAGAAGATGAAGAAACATTTGTTCAAGAGTTAATAGCAGAACAGCCGGCTCCTCCGAAATATTTCGCTGTTATGAAACAAGTGAATAAAGTTGGTCCATCGCTTTTAAATGACGAGCCACTGGATGAAGTGAATGAGCTGGAGACATTGGAAAAGGAAATAAATAATCCAGATGTACAAGTGGTGGACACACGTGTAGAAACAGACTTTTCCGAGCGCCACTTACCAGGCACAGTGAATATACCTTATCGTAAATCTTTCCCTAATTGGGCAGGTTGGCTTTTGGATTATGAAAAAGATATTTTAATTATTGCTTCGATAAGTGAAGTTGACTTTATAAAACAGGCATTAGAATCGATTGGCTTGGATCGTTTATTCGCTTTTGCTTCTCCAGATTTAATTCAGCACGCAGAGAACGTAGAGCAATATAAAGTGGAAAATCCGGAAACGGTTCAGGAACAGTTTGAAAAGAATAAGATGGAAGTCATCGATGTACGTAATCAAGATGAATGGGACGCAGGGCATATTCCGGATGCAACTCATATTATGTTAGGCTATCTCCCTGATCGCTTAGCTGATGTTCCGCAAGATAAGCCGGTTGCTGTGCATTGTCGAACAGGGAAACGTTCCGCGATTGCTGCAAGTGTTTTACAGAAAAATGGTTTTAAAAATGTTGTTAATATAGAAGGCGGCTTCGAAAACTGGAAAAATAAAGATCTGCCAACGAAGAAATAGTTCATTAAAAAGAGGGCATGCTAAATATTAGCTGCTCTCTTTTGTAATAAGTTTACGCTTTGATGGTCTGAAAAAGTTTTGCTATGTCTTCTTCAAACAGTATTTTAGGTACTGGATATAGTGGGTTACCTTCCTCTAAAGCTCGTTGCACCATTGTAGGAATGTCGCTATCTATTATACCATCCACTCTGTTTGGAATGTCCATTCGGTTATTCAACTCTTTTATTGCTTCTATAAACTTGTTTGCTTTTTGTTCATTTGTGTCGTCTGGACGCGATATATTTATTGCATCAGCTAGTTCAGCTAAGGGTTGGTGGACGGATTTCCCATAATATTCTAACACATGAGGGAGGATAATCGCATTTGCCAATCCATGAGGTGTATTGTAAAAGCCACCTAGTGTATGTGCAATCGCATGAACGTACCCGACGTAGGCACGTGTGAAAGCCATGCCTGCTAGGTAAGCAGCTTTTTGCATTTGTTTGCGGGCAATATTATTTTTACCATTGGCATAGGTTTCATAGAGATTCTCAAAAACTAATTTTGTTGCTTGTATGCTCCATTGTTTTGTCTGTTTTGTATTTCCTTTACCAATATACGCTTCTACTGCATGTGTTAAAGTATCCATACCCGTTGTTGAAGTAATATGGGCAGGTAAATTGACCGTAAGTAACGGATCTAAAACGGCATAATCCGGAATAAGGGAAGTATCCATTAAAGGATATTTTTCATGTGTGTAGTTATTAGAAATTACTGCTGCAAGCGTTGCTTCTGCACCTGTGCCAGCAGTTGTAGGTACCACAAACATCGGGGGGAGTTCTTTACCTATTTTTAACAGGCCCCTCATTTTAGCAATTGGTTGTCCTGGCTTTGCTATACGTGCTCCCGCACCTTTAGCGCAGTCGATTGCGGAACCTCCGCCAAACGCGATAATACCATCACAGTAGTTTATATGGTACATGTAGACAGCTTCTTCGATATTCTCTATGATGGGATTTGGCACTGTTTTATCATAGATAGCATATTGGATCTTTG
Organism: Pseudogracilibacillus sp.; assembly: GCA_035301845.1. Lineage (GTDB taxonomy): Bacteria > Bacillota > Bacilli > Bacillales > Amphibacillaceae > Pseudogracilibacillus. Next base: position 1,525 of record DATGTM010000074.1, on the reverse strand, counting down.
CTTTATCTAAACCTTTAAGTAGTTCATCTAATAGACCTGCGGAGATAATCCCTTTATCTGTTATGATTAAAACGCTTTCATTATTTTGTTTTTTAATAAGTTCAGGCAATTGTTTTATGCTGCCTTCGCCATTTAATACTTTCGGTTCACGCCAAGCAAAAAACTTCGAAGCAACTTTTATTATTCGTTGATAACTTCTGTAAAAAATTGATTTATGTAACATAATTCCTCCTATACTTATGAAAAAAGCGGATGTGTACTAAAATATTTAATACGACTATATAGGACTACGCTTATCCAGTCAAGGTGATGGAAAGATTCATATGAAAATAAGCAGAATATTCATACTTTTATTTTTGAAAAAACAATTTATAATAGGGAGAAAGTAATGAATGGTATAAAGGTAATAAACGATTCCTGGTATACGATTTAATTTAAGGGGAATTTGATTTTTGAACAATATGCAATAGGTGGTGCTCTCACATGAATAAAAGATTAATCATTCTTGATATCATCTGTTACGGTGTTATTCCTTTTTTATTATGGAATTACGGAAGAGAACCTTTAGGTGATTACTTAGCTGTTCTGTTATCAACTGTACCAGGATTTATATACACAGTTTATCGTTTTGTGAATGAAAAACAGTTGAATATTACAGGCCTATTCATTATTACGTCGTTATTAATTAGTACTGTCGTTGATTTATTATCAACATCGGCCTTGAATATGCTTTGGAATCAAGTGTATTTGGGGTTCGGATTTGGTGCTGTATTTTTATTAACTACTATTTTTAAAAAGCCTTTAGCTCTTTATTTAGCAGTAGACTTTGCTTACTTGCAAGGTTATCCCCGGGAAGATAGTAAAAAGTTATTTAACGTCAAAGGATTATTTGTTTGGTTTCAATTAATTAATTTAGTGTTTATATTAAGAGCCTTAGCGTTAAATAGTTTAAAAGCTTCTCTTATTGATTCTTACGGAGCGGATGGGTATAATCAAGTGATTATTTATATGAATGTAAGTGGTTGGGTTTTTAATGGTTTGATTTTTTTAGCATATATTTTTGTCAATAATAAAATTATGAAAGTTACCTCGGCTTAACTGGAGAGTTTATTAAATTCCTATTTTTTAGAGGATTTAAAAATGAATTTTAGGGAAATACATATAGTAGTAATTTTAATAGAAAGCAGAAAGGGTGGAAGAGAATGACGGATGTGAATAAAGAAAGAACTAAAATAGACACAAAACACGAAATGCGTACCAAAGAGACATCAAGAATGATTGATGAAGGTGGACTTGGGGCCGATTATTATTACAATATTAAACGAAAAGACAATGTCGTATCCAAAAAAGTCGATTTTAATAGTGAAGCTATTTTGAAAGATTTTAGTACTTATATTAAGCAAGAGATGATTGAGCATGCGATTGATCACAAACAAGATTTTGAGGACGAGTTGGATTTTGTGTTAAAGCGGATTAATCAGCTTACTGAAGAAGAATTATTGGCGCTCTATATTAAATACCAGGA
>DATGTM010000073.1:0-6308 GCA_035301845.1 Pseudogracilibacillus sp. | reverse complement strand
TCTAAGACAAAATAGCTAAAAAGTTTGTATTGCTTCTGGTTTGTTGATAGTATTTTAGTATAACTTAAGAAGGGGGTTTTATAAATGTCAACTGGATTTATGAATGTCGGTATGAAAGAAGAACTATCATCCGAGCAATTGTCGATCGTACAATCGGAAATGCAGAGAAAGCAAAAGAATGTTGCTGTAGCATTTATTCTATGGTTTTTCTTAGGATGGGCTGGAGCTCATCGATTTTATACCGATCGAATAGGCTCAGGTATTGCGATGCTTGGACTCAATATTTGCGGAGTCATATGTTATTTTATTGGACTTGCGTTATTATCTGTCATTCTTGGTTTCTTAATTCTTCCTATTGGCTTCATATTATCTTTAGCTTTTCTTGTTTGGTGGATTGTGGACGCTGTAAAATTACAAGATGTGATTAATTATATGAACGCACAAATTGAAGCCGATATTATTAACAGCGTAAAGAAAATGGAAAGTAGCCAGGGATAAAAATTGTAAGCAACTTTATTATTATTTTAGTTCAGTAATGATACATAGAAAGATTTGTGGGTTTTATCATTCAAAACTTTGGTAGCGATTCGATAGCAAATGCATAAATGATCACTGGTCAAACCAGATAAAATTACATTAGATATTAACGTAAGTAATTATAAAAGCCATATTCGTTTTCCACTTGTTCACCTTTTTTAAAGGGGGAAACCAAGTGGAAATGAATATGGCTTTTGATTTACATCACGAAATAGAGTGCGATAACTGTTCTATTTTATTCAAAGCGCGGGTGGAATGATTCAATATATTCCGGGGAATCTTCATATTCTAAAACCCCGACTTGATGCACATCAACGATAATCATAGATGATTTTCCGCTCGCTAATGCTTGCTTTAGACCTGCTTGGAAATCTTCCACAGAATTTGCTTTTGCGGTTTCGAAGCCCATCGATTTTGCCATCATTTCGAAATCAGGGTTTTGCAGTTCGACTGCTGTTTGTCTTCCGTAAATAGCTTCTTGATAATATTTTAAAATACCGTAACCGGAGTCATCAAAAAGCAGTACAATAATCGGGGTGTCTTCTTGAATAGCTGTAATCATTTCATTAGCATTCACCATAAAACCGCCATCACCTGCAATTAACACGACAGGTTTATTCGGTTGCCCCATTTTTGCTCCAATGGCCATTGGAAGGCCTTGTCCAATTCCACCGCCAGTCATATATAGATAGTTACGCGGTTCATGTATTTCGACTAATTTATTCCCCCATGTATAGCCTGGAATCGTGACATCTGTAAGTAAAATGGTATCTTGTGGTAATTGTTCATTTAACACATCTGCAAATTGATCATATGGACGAACTTCTTTCCGTAAATCTGCTTGAACTGTCTGCTTTATTTCTTTCACTTCTGTAGTATAGGAATCGTCTACATCGGTGGCTGTTGTTTGTAATTGATGATTTATTTCCTTGAGAATATTTCGCGCGTTCCCTGTCAGAGAGTACTTCATGGAAAAACTGCGCTGAAATGCTGCTGGGTCCGCATCAATATTAATGTGATTTTCCGGAATGGGTAAATTCCATTCAAAGGTCTGGTCACCTCTGAAACGAACCCCAATACTTAGTAATAAATCAGCTTCTTCTAATAACTGTTTTACTTGAGGAGTTGCTACAAAATTTCCAATGCAAAGCGGATGCGCTTCTGAAATAACACCTTTTGCTGCTTCACTAGTTAAAATGGCTGGTTGGACAGCTGCGATTAAATTCTCCAACTCTTTAGATGCATTCGCATGTACAGCACCTCTACCAATCCATAAGACAGGTCTTTTGGACTGAGCAATTGCTTCAACTACAGAAGTCGGAAGCGATACGTGGGTTTCTTCTGTTGTTATTTCAGCTTCCATCCGCTCTCCATTCGGCACGATAACAGGTTGAAAGTCAGTTGGCACTGAGATTGTAACCGGGCCTTGTGGCGCCGTATTTGCTTCTTGTATAGATTTCTGCATAAGAGAAGTTATTTGATTTGGACGTTGTACTAAATAAGAAGATTTGCCCGCGCCTTCCATCATCTGTTGTTGGTTTTTCGCTTCATGGATAAAACGTTGATCTGTTCCTATATAATCATACGCTGCTTCCCCGGTAATGTGTAAAAGAGGAGTGCTGGCATTCCAGCTTTCTACTAAAGAACCGGCTGCATTACCTGCCCCTGATCCGGTGCTTGTAATGACCACGCCTACCTTTCCAGTTGCCCGGGCATACGCATCTGCCATATTGACTGCTCCGCTTTCTCCTCGTGCTGTGGAGATTCTAATTTTTCCTGCTTGAAGGATTGCATCATAAATAGGCATATTGTGAATGCTGACAATCCCATATACTACTTCGACACCTGCATCTGCTAATTCTTTGGCGATAGCGTGCGCTACTGTAAATTCTTTTTGTTTCTGCATGATTTAAAATCTCCTTTATATTATTTCACCCCGCCTGCGTTTACAGCATACCTCGGGGTTTTATGTTTGAGCATATCGATAACGTTATCTGTTGTTTTCTTTTGTAACTCCTGCATTGCTTCTTCAGAATAAAAAGCAACATGCGGAGTTAAAATTACTTGTTCCATTGCAAGGAAAGGGTGGTTTTCCCGTATGGGTTCCTCTTCCAGGACATCCAGGGCGGCTCCTTTAATTTGCCCATTTTGCAAGGCTTCGATTAAGCTATTCTCATCAATAATGGAACCTCTTCCTGCATTTATGAGAATTGCGTTTGGCTTCATGAAGGAAAGCATGGTTTGATCGATTAAATGGTACGTGCTTTCCAGCAGGGGAGCGTGGATGCTTACCACATCCGAGCTAGCCATGACTTCCTCTAAAGACACGATATCGACATCTGCTTCTTGTACAAACGGATCGTAAGCAATCACCGTAAAACCTATAGCCTGAAGTTTCTTGGACAAAATACGAGCGATACCTCCGTAACTAATGAGGCCAACTGTTTGCGTACGTAAGCGATGGAGAGGAGCTACATCGCTAAACGACCATCTACCTGCTTTAACCTGGTTATTGGATTGAATAATCTTCTGCACGCTAGAAAGAATCAGTGCTAAGGTGTGGTCTGCCACATCTTCCTGACTGTAATCCGGTACATTAGCGACGTATACTCCTTGTTCATTTGCTGCTTCGACATCAATGTGGTCAACGCCAATTCCATATCTTGTGATAAGTTTCAATTTCGGCAGTTGCTCAATAACCTGTTTTGAAATCGGCAAATCAGAATTTATGATAATGTCGGCTTCTTTTGCTGCTGTAATGATTTCTTCATCATTTGTACACTGGGTGACGGTAAATGCAGCTCCATAAGAGTTGAAAAGGTGTTCTTCTCTTGAGAAGTCCATGTAATCATGATCTGTAACAACTATATTCATACAAACCTCCATCATGTATATCCATTTTCCTCGATCAGAAGTCGCTGTCAGCCATTCATTTTGCTTTACTCAAGCATTCCTTCTTCTTCTAAGAAATCAACCGCTACATCCGCAGGTTCTTCTCCGTCATCGTCTACTCGTCTGTTTAAATCACGGATTACGTCTAAATCAATTTTTCCTTCCAACGATTCAAAAATTTCTTCGAGTTCCGGATGTTCATCTAGTGTTTCTTGATTCACATAGCTTTGGGCATCATACGGCGGGAAGAAGTTCTTGTCGTCTTCCAATGTTTCTAAATCAAACATGTCAATTCGTGCATCTGTCGAATAAGCAAGAGATACATCACTTTCTCCGTTTTTAAGCGCTTCGTAAACTAAATTTGGCTGCATTGGGGAGACATCTTTAAAATCAAATCCATATAAATCTACAAAAGCTTCGTAACCATCTTCTCCTTTTCGCTCAAACCAACTGGAATCAGAACTGAAATCCAACTCGTTTGCGATGTCTTCTAAGTCAGATACTTTTTCTACATCATGTTCTTCAGCAAAATCTTCCGTTACTGCAATTGCGTACGTATTTGCGAAACCAAGCGGATCAAACACATGAATATTATATTCGTCTTTAAATGCTTCCTGTGTTTGCTCAATGGTTCCCTCCTGGTCTGAAGGGTCATCCATTTCAAAGAAACTGGTCAAAGCAGTTCCGGTATAAGTTGTTCCAATTTCCAAATCGTCTTTAATCATTGCTTCAAGTACCATTGTATCTGTTGCCATATCTGTTTTAACATCTACTTTGATATCTGTCTGGTCTTCAATTAGCTCTTTATACATATAAGCGAGCGTTTTCGTTTCAGAGTATGTTTGAGTTCCTACGGTTAATTTATCGCCTCCGAAACATGCGGATAAAACGAGGGCCGCTGTTAATGTTAAAGCAAGTGTTGACATTAATTTCTTCATGATTGACAAATTCCTCTCTTGTTTTATTTTATGATAAAATTATATGGTTATGCTTTACTTTACACGAATCTGTTTACGCGTCGAACCAATTGATTTTTTCGTTATCTAATACAACGTTGATTTGTTTGGTTTCTTGGTATTCTTCTAACCCATATGTTCCAAGACTTCTGCCAATGCCGCTTTGTTTGTATCCTCCCCAAGGAGATTTTTCATTTGTTAAGTGATACGTATTAACCCAAGTGATGCCTGCACGGACTTTGCGAATTACGCGCATTGCTTTTTGATGATCTTTGGAAAACACTGCACCGGCTAATCCATATATTGTATCATTCGCCATGGAAATAGCTTCTTCCTGATCATTACATTTAATAATCGACACAACCGGGCCGAAAATTTCTTCCTGGGCAATCGTCATATCATTCGTCACATTGGAAAAGACGGTTGGTTCTAAGAAGAATCCGTGCTGTAAATTGTTATTTGTTAGCCGATTTCCTCCTGTTTCTAAGGTGGCTCCTTCTTGTTTTCCGCGTTCAATGTATTCTAAAATATGGTTCATATGTGCTTCAGAAACGATGGCCCCCATTTCACTGGTCTCATCTTGCGCTGGACCTACCCGGATTTTTTTAGCCCTTTCTGTGAAACGGGCAACGAATTCATCATAAATGCTCGCATCAACTAGTAACCTGCTTCCAGAGGTACATACTTGGCCGCTGCCCATGAAGATACCGAAAAGGGAATAATCAACTGCTAACTCTATATCAGCATCTTCAAGTACAAGAACAGGTGACTTTCCGCCAAGTTCTAACGAAACGATTTTCATTGTGTCTGCTGCATTTTTCATAATGGCTTTTCCGACTGAAGTACTACCAGTAAAAGAAACCATTCGTACTTTTTCATGTGTTGCTAATTCATCGCCTGTTTCGCTACCTTCTCCCATTACAAAAGAAGCAACTCCTTTTGGTAAGTCAGTTTCTTCTAACAACTCAAACAAACGATGTAACGTCATAGGAGTAATCTCAGCAGGCTTTATTACCACGGAATTTCCCGCAGCAAGAGCTGGCGCTAATTTCCAGACACTCATTAATAGGGGAAAATTCCAAGGAACAATCAACGAAACGACGCCGAGTGGTTCCTTGACAGTCATAGTTTGTAATTGTCCTTCGCTTTCCATCACGTCTTCGCTTTTTACTTCAAGTAAACTGGCGTAATAACGAAATGTTTGAACGGATCCATACGTGTCGTCTAAAGCTTCTCTCATCGTTTTCCCGTTATTAGCCGATTCCAGTTTAGCAATTTCATCCGCATGATTTTCCAGTTTTTGAGCAATTTGATGTAACACAACAGCGCGCTCCTGTGGTGAAATATCACTCCAACTTCCTTCTGTAAAAATCCGGTCAGCAGCTTCGACAGCTCCAGCTGTTTCTTCCCTGGTCGCTAAAGAAGATACAGCGATGACTTCTTGTGTTGCAGGATTAATAATGTCTTTAGCATTTCCTGATGTGGAAGTTTTCCATTTTCCATTTATATAATGTTGTAGTTCTTTCAAAAAACATCATGCTCCTTTTAATTTTTTAAGGGGGGAACTTTACTTTTTTTAGAGGTGTAAACAGGCGGTTTTTTCCTGCATTCGTGCGTCTAATATACTTGTCATGCTGATTTGACAAATACGAAGTCAGCTTCCTTATTATATGCGAAAAAGCTGTTCCCCTTTCTTGATGAGTGAATTTTAAGCTGGTTGGATAATAAAAATTGCGACCGTTTTCAAACAATTTATATGACCTGCAAGTGTTGCATATGCGTGAACTGCAAGGTTTCGTCCATACAACAGCAGCCTGTTAAATTCTCTCGCGCATCCGTTTCATAGTACAAGAATAAACTTATCACAGCGGGGAGTTTAATTCAACTAAGGCTAAAATATAAGTTCTGTTTTTACTAGCTTAA
>DATGTM010000072.1:0-74412 GCA_035301845.1 Pseudogracilibacillus sp. | reverse complement strand
TATGGGAATCTTGGATATACATCGTTGACGAAAAAATATAATATGCCCAGTACTTCCCCATTAAAAAATTGGGTGAGATCTTATCAAACGCAAGGCATGGAAGGAGTGAAGCGAAGAAAAACGAAAGTGGAGTATACTGTTCAATTTAAATTAGATACGGTACAATTTATGTTAGAAACAGGTGCTTCTTATTCAGAAACTGCTATTCAATTTCATTTGAACAACCCTTCCTTAATTGTACGCTGGTTGAAAGTATTTCGTGAACAAGGGATAGAAGGCCTGAAACCAAGATCAAAGAGGAGACCTTCTATGTCTAAGAAACCGAATAAACAGAAGAAAAAGGAAGAAAAGAAGTTAACACGCGAAGAAGAATTGGAACGCGACAATGAACTCTTGAGACTGGAAGTTGCGTACCTAAAAAAGTTGAGAGCTTTTCGGGAGAATCCAAATGCCTTCCACGAAAAGCACAAGCAAAAGTGGCATTTGAGCTCAAAGAAGAAGGATTCCGATTAAAAGATGTTCTCCTCGTTGTGGGCATTCCAGAAGCAACCTATCACTATCATGTTAGGTATTTCGGCAAAGAGGATTCGGATATAGATTTAAAAATATGCATTACAGACCTGTTTCAAAAGTTTCATGAGCGTTATGGCTATAAACGAATCACAAGAGAATTAAAGAAATTAGGATATGATATCAACCATAAAAAAGTGTATCGAATCATGCAGGAACTGGGATTAAAATGTGTGAAATTCATGCGGAAATCTCGTAAATATAATTCGTATAAGGGGAACGTTGGGAAAGTAGCAAAAAATCGATTATCCCGCCGTTTTAGCACACCCATTCCACTTCAAAAATTAGTAACCGACATTACGGAATTCAAATGTCTAGAAGAAAAGAAGTTATATTTAAATCCCATTCTTGACCTTTATAATGGTGAAATCATTGCGTATGAAATGAAGGAACGTCCAACATTAGATCTTGTCATGAACCCTTTAAAAGAATCCATAGAAATAATAAAGAATCGTGCAATCTATCGCACTACTATTCATTCAGACCAAGGTTGGCATTACCAACACCACCAATGGGTGAGAACATTAAAACAAAATAAAGTATTCCAAAGCATGTCACGTAAAGCAACCTGTGCAGACAATGCTTCGATGGAGAATTTCTTTGGCATTTTAAAGCAAGAAATGTATTATGGGGAAGCATTAGTAAGCTATGAAGAATTAAAAAGAAGGATCGAAGAATATATCAGCTGGTATAACCATGAACGATCAAAAGAAAAATTGACTGGTTTGAGTCCAGTCGAATACCGAACTCAATCCAGCCAATCAGCTGCATAATAAAAACTCTAACTTTTGGGGGTAACCACCGTGAGTCAATACTCACTAAGACTTTTTTAATCTCTACTTCCTAAGAAAATTAAAACGAAGCGCATTAATTCCGCTACTGCTACTAACGCTGCAGCAACGTAGGTTAAAGCTGCGGCATCAAGAACTTTCTTCGTTTCTTTTTCTTCATCATTCGGAATAATCCCTGTCATAACCAATTGATCCATAGCCCGATTAGAGGCATTGAATTCAACTGGCAACGTTACTAATTGGAAAAGAACCGCGAAGGCCATAAAAACAATTCCAACTAATAATAAACCAGACATTTGAAATAACATCCCTGCAATAATAATCCAAATTGCGCTACTTGAACCAAAGGAAGCTAATGGTACAAGATTAGACCTAAATCTCAAGAATGCATACTCTTCTGCATCTTGAATGGCATGCCCCACTTCGTGAGCAGAAACAGCAACAGCTGCTTTAGAACGTCCATAATAATTATTAGCAGATAAACGAACTACTTTCTTTTTAGGATCATAATGGTCTGTTAATGTTCCCTTTACTGGTTGAACTTCTACATCATAAATTCCATTATCTTGTAAAATTTGTTCTGCCACTTCTTTTCCAGTTAAACCAGATGAAGAAGCAATTTTAGAATATTTTTGATACGTATTTTTAACTTTTGATTGCGCCCAGAGCGGGATAATCATTAATAACGCAAAGTATATAACATAAGCACCTAACGACATAGTATATCCTCCATTATATTATAGTTACATGAGCTTACTCTATAGTCAATAATAGTCAAATAATATAATGAAGTCAATTAATCTTACTCCGATGTCACAAATGTTTTACAACTATATTTTCAAATCGAATCAGTCTGCTTCTGTCGTATAACTAGCCAGTATGTCATTAAAATTGTTAATACAGAAAGCCAAAATGTAAAGTAACCAATAGGTTTTATATAATCAGTTAATGAATAATAAATTGGCATCATATCAAAAACATAATCTATGATGTCATTATGTAATAAAATAATACCCGCTACAGTAAGGTGCTTAAGCGAAAACTTGTAAAAAGGAATATAAAGCAATCCTTGTAATGCCATAGCTCCATGAGAGGCAATAAGCATATATCCTTGCCAACTGAGTGTCCCTTCAACTATTAACGTTAAAACATTCATAACGACCGCCCACAGACCGTATTTGAACAAAGAAGTCAATGCTAAAGCTTCTATATATGGAGTTCTTGTTTTAAATAAATAAAAAAGGATCCAAACCGTAAAAAATAAAGTTGCAGTTGGACTGTCTGGTACAAAAGGCATAAAATAAATAGGAGTTATAGTCAACTGGCTTTCGTACCAAATATACCCATATACGGTGCCAAATAAATTAACTACCAACAGAGCGATTAAAAAATACTGATGTGTGAGCATGTATTTCCATTTTAAAATAACAGTCACCTACTTTGTAAAAAAAGAATATGGTAAAAAAGAGCATCTTTACCATTCTCATGATAAAGATGCTCCATATGTTTAATCTTCTTCTTCGTTATCATTATCACTATCGTCATTATCATCATTATCGTCATCACCGTCAGCCTCATCACCTTCGGCAACTGAAACAATAAAGTCTGATAAATCATCCAGTTCTTCATCAGAACCTTGGAAAATATCTGGAGGCATATCACCAATACCATCTTCCGCAATATCTTCAATAGCATCTTTCGGTAAATCTGTTTCTGTTAGTGGCGGACCGGATCCACCATCTAATTCATCACCATGACAACCTGCACAGCTATTTTCATATACTTCATAACCAGGGTCATCCGTATCAATTTCCTGTTGTTCTTCTGGCGGAATAGGTTTGTTACTCTCCGCACGTTCTTCCCAATCAACAGCAGCTTGTGATTCATAAGTTAACCATGAAATAGAAACTAAGCCTAAGAGCATTAAGGCTACTGCTATTGGACGTTTAGGAGGTCTTCTTCCCGGACCGGAATCCAAGAAAGGAGCTAATAACAATCCTCCAAATGCAAGCCCAGGTAGAACAAGAATACCAAGTAAAGTGTACGGGCCACTAGCAAAATCATATTTCAATAATTCATACAAAAATAAGAAATACCAGTCTGGTAACGGGATATATGCAGCGTCTGTTGGATCAGCCAAACTTTCCAATGGTGTTGGAGCTGCAATCGTTACGCATAAAAATCCGACGAGAAACACAGAACCAACCAGCCACTCTTTTAGAAGGAAGTTCGGCCAGAAAGCCTCTGTTCTACCAGGATATTCTGAGTAATCTTTTGGAACAGTTGATGTTTTATCAGCTTTTATTCGTGAATCACCGACAAAACGCATTCCTTTACCTCTTTGCACAGCTTTCCCTCCTTATAGTGGACCAGCAATTCCTTGCCTCCGGATTAAAATAAAGTGAACTCCGAGTAATGCAAATAAAGCAGCAGGTAAGAAAAATACATGAATAGCAAAAAATCTTGTAAGTGTTTGTGCACCAACAATGGTGTCATCACCTGCTAATAATGTCTTTAATTGATCTCCAATTAAAGGTACTTGTTCTGCAATCTCCAGTCCAACTTGTGTAGCGAAGTATGATTTGTTATCCCAAGGTAACAGGTAACCTGTAAAACCTAATCCAAGCATAACAAAAAACAATAATACTCCTACCATCCAGTTTAATTCACGTGGTTTTTTATACGCGCCTTGGAAAAACACGCGCATCGTATGTAATAACAACATCACAACGACAACACTAGCACCCCAATGATGCATGCCTCGAACAATTTGTCCGTGAGCTACCTGACTTTGCAAATAGTAAACAGACCTCCAAGCGTTTTCAATGTCCGGAACATAATACATTGTTAAAAACATTCCCGAGAGCACTTGAATCACAACAACAAAGAAAGTCAACCCGCCAAAACAATACACAAATGCTGAAAAATGATAGGCAGGATTTACATGTTCAGGTACTTCATGATCGGCAATATCACGCCATATGGGAGCCACATCGAGTCGTTCATCAATCCAATCATATAATTTTTGGATCATAGCTCATTATGCCTCCTCTCTTGGTATTGGTTCGCCAAGGTACAACATTCCATTATCCACTTTTTGTTCATACACATCTAAAGGCGCTAAAGGTGGTGTGCCAGGCACGTTTGTACCATCTTTATAATAGCGGCCATTGTGGCATGGACAGAAAAACTCGTCTGGATAATCCGGATTTCCTTCCCAAGATACGAAACAACCTAAGTGTTTACAAATTGGGGAGAATGCTTGGATATCATCATTTTCATCTTTAAATACCCACGCGGTCCGTTCGACCTCGCTGGTGTACCATCCATCTTCTTGCTCCACTTCCCAGTCAACGCGCGTAGGTTCATCTGTAATATCATCTACTGATAAGCCAATGTTTGCGTAATCTCCTTTGTCTCCATCTTTTTGTAAAACAGGATCAACAGCAAAACGTAACATTGGAGCCAGCATTCCAGCTGCCATAAACCCACCTAACCCTGTTAGAGAATAGTTTAAAAATTGTCGACGAGAAACTTGTTTTTTGTCACTCATGGATTTCCCCCCTTACACATTTATCACGGACAATAAATTTATAATTAATTACTAGGACAGTTCCTATAATAGCTTAAAGTTCTTTAATGGTCAATCATTATAGTAAATTGTACTAAATTATATTGCTTTTTCTTCTTCTTTTAATTCTTTAAGAAACAGTCACCACTCAGAACGAATTAATTCACTGATTTCCTCGACTTGATTTCGGATAATCTTTGTTGTTTCCGGATTTTTTAAATCGCCTGTTTTCATCCCCGGAAACCAAAGCAAATTACCCGCCAATGATTGCTCTACTTTTTTCCATGTATTATCGAAAGTAAACAAATAAATTTCTGTGAAAGGCTGTTCCTTTATATTCTTTATCCATGTATTCAATCGTTCGATTTCGGCTTCTTTATCCGAATGTTTTAAATACATATAAGTCGGAACGAGCATGACTCTCCCACTTAATTTTTTTTCAATTTCTGTTGCGTATTTGTCTAAAACGTCTAATTGAAAAGCATCTTTAACAATAGTGGCATCTTCTGATAAATGAAAAGGATGTAAAGGTAGGATAACAGTGTCAACATACTCTTTTACATCCAAGTATTTTTCCAGATCTGACTTCGACCATTTCAATCTAATCTCTCCTTCTTAAACAAGCATTTTTCACGCTTCGGATAATTCTTTTAATTGAAGGGCATATTTTTCAAAGTCAGCAACATTTCCAGTAATTAACGCTTCATCAATAAGCTCCCTCAATAATTCACACGTATTATTTACTAATATTTCGTTTAAAAAGACTTCTGTCTTTATTTGCAACTGCCGCTTCGAATAATATCCGGGTTCAATCACTGTTTGATATTTTTGTGTGTTTACGGGCTCCTGAAATTTCAAAAGAAAAAATAAAGGTTCTTCAGGATGTAACATCAAATCATGATAAGCTGTATATATATCTTTTGAGCTTACTTTTCCTTTCCTAAATAAAAAGGAGAATCCATGAGAGTCTTCTTTCCCCATCCAGATGCTTTTGTGATGATTATTTATTTCTTCTACAAAATGGACTTGGGATAAAAGCGTATCATTTTCTATCAACTGTTCTATGAACCAATTTATTTCATATGTTTCCAATAATTGATATTCTATAAACCATTGTAGAAAATCTTTTTTCTCCTCGAGAGAAACAGACAATTCCATGAGAAAAACCCGCTCCTTTTTTATCTATTCATTTCCACTTTTTAACCTTTCCATGAACATGAGAATATCTTCATCCATTGGCTCAAGTTTTAGATAAGACTCAAATATAGTTACCGCTTTTTCAAACCTGCCTTCTTCTGTTAGGAAATAACCATATGCTTTTAAGAATTCACTATCGTGTGCTAACCCATCATACGCTTTTTCGTATGCTTTCAAGGCATTTGAAAACTGTTCATTTTCTTCGTATGCTTGTGCTAGTTCCCATTGATAAAGTGGACTGCTTGCCCCTAAATCAATAACATCTTCTAGCAATTCTACAATATCTTCGAATTGTTCTCGTTCTTTATATAAGCCCACGAGCATTAGAATAGCTTCCTGGTATTCAAAGTCTAAGGAAATAGCATCTTTTAAATAAGTAAATGCTTCCGATTCTTTCCCTAACTGAAGAGCTATCTCTGCGGCAGTGATGTAAATTTCTTTATTATATTCATCCTGTTGCAAACCTTGCTGAATCGTCTCATACGCTTCTTGAATTCGGCCTTCTTTCACCAACGCCTGTGCTAATTCACTATAGACAGTGTGATAATAAGGGTCTAATTCAATTACTTTTTCCCACATCGGAATCGCTATATCGTATCTTTCTTGTTGAACAGCAGTGAGTCCATATTTAAATAAAGTGTCCGGATGGTTTGTATCTAATTGTTCAAAATAATTGAGTGCTTCATCAAAATGACCTAAGGATGCATGGCTTTCAGCTAAACGATCTGCTATTTCAATACCATTCATCTCTTGCGTTTCTTTCCACACCTTCTCATAAAAAGGAATAGCTCGATTTGCTTCACCTATGGAAAATAATAATTCAGCTAAAGCAAAATCAATCACAATTTCTTCGGGTGCAATTTCTTTTCCTTCTAACAGTTTTTGTTCACTTACTTCAAATAAACCTTGGGATTGATAGAGATCTGCACTTATTAATAAAGCCTCCATATAAAACGGATCGGATTTATTTACTTTGTTTAATAGTTGAAGCGCTTCTTCGTCTTTCCCAGATTCAATATACATATCTGAAAGCAATACTAGGAATTCACCTTCACCCGGATATTTTGCAATGAATTGCTGAGCAATCGTTATTCCCTCTTCTAAGAAACCCCAATCATAGTAAAGCTCCATAATTGAAAACAACTCTTGTTCTGATGCTGTCTTTTCTGCTTTTTTCAATAAGGCAAGTGCTTCTTCATTTTTACTAGCATCTAATAAGTCTGCTGCTTTTTCAATGTTCTCCACCTCTGACACATCCTTTCTCACGTATTTTAACATATTTTCTATGAATAACCGAAAGAAAGAATATCATTAAAAAAAGGCTAAACCGTCTATATTTGAGACGGTTTACTATTCTATTATTCATTTATTGTGTATAAGAAAGGTGGATTTATTGGCCAGATAAATAGGCTAAATCAGCAAAGAAGTCAGGATAAGAAATATTGATAGACGAAACATCATCGATGATCGTTTCACCTTCTGCAATTAAAGATGCAATAGCTCCCATCATAGCCATTCGATGATCATGATATCCTTTGATTGTATTACCTTTTAATGTTGCATCTCCTTCAATAATCATTCCGTCTTCGGTCTCTGTTACAGATGCACCTAGATTTTGTAACACTTCTACAACAGCTTTAATACGATCTGTTTCCTTCACACGGAGTTCACCAGCGTCTTTGATAACTGTTTCACCTTTTGCTTGAGTGGCAAGTAATGCAATAATCGGAATTTCATCTATTAAGGCGGGAATAATATCTCCATCAATTGTGATTCCTTGTAAATTTTCGTAGTGGATGGTGATATCCCCTATCGATTCCCCGCCGATTACGCGTTCATTTGTAATGGTATATCGACTCCCCATCTCTTTTAGAACGGTCAAAATCCCTGCTCTAGTTTTATTTAACCCTACTTCTTTAATAGTTAATGAACTACCTGGAACTATAGCTGCTCCGACTAAGATAAAAGCCGCTGAAGAAATATCACCGGGTACTTGTACGTCTGTAGCAACTAGATTTCCGCCTTTTTGGATGGAAACTGTGTTATCATCAACCGTCAAATCCGCTCCAAATGCTCGCAGCATGTTTTCCGTATGATTTCGTGTTTTTATTTCTTCTGAGATAGAAGTTCGTCCTTCTGCAAATAATCCTGCTAAAAGTAAAGCAGATTTCACTTGAGCACTCTTTACCGGTGGCTCATAATCGATGCCGTGAAGAGTTGTTCCGCGAATCGATAATGGTAGATATGAACCGGAAATTCGTCCATCAATTTGGGCTCCCATTTGTTTTAAAGGAGTAATAACACGATCCATCGGTCGCTTTGTCAAATGAGGATCGCCGTATGAAACGGTATGGAAAGGCAAAGCAGTTAATAAACCTAACAATAACCGTGCAGTGGTCCCCGAATTCCCAAAGTATAGCGGGACGAGTGGTTCTTTAAAGGAGGAAGCACCTTCACTTTCGATGACTACGTTTTTGCCATTTTGTTCAATATGAACTCCAACTTTACGAAAAATTTCAATCGTTCTCTGACAATCTTCTCCATCCAAAAATTGAGTTATTCGTGTCGTTCCTTTTGCTAAAGAACCAAATATCACAGCACGATGGGAGATTGATTTATCTCCCGGAATATGTATAGTTCCAGTCAAAGGAGTCTGGATCTTTTTTAATATTTTTTCCAATTCATCACCTTCTGTTTATTCTTGAATGGACACCTCATAAAGATGAGTTTGTAAGAGCGTTTTTGCTGCTTGTTGATCTTGCAGCGAATTGAAAGATAATCGCAATGCCCCCATCACATTATCGCGAATTTCCAATATACGTATGTTTTGAATACTTATTTCTGCCTCTGCAAGTAATTGAACAACCGAAGATATTGCCCCAGGCTGGTCTTTTACATCTACATAAACATCGTAAAATGATGGTAATGCACCTTTTTGCGAGGTTAATAAGCCATCACGATATTCTTTTGCCTGGTCTAAATACTCAATCATTTCTTGTTTTTTATTTTTATCCAAAAATTCCTTCAATGTTACCATCTCATTGATCCAATCTTGGATCAAACGAGACATTTTCTCGTCGTTGTGCTGAAAAATATCTTGCCACATCATAGGGTTACTAGAAGCAATTCGTGTTATATCTCTAAATCCTCCAGCAGCTAATTCTGGTAAATAGGCATGGACTTGTCCCCATTTTTTAGCTTGGTGCACTAAAGAGGATGCAATTAAATGCGGAAAATGCGATACAACACTTGTCATTTCATCATGTTCTTCTGGCTGTAATGTCATAAAATGACTTTTTGTGTGATGTAATACATTTTTTAAATCATTCACTTGATGAATCCCGCATCTTCTGGTCGGGGTTAAAACGTATATAGCATTTTCAAATAAATGCGATTTAGCGGCTTCGATTCCAGCTTTATGGGAGCCTGCCATTGGATGCCCTCCGATAAAGCAAAGTCGAGAGTTCGTCAACTGATCGGCTACTTGAAAGATAGTTCCTTTCACCGAACTGACATCTGTCACGACGACATCTTGCTCGAAATCTACTTCATTCAACTGCTCTAACAAAGCAATTGAAGCGGAAATCGGAGCGGCTAATACGATGATATCTGCTGTTTTGGCACTTTCTAAAAAATCCACTGTTTTTTCATCTACGATGGCTGTTTGTACAGCGAAATCGACTGTTGATTCAGTAACATCATATCCTATAACCGTATGGTCCGATTCTTTTTTAATTGCTTTTGCGAGTGAGCCGCCAATTAACCCTAAACCCGCAACTAAAATTGTTCGTTTCATTTCACTACTCCATTTTGTACGTCTTTATCTAACTGCTCGATAACAGAACTTAATGCTTGCATATCCGCTTGCTTCCCTATGGTGATTCGTAATGTAGAAGGGTACCCTAAAACATTACCTGAGCGCACTATAAATCCATGCTTCAACAGATAATCCGCCGCTACATCTGCGTCAATTGGTGTTTCTACTAACACAAAATTTGTCTCCGATGGATAATAATTCCAATGTAGACTATCTAAAAAACGTTCAAACTCAGAACGAACTTGATAATTTTTTTCTTTTGTCTCTTGAATAAACGTATCGTCTTCTAAAGCTGCAACAGCAATACGCTGACTTAGAGACGTTGTGTTAAACGGTCCACGCACGATATTTAGTGTAGTTGCAAGTGACTCATTACTAACACCGTAACCTACGCGGAAGCCGGCCAAGCCATATATTTTAGAAAATGTTCGAAGTACAATAAGATTCTTATACTCTTTTAGATGACGCTTTAAGTCGAATTGTAAATCTTCATCCATAAATTCAACATATGCTTCATCCAATACGACTGCTACATGAGACGGACATTGTTCCATAAAACGAATAAATGCTGATTCTAATATAACTGCTCCAGTCGGATTATCAGGTGTGCAAAGCCAAACGACTTTAGTATCTTTATCAATCGCTTGAAGCATACTCTCTAAATCATGCTTTCCTTGCTTTGTCGGAATCTCTTTAACAGTAGCTTCTTCTATTAAAGCGTGGTGCCGATATTGAGGGAAGGTCGGTGCAGCCATTACCGTATTCGTTCCAGCCCCTAAAAATGCTCGGCAAATCAATGTAACCAATTCATCAGAACCTGATCCAAAAACTAACTGATCCGGTGTAACAGACAACCTTTCAGCCAGAGTATAGCGTAAATTACTTGCGTATCCATCTGGATAGAGTTGAAAATCTTTCGCCATATCTTTTAATTCTTGCTGTACTTTAGGAGAAAAACCATACGGATTTTCATTTGATGCTAATTTAACAATTCGAGATAACTGATATTTTTCTTTTACTTCCTGAATTTGCATTCCCTGTTTATATGGGGAAAGCTGATTCAACACTTCTTTTCCTAACAATTTATTCACCTTCTTTAGTTAAATCTGGACGCAATTTCACTGCTTCATTTAAAAACACATGTTGCACATCCTCCTGATTGAGTGAAGTATGAGCTACAAGCATAATTCGTATACACTTCTCTAAAGAATCCGGGACCGCTACTTCTTGCATACACATAACCGGAACATGTTTCCATCCGGGGATTTCCCGCACAATTTTTGCTGGAAATGCGGCATTTAAATCGGGACTCATCGAAAAAAAGATGTGTGATACATTAGCAGCTGTGAGCTGATTTTCTTGAATCATTTCATTCATTAGTTCTTTCGTAACTTGCCAAATATGTTCTTTTGTATTTTCTTTTGTAGTTGTCGCACCACGAAATCCTCTAGTCATCGCCATGTATCATTCATCTCCTCCATAAAAGTGTCTAAAGCTTGGGTTAGGACTTCATCCGATATTTTTTTCATAAGAGGTGATTCTACTTTTTCTAATAAAACCATTTGAATTTGTTGGTTTTCTGTCTTTTTATCACTTTTCATATGTTTCATAAGCTGTGTAACGTCCAAGGAAGAAAGAGTAAGTGGATACTGATTTTCGTGAAACCAGTACGCTATTTGCTTACTCGGAACGGTGACAGCCAATTCATTCTCACTTAAACGGAGGGCAAATAACATTCCGATTGCTACCGCTTCACCATGGGTCAATGTACCATACCCCGACTCAGTTTCGATAGCATGTGCCAATGTGTGTCCGAAATTCAGAAACATACGTATATTTGCTTCTTTCTCATCTTGTTCAACAATGGACTGCTTTATTTGGATTCCCTTATATAAATGTTCTTGTAATTGATGATTTGAAATACTGTTTAAAGAAACATCCAATAATTCATTTAAAAAGTCAGCATTACCAATACAAGCTTCTTTAACTAGTTCTGCATAACCTGAACGTATTTCATTTGTCGGAAGACTCCTTAGCGTTCCCGTGTCATATAGAACAGCTGCAGGTGGGTAGAAACTTCCTATTAAATTTTTACCGAGACGATGATTTATCGCTACCTTTCCTCCAACACTGCTATCATGTGCAAGGATCGTAGTAGGCATTTGAATGTAATCAATTCCACGCATAAAGGTAGCAGCAACAAATCCTGCTAAATCACCTACAACCCCACCGCCTAAAGCAATAATCAATCCTTTACGGTCTACACCAGCTTTTAGTAGAGATGTTTGTAACGCCTCATACATTTCCATGCTTTTGGACGCTTCCCCACTGGGGATAGCTTTTATTTGCACGTCATATCCGTTTTCTGCAAATGATTGTACTACATCATCAGCATAGAGGGGGGCTACTGTTTCGTCCGTGATAACAAATATAGATGAATACGTTTTTTCCAGATAATCAGGAACAGAAAAACGAATGTTTTCTTTTATTACAATTTGATAATTATTTGTTGACGTCTCTACTGTTAAAGTTTTCATTTAAAAATTCCTGACTTCTTCACGATAATCATCGACTGCTTTTTTCAACTGACTAAATTGATCACTTGTAAAACGATCTGTTATTTCCTTCGCTAACTCAAAAGCCACGACATGTTCCATTACTACTGCCGCCGCGGGAACAGCGCAAGAATCAGAACGTTCTACACTTGCTTTAAAAGGTTCTTTTGAATGGATATCCACACTCTGTAAAGGTTTATACAATGTGGCGATTGGTTTCATAACACCTTTGACAACAATGGGCATTCCAGTAGTCATACCACCTTCAAAACCACCTAAACGATTTGTTTTACGATAGTACCCATCTGTTTCGTTCCAAGCTATTTCGTCATGTACTTCACTGCCATTTTTTCTGCCCGCTTCAAAACCTATTCCTACTTCTGCTCCTTTAAAAGCATTAATACTCACAATAGCACCTGTTAATTTCGCATCTAATTTACGATCATAGTGAACGTATGACCCCATTCCTGGAGGCATCCCGGTTACATACACCTCGCAAATTCCACCAATCGAGTCCCCTTCTTTTTTGGCTTCATCAATTCGGTCCATCATTTGTTGCTCTACTTGCTTATCGAGAACCCTTACAGGTGACTCTTCTGAAATGCTTTGTCTTTCTGTAATACTAAGTTCAGGTCGCTCCTTCGCTATGATACCATTGATTTCTTTCACATAACTTGCCACTTCAATACCTAATTCTTTAAGCAACGTTTTTGCAACAGCTCCTGCTGCTACTCTTGCAGTAGTCTCTCTTGCTGAAGACCTTTCTAAAACATTTCGCATGTCATGGTGTCCATATTTCAAAGCACCATTTAAATCTGCATGTCCTGGACGTGGCCTGGAAACAACACGGCGAATTTTTTCATCTTCTTCAATTGGAGCTTCTCCCATAATTCTTTCCCAACGTTTAAAGTCATCGTTGTTAACTACTAAGGAAATAGGGGAGCCTAATGTATATCCATGACGTACTCCACTTGTAATTTCGACTAAATCTTTTTCAATTTGCATTCGTCTCCCTCGGCCATGCCCTTTTTGACGACGTAATAAAGATTCATCAATTTGTTCTTTCAACAAGGGCATGCCTGCTGGTATGCCTTCTATAATAGTCGTTAATTGTTTGCCGTGTGATTCTCCCGATGTTAGATAACGCAATGTTGTCTCCTCCATTCATTTATTTATCTATTTTAATAAAAATGTATCATAATAAACTTAATTGATATTATTCAGGGCTGAATATTTGTCCTGTACTGCCTACAAATAAAAAATTACCGCTTAACGAATGACCCAATTGCTGATATATGGTTTTTTGCTTGATCTGTAAAATAAATCAGGACATTCCAACAAATGATTCAATCAATATTTTTTGGATACACATCTTCTAATAAATTATGCTTTTGGAATTGAATGTTTCTTTTTAGTTGTGGGCATATTATGTATTGATTATCTTTATATATAAAATATTTCGACTTCTTTTTAACCGATATATTTTTAAGTGCGTCATGTTTGTACGTACCTTTACTGGGTTTATGCGATACTATCCAACAATTAGGAGTACGATAAAACTCCTTCATATTTATTGTTAAACGATCGATAAATTCTTCATGCAGCTAATTTACTTTCGTTAATCCAGCAAAATTAGCACCAAAGGAAGTATACCCTCGTTGATTCCTAAATAGTCCTTCTCATTTGCGCCTCTTGATAACTCAATAAATCGATACCAAATTAGCGATGAACTTCATCGTTAAATTCTTATATTCCAAGAAGATAAACAGAAAGCCTCCGTTATTCACAGAGGCTAACGAATCTTAATAAATCCAGTTTGATTCATCTTTAGTATAATTTATTTGTTCGTCTTCATTGAAAAACAGGTTAATTTCACGTTCAGCACTTTCTACTGAATCTGAGCCATGAATCATATTCTTGCCCACTGTTACTGCAAAGTCACCACGAATCGATCCTGGAGCAGCTTCAGAAGGGTTTGTTTCGCCAATCATATTGCGTGCTGTTAACACAACATTCTCGCCTTCCCAAACCATAGCAAATACAGGAGCTGATGTAATAAAGTCTACTAGTTCTCCGAAGAATGGACGTTCTTTATGTTCGCCATAATGTTCTTCAGCTAAACTTTGTGAAACTTGCATTAACTTAGCACCTTTTAATGTGAACCCCTTTTGTTCAAAGCGATTTACGATTTCTCCAATTAAACCTCTTTGAACACCATCTGGTTTAACCATAATAAATGTTTTTTCCATTTTCATTTCCCCTTTTTTTATTCCTCTATTGAAAAACTTATATTTCATTTAACCAATCTAAAAGTTTTAAAATAGCGAATGTCCTTCTTATTTGTAATGCAGGTTAAAAAGATTAATTACTTTTCAACTACAAAATACACAGTCCCTAAAATTTTATCAAATTATGTACAATAAAACAAATAAACTTATGATCTTCTTTTGCCAATGGAAACGGCAATCATTTGCAATGTTTTCTTTGCCTTGCTATTTGGAAAAGACTTTAACTCATGTAAAGCCTTTTGTAAATAAGCATTACTCAGTTGATAAGCTTGTTCTACTGCTTCTGTCTCGTCCAACAACTGTAAGATTGGTTGTATCGTAGCAGTATTAACTTGTTCCGGGTATTGAAACAAATCTTGCAATACTTTTTTGAAAACAGGATCTTTCATTGCATAGAATATAGGCAATGTGATATTCCCTTGCATTAAATCACTTGCAGTTGGCTTACCTAACTCTTTCTCTGAAGCGGTGAAGTCCAATATATCGTCAATAATTTGAAAAGACATCCCAACATTATACCCATACCTATACAGTTGGTTAGCTTCACGATACGACATATTCGCTGCTAATGCGCCTAATTTACAACTTGTAGCAATTAACAAGGCTGTTTTTCGTTTAATACGCCGTAAATAGTCTCGTACAGTTTGATCTGTATTATATTTATCTTGTATTTGTGCGATTTCACCTTCTACCACATTAACCAATGTCTTAGATAACACTTGATGGATTTTTGGTATCCGAACAGCAGTCATTTCTTCCAGTGCACGTGCCAGCATATAGTCACCTGTATACATAGCCACACGACCACCATACAAATGTTTAACAGTTGGCTTTCCCCTTCTTAGAGCAGCGTCATCCACTACATCATCATGTACCAGTGTAGCCATATGAATAAGTTCCAAAGCTACAGCAACACTTTTAACAGCCGTTTCATGTTTCTGATTCCCATTCATACGAGATGATAATAATACAAACACGGGGCGTATTCGTTTGCCACCAGCTTGAAGCAATTGGAGCGATGCCTCATTTAATACAGGGTGATCTGCTCCAATTACATTAGTCAACATTCCCTCAACTTCTTGTAAATCTTTTTTTAAAAAACCGTATACCATTGATAATTTCATCTGTTTCACCTTTTTACTTTGTTCTAGCACTTCTGGACAAATGAAGATTGCAGCTATTTAAATGCTTGGTGCATTGCGGCTACACCACCCGTATAGCTTTTAATCTCTACATGGGTAAATCCTGTTTTCAAAAACATTTGTTTTAATTCTCGTTTGTTCGGAAAAGCTTTTGCTGATTCATGTAACCAGGCGTATTCATCATAACTTTTTGCAAAAAGCTTGCCGAACAGAGGCATAAGATAACGAAAATATAAATAATACGCTTGCCTAAAACCAATGAGGGAAGGTTGTGACGTTTCTAAACAGACTACTTGTCCTCCCGTTTTAACAACCCGAAACATCTCTTGTAACACTTGTTCATAATCCGGAACATTACGCAAGCCGAAACCGATTGTTACGTAATCAAATGTATTATCTTCAAAAGGTAAAACCATCGCATTCCCATGGATAAAGTCTACATGACTCAAAGCTTTATCATGACGTTTATTCCTTGCAACTGTTAACATGTTTTCACTGAAATCCAAGCCAATGACCTGCCCCTTATTCCCTACTTCCCGACTCATAGCCAAGGCCCAATCTCCAGTACCCGTACATACATCTAAAGCAGTTGTCGCCTTTTTTACTTTCATCCGTTTCATTACATCTTTACGCCACGCCACATGTCTATTAAATGAAATCACAGAATTCATTTTATCATATTTAGTATATATCTTTTCAAATACATGGTGGACGCGTTCTTCCTTCGTTTGTTCTTTCATCATTATCCTTCCTCTACAGATGACTCAAAATGTCATTATCTTGTTCTTTTAAGTATTCTTTCATCTGAACTGAAAAAGGCAGATATGACCGTTTTTCTTTTAATTTGCTCACCAGATTATTTAGTTTATGGAATAATACAGGTTTCACTTGTTCTTGCATATTATGTTGCTTCGCAAATTGGAACATATAAGAAGGCAAATTATTTTCAATCGCAACTCTTTCTTTTTCCAATTTGTAAAGTAACAATTGGTCTTCTACCCAATCCGTTATTTTGTAATCATAGCCTAAATAATTTGCTGTATTTACAAATAATAATGCCTCTATCTTTTTCATTGTCTCAAATAACTCATCGAATGTAGTCGCCTCGCGATAAAATAATACCATTTTCTGTTCATTAATTTCTCGAATAGACGCTGCAAGGATTTGAATTAAATCAAGATTTTCTAATTCTGCTAATAAATAGTAGTATAAACCACTATAATAATCTCCCGCCAATACAGATAGTTGAATTTCTTTACGTTTCATTTGATCTGTTTCACCTGCAGGAACGAGTTCATGTGTATCCAGAGCAGACTGAACGAGTAGAATCGTTATCATTTCCTTTTCTTGTTGATGTATTGAAACTTCGCTATGTACATACAAAGAATGGAGTAGAGCTATTTTATCGATATTAATAACTGATTTCGAAATATTCTTTTCTATATATGAGTGTTGCATTGCCTTTTTGAGTTTTCTTTTCACTGTCTCTGCTGTCTCATTAAAACTCCACACATCAAACCACCTGTATCCTTTCTAAAAAAGCCGTGAACTCATATATTTTATTAAAAAGAATTCATTATTGGCTGTTCCTTATTATAACAGTATTGATACTCATTTTAAAGAAAACTAATATGTATTTGCTGTTTCCAAAAAAGAAAAACATAACTGCTGCTTTTTCGCGTAAAAAAAGAGAGTACATTCGTTTAAATGTACCCTCTCTTCTGCTCTATGTAGATTAGTTTTTCACTGCATCTCTAAGAGCTTTACCAGCTTTGAATGCTGGAACCTTGCTAGCTGGAATTTGAATTTCTTCTCCTGTTTGTGGATTACGACCTTTTCTAGCAGAACGTTCGCGTACTTCAAAGTTACCAAATCCAATGATTTGTACTTTGTCTCCGCCTTGTAGTGAATCCATTACAGAATCAAATACAGCATCTACAGCTTTTGCTGCATCTTTTTTTGATAGTTCACTTTTATCAGCAACTGCATCAACTAATTCAGTTTTGTTCATGCTATTCACCTCCTTTATTTTTATAAAAAATTCATACCACGTGAGTGACCTTTTTTATATACCACCGAGCTCTATTCGTACTGACAAGTTCGAAATAGGCCGGTGATAAAGTTTATAGTATCTAACTTTGAAGAAAAATTCAATATAAAATCGATAATTTCTTAAGTTTTTTTGAAAAAAACCTCAATTTTACCGTATTTTATGCTATTTTTCATCAAACATGAATACTGGTTCATCATTTTCCACTGTATAAGGAAGCGAATAAGCAGGAACAATTGGATGATTTTTTTCTAAGATAGACCGTATATCCTCTCCTTTTTCCACATCACCCTCAAATTCGTCTAATGCTTGTTTCAAGTCGATAGAATAATCAATATAAACATCTCCAGCTTCCGTTATAATAAATGGTAAATGAGCATCTGTATAAGGGCTGGCAACATAAGGTTCTTCTTTATACCCTAACTTCTCGTAATTTAATTGGTATACTCCATCTTCAATTGATTTTCCAAAAGGAGGATATTGATGCTTATTACGGTAGGTATCAAGCTTTCTATTTAATTCCCGCAGCTTCTGTGTTGCCCGTAGATCTATTAATTTAACTTCTGCGTCTTCTTCCGGGTCTAAAATCGTATATTGATAAGAACCGCCATTTTCATAAGCAGATCCAGGGATTTCCTGTAAGAGCTGCTCATCTTGTAAAAGAGAGAAATCGATTAAATACTTTTGATATTTATCTGTGTCATTATCTTTTGTTTTAATAGGGACTAAACCGTCTGTTTCTTCTTGATATTGATTGACAGCTGTTTGTACCATTTCCAGCTGAGCATCATTCGACACGTCATTTTCTTTTAACTCATTTTCTGGATAGAGGCAGCCACTAAGTATAATGATAATCGCAGTGCTTACCACTATGATTGGATATAATTTACGCATATGGTTCCTCCTGTGCTACCCTGTCGGCCCAGCAACGACAATGTAAAGTACAAAGATGCCGCCGACGATCAAAAATATATAAGCAAGAAGGGAGACGAGTGTTGCAATAAAACCCGACAACTTTCTTCTGGCTAATTGAATAAAAACGATGGCCAAGATCAGTAAGCCAATTCCAATAAAGGAAATGATTTCATTTATTTCTGCTGCATTCATACACTTTCTCCTTTAGCACCCAAAAAGTATCCCTATTTCTCTTTACTTATTCATCAAGTAACGATTTAAAATCGTCCATCTCATCTTTTCTTTCACGTTTCATCAGTTGACTAACCACTTCTTTAGGATGTTGGTCATTAAATAACACATTATATATGCCTTCTGTTATAGGCATCTCAACATTCAAACTAACAGACAATTGGTAAGCCGCTTTTGTTGTTCTAATGCCTTCAACAACCATGCCCATCTCATCCAGGATGGAATCTAACGAATGCCCTTTCCCTAATAAATTCCCAGCTCGCCAATTTCTGCTATGTTGACTTGTACAAGTGACAATTAAGTCACCAACTCCGCATAAACCAAGGAAAGTTAACGGATTTGCTCCCAGGTTTGACCCTATTCTGGTTATTTCTGCAAGACCTCTGGTAATAAGAGCTGCTTTGGCATTATCACCAAACTGAAGACCATCCGATATTCCTGCTCCTAAAGCAATAATATTTTTCAAAGCTCCTCCTAGCTCAATTCCAATAACATCTGTAGAAGTATACACACGGAACGATTTATTGATAAATAAATGTTGAATAGTATTAGATGGTATTGGATTCGTGGAAGCCACCGTCACCGTTGTGGGCTGGCGTAAGGCCACCTCTTCCGCATGACTAGGACCTGATAAAACAACAATATTATCTTTAGGATAATGAGGAATTTCTTCGGTAATTATTTCCGACAAGCGTTTGTGTGTTTCAGGTTCCACTCCTTTAGATGCATGAACAATAACAACATCCTCAGGTAAGATGTCTTTAATAGAACGACATACTTCTCGAAAAGCACTCGACGGAACAACTAAAACAATAGCTTCTACATCTTCTATAGCCGCTTTTATATCGCTATACGCATGCAAGGTTACAGGCAAATCTGTATCCAGATATTTTGAATTTTGATGCTCTGTATTTATTTCTTCAGCTTGCGAAGCACGATGTGTCCAAAGCCTCACATCATGTTTATTGTCTGATAAAACCATACCGAGAGCTGTCCCCCAGCTTCCAGCTCCTAAAACCGCTATTTTACTCATATGAAAACTCCTCTCAACTTCTTTGTCTAGCATAAATATTTATTGGTGTTCCTGTATATCCAAAAGCATCGCGAATTCGATTTTCGATAAATCGCTTAAAAGTGAAATGCATTAATTCCGGATTATTTACAAATACAACAAACGTCGGAGGTTTAACAGAAACTTGTGTCGTATACAGTACTTTAAGTTTTTTTCCTTTAATTGTTGGTGTTGGATTCATCGCTAGCGCGTCCGAAATAACATCATTTAACACGTTCGTAGGAATTCGTTTCGTCTGACTCTCACTGACTAATTTTATAATCGGAATAAGGCGTTGTAATCGTTTCTTTGTTTTCGCAGACAAGAAAATAATTGGAGCATAATCCAGAAATTGGAATTGCTCTCGTATATTCATTTCAAATTCTTTCATAGCAGTATCTTTCTTGTCCACAGCATCCCATTTATTGACTACAATAACGATTGCGCGGCCTGCGTCATGCGCATAACCAGCAATCGTTTTATCCTGCTCGCGAATCCCGGTTTCAGCATCGATCAATACTAATACAACATCTGAACGGTCAATCGCTTTTAAAGCTCGCAGCACGCTATACTTCTCGGTTGATTCATAGACTTTACCGCGTTTCCGTATTCCCGCTGTATCAATAATAACAAAATCTTGGTCATCTTTTCTCATATGGGAGTCGACCGCATCTCTTGTTGTACCTTCAACATCACTCACAATAACTCTGTCTTCATTTAACATCGCATTGACGAGGGATGATTTCCCTACATTTGGTCTTCCAATTACACTAAAATAAATCGTATCTTCATCTTTTTCTTCTTCTGGTTGCTCTGGAAATAAAGCAACCACTTCATCTAATAAATCACCTAAGCCTAACCCGTGTGAACCTGATATAGGGTATGGCGTACCAAATCCTAATGCATAAAATTCATACGTGTTTTCTTGCATTTCCGGATTATCCACCTTGTTAACCCCTAAAACTACTGGCTTTTTTGATTTGTATAAAATCTTGGCAACTTCTTCATCCGCCGCAGTAATACCAGTTCTTCCATCCACTAAAAAAACAATTACATCCGCTTCTTCAATAGCTATTTCAGCTTGATGACGAATTTGCATAATAAATGGTTCATCTGATAAATCAATGCCTCCTGTATCTATTATATTAAATACGGATGACAACCATTCAGCTTCACGATATATCCGGTCCCGAGTAATACCCGGTTTATCTTCAACAATGGAAACACGCTCTCCAATTAAACGATTAAAAATAGTTGATTTTCCTACGTTTGGTCTTCCTACAATTGCTACAGTAGCTTTATTCACGAAAGGACCTTCCTTTCTGCGCATATCATGCGACAATAATCTTTCTATATTTTAGCAAACTAACACGAATTGCACAATCTACAGTCAACAAACTGTTTTTTTCCTGCTTCATTATGAACATATTTGTGAACACTTTCCATCTATTCTCCACAATCTATTTTCAACCATAGAAAAGCCCATCCCATTACAGGACAGGCTTTTAAATAATCATATATGATATCGAATTATATCTAACAAGTTTAGTCTTTATACTTGTCCAGTTTATCACCAATGATGTCACCTAACTGGAAGCTTGAATCATCTTCATCTTTTTCGTATTGCTCGATATCCCCTTGTTCTTGTTCTTGCTCTAATTCTTTCATACTTAAAGATATTCGTTCTTGTTCTTCGTCTACACTTAGAACTTTTGCAGTAACTTCTTCTCCTGCCGACAATACTTCTTCCGGTGTACCAATATGACGATTAGCAATTTGTGAAATATGGACTAAACCTTCTACTCCATCTTCAATTTCCACAAAAGCTCCAAACGTAACAAGACGTTTGACGACACCAGTCACTTGATCTCCAGCTTGTATTCTTTCACTAATGCCTGTCCATGGACCAGGCAACGTGTTTTTATAAGAAAGCGAAATGCGTTCACTATCTAAATCAACGGATAAAATCTCTACATTAATTTTGTCGCCTTCAGATAAAACATCGGAAACCTGTTCGACATGGTTATGTGCTAATTCAGAAATATGAACTAAACCATCTGCGCCACCAACATCAACAAAAGCTCCAAAACTGGTTATTCGCTGTACGGTACCCTCAATCACTTGACCAGCTTCCAACGACTGCAATAATGCTTGTCTTTCTTTTATTTGTTCTTCTTCTTTTATCGCACGGTGAGAAAGAATAACTCTATTTTGTTCGCGATCTAAATCTGCAATTTTTACAGTTAAGGTTTGATCTTGATAGTCTGCAAAATCTTCTACGAAGAATGTTTCAACTAGAGAAGCTGGGATAAAACCTCGTAAACCAACATCAACAACAAGACCGCCTTTTACTACTTCTTTTACAGTAGTCTCAAACGTCTCATTATTTTCATATTTTGCAATTAAATCATCCCATGCTTTCTCTGCATCGACTAATTTTTTCGATAGTACCACTTCTTCGTCTTCAACTTTTTTTACTTGAAGCGTTAATTCATCGCCTTCTTGTACGACATCAGCTGCATTTTCCACATGCAGATTGGATAACTCGCTAATTGGAATAACTCCTTCCGATTTATAGCCAATGTCGACAAGCACTTGTTTGTCCTCTACTTTCACTACCGTTCCGGTAACCTCGTTACCTACTTCTACTTCCATGTTCTCTTCTGACATATGTATTCACTCCTATATGCTATTTGAAATCCGAAACCTTCTTTTCTAAGTATACCACGAAAACGAACGGTTCGAAACTTCTATGTGGAATTTTTTAAAAATTCTTTACAGTTGTCTTTCACTGCTTATTTACATAGTTTTAAAATAGTTGTGACTACTTCATCAATGGTTAAACTTGTTGTATCAACGACATGAGCATCATCTGCTTGCACGAGTGGAGACGTTTTTCGGTTCATGTCTTTTTCATCCCGCTCTTTAATTTCTTTCTTTAATGTGTCGATAGTGGTGGCATACCCTTTTTGCTTATTTTCTAAGAAGCGTCGTTCAGCACGCTCATCTACAGAAGCAAGCAAAAATATCTTTACCTCCGCGTCTGGTAATACATGAGTTCCAATGTCGCGCCCATCCATCACCACGTTTTTATTCTTTGCAATTTCTTGTTGTCTTTTCACCATTTCCTCACGAACCGAAGCATGTTGAGCAACTTCTGATACATTATTCGACACATCATTTGTACGTATTAATTGAGTAACATTTTCTGCATCCATATAAACTTGCTGCTCTTCATCATCTTGAACTAATTGAATAGTTGTGTTTTCTAATAAAGAAAAAACAGCAGCTGATTCATGTAAAACAATATCATGTTGTAATGCTTTAAGTGTTAACGCACGATACATCGCCCCAGTATCTACATAAACAATAGATAACTGCTCGGCAATTTTTTTCGCCACCGTGCTTTTCCCTGCCGCTGCAGGCCCATCAATTGCAATTCTTAATGTTCTTGTCATTCTGTTATCCTCCACCTGCAAGCTGACATTGGAATATCAGCACAGGATTTCCCTAATTTTTTATTTCATTAAAGCAGCACCTTACTGAAAGGAGTAAGGTGCTGCTTTAATTTTTATACCCATCCTCTAAATCTCGAAGCTTCTGCAGTTTTGCGGACACCAACCATATATGCCGCCAGTCGCATATCAATTCTTCTAGTGCGTGCTGTGTTATAAATGGTCTCAAATGATTGGGTCATAACTTCATATAACTTATCTTCTACT
Organism: Pseudogracilibacillus sp.; assembly: GCA_035301845.1. Classification (GTDB taxonomy): domain Bacteria; phylum Bacillota; class Bacilli; order Bacillales; family Amphibacillaceae; genus Pseudogracilibacillus. The sequence continues at coordinate 50,512 of DATGTM010000072.1, read as the reverse complement.
TCTTCTTCTTTCCAGTAATACCCTTGGTTATTTTGCACCCATTCAAAATAGGACACTGTCACACCACCAGAAGAAGCAAGCACATCCGGTACTAATAATTTCCCTTGTTCTGTAAGTACTTTCGTACCCTCTATTGTTGTTGGCCCGTTCGCCGCTTCAACAACAATATCTGCTTTAATATTAGCAGCATTATCTCCTCTGATTTGATTCTGTACTGCTGCCGGAACTAAAATATCACAATCAAGTTCTAATAATTCATCATTAGTTAGCGTATTTTTAAAGAGGGTCGTGACTGTTCCAAAACTGTCCCGTCTATCTAGTAAATAATCGATATCCAATCCATCCGGGTCATGGAGAGCACCATAAGCATCGGAAATACCAACTACTTTTGCTCCAGCTTCATGTAAAAACTTAGCTAAAAAGCTACCGGCATTTCCAAAACCTTGTACAACAACACGTGCACCTTCCATATCAATGTCCCGTTTCTTAGCTGCTTCTTCAATACATATTGTGACACCCTTTGCAGTGGCTGATTCACGTCCGTGTGAACCGCCTAATGCGATTGGCTTACCAGTAATAAAACCCGGATTAGTAAATTCATCCATACGACTGTACTCGTCCATCATCCAAGCCATAATTTGAGAATTGGTAAACACATCCGGTGCAGGAATGTCTTTCGTTGGCCCGACAAATTGGCTAATTGCGCGGACATATCCACGACTTAGCGCCTCTAATTCGCGGAAAGACATTTCTCTCGGATCACAAATAATACCGCCTTTACCTCCCCCATAAGGCAAATCAACAATACCAGCTTTTAAACTCATCCAAATTGCTAAAGCATTAACTTCCGTTTCTGTTACTTCTGGATGGAAACGAACGCCACCTTTAGTAGGCCCTACAGCATCATTATGTTGAGCGCGAAACCCTGTAAATACTTTAATAGATCCGTCATCCATGCGAATTGGAATTCTTACTTTTAACATACGTAAGGAATCTTTAAGTAATTCATATACTTCATTTGGATAACCTAATTTATCCAACGCTTCTTTAATAACCGTTCTTGTTGACGTCAGAATATTATTTTCTTGTGGTTCTTCGTTATTGGAATCTGCTGATTGTTCGGCTACCATATTGTTTACCTCCTAAATTATCCATCTCTACTATATAAGACATCTTAATTTTCAGTATACACTTTTAGAACAATTATGCAATCCTTGTAAAGTCATTTTTGCTTGCAGGCGCACTGATTTAAAAGCTTAACTGAACAAACTCTTCTATCATTTCTTCATAACTGATTCCTACTTCTTTCGCAGAATCAGGAAACAAACTTGTTGCTGTCATTCCAGGCAAGGTATTGACTTCCAGAATGTATGGTGTTCCATCTTCAGTTAATAAAAAATCTGCACGTGAATAAACATCACATCCTAACACTTGATGTGCCCAAACTGCGTACTCTTGAATTTGCTGAGTCATTTCAGAAGAGATACGAGCCGGAATCACATGCTCGCTCCCACCATCCGAATATTTCGATTCATAATCATACATCTGATTTTTAGGTATAATTTCAATTATAGGAAGCGCTTTTTCTTCCATATGTTTTCCCATCACTGGAACTGTTAATTCTTTTCCTCTAATAAACTCTTCGACTAAAATCATTTCATCACTATGTGACGCTTTTTGGACGGCTTCAAGTGTATCCTGATAATCTTCTACAATCGTTAAGCCCAAAGTAGAACCTTCCTGATTGGGTTTTACTACGAAAGGCAACGAAAAATTCTCTTTAATCTGTTCTGTAATCGTCACAGCTTCCGATTCATATTCTAAACGATATTTCCTTCCTTTTGCAGTTGGAATAGATTTTTGTTCAAATAATTGTTTTGCTTTATATTTATCCATTGCTAATGATGATGCAAGGACTCCTGAACCAACATAAGGAATATCTAACATTTCAAGTAAGCCTTGAATACAACCGTCTTCCCCAAATTTCCCATGCAGTCCGATGAAAACCAGGTCTACCTCTAAGTTCAAAATTTCTTCCATTTGATTTGGATTAAAATCTATAGCAGTTACTTCATGCCCGTTTTTTTCTAAAGCTTGAATAATGCCTTCACTTGATGAGATAGACACTTCTCGTTCTTTTGATATTCCTCCGTATAAAACGGCAATTTTCATTTTTTTCTCCCTTTCTCCAACAGCAGAAAACAGTTAGTTACAATCTGCTATTCCTTTTATTAAGACTTAATATCCGTTCTTTTTCTTTTATTTAAACAATACGAGCAAATAATCTCCTAAAAAATAGTACAGACAAAATAATACAACGGCAAGAAGAACTAAAACACTTGTAAATCGGAGCCAAGGTGACCGAAAATTAATATGCAGCTTCCATTTGGATGTTTGGTGTACCTCACTTCGAGGAGGTAGTTGTAATACATCCACCTCAATAAACTCTTTATCATTTATGGAAGCGTCCTTTGTTTCATCTGTCTGCTCCTGATTATTTACTTCTGCAAAGAGTTGTTGTAATTTTTCTGCTTGGTCTTGCTTTTGGTGGTCTGACATTTACCGCACCTCACTTTTTAAATCGAATGACTAAACCAAGTAATGCATCCACTATAAAATGAAAAGTCATCGTCACCAGAATATTCCCTGTCTGATAGTACAGATAACCAATTCCAAAACTTGTAACCAGTATAAATATAAATAAAATTGGCTTCTTTAAGTATCTTACATGAATTAACGCAAATATACTACTCGCAAAGATAAAACCAAAAGAGGTTTGAATAACCCCTCTGAATAATGCTTCTTCACTAACTGCCACAATGAAACAAATACATATAATCCAAGTAATAGACTGATCCTTAAATATTCGTTCGTTAATTCCTCCATCGTCAAATAAATGAGGCGGCAATATGCTGTAGATAATCAATTCGATTACTACTAAACCAAGAGCGGGGAAAACACCATACATTAAAATCTGATCCAGCTCCCATTGGAAAAGTGCAAACCAACGAAAAAAAGAATTGAAGAAAAAGAGGCTCAAGCCAATTGCCAATAATAAAAAAATCGATTGCGAAAATAGGAGTTGTTTTTTTAACTCTTTATCGGAAAGTTGTTTAATAATATCCGCTTGTTTCATGCCTAGACCCCTTCTAATAATAGCGATCTTAATTCATCTTGCCAGTTCTTAGATGGACCGTTTTGAGTTGTTTTCCTTACTGTGCTATCTGCAAATTCATGAATAGCAACACCACAATTGCTACAGCAGTTCTTTTCTTTTTTTTGTACATGTTCTTGAAAATGACGGTATAAACTAGTGCGCAAACACGTAGTTCCTTCCATCCAGTTAATCAGCTTCCATACTTCTTTTTGTTTATTTAAATAATGGCTTCTAGAAAAAGTTGTGATTTCTTCAATAATCTTTTCCCATTTCTCTGGAGCTGACTCAAGTACACCATCCTTCATCATTTTTCGATATTCTAATTGAAACATTAAAAAACGCCAATTCACTTCATTTATTTGCAGCTTTTGCGACAACTCTTCGGAAAAGGAAGGAACGCTTTCTCCCTGTGAAGCTAGATTTTGAAGATAGTCACAGACAACAGTGATTTCCTCCATGGTCGGTACTTCATTTTGGATAATGGTTAAAGGGATTTGTTTTTCTGACTTCCGATAAAGTACTACACTTAAACTTGGTTTCCCATCACGTCCTGCTCTGCCAATTTCTTGGACAAAAGACTCTAATTGTGTAGGGATATGATAATGAATAACTAAATGAATATTCGATTTGTTGATTCCCATGCCGAATGCACTTGTACTACAAATAATATCTAATTGATTATACAAAAACTGTTGTTGAATTTGCATGCGTTCTTCCTGTTGCATACCTGCATGATAATAAGCAACCTGCCTGTCAGGTAATTTGTCATGTATATAGGATGAAATTTCTTCCGCTTTCATCCGACTGGAAAAGTAAATAATCGTTGGTGCTGGACATTTTGTTAGATAAGTGATTAACCTCTCTTTTTTTTCAGTTTCTCCTTCAGTAATCTGTTCAACTACAAGCGATATATTATGTCTCTCTATTGAGTAAGTATGTTTTTGCATAGGAACTCGCTCAAGCGCATGTTCTATATCATTTTGTACTTTACTTGATGCCGTAGCTGTTAAAGCTAAGACGGGAGACTCTTGATACGCGGCGAATATATTTCGCAGACGTAAATAATCCGGCCGGAAGTCATGCCCCCATTGTGAAATACAATGCGCTTCATCAATGACAAATAAAGAGATGGTTACTTGTTTCATTTTATGCTGTATTTCCTTGTTCTGCAATAATTCCGGTGACATAAAAAGCAGCTTATACTCGTTCATTTGTTGAAGAATTTGTTGTTTATCTTTCCAAGCTTGAAAGCTATGTAAGGCTTCTACTTCTTTATAAGCATAAGCTTTCATTTGCTTCACTTGGTCAATCATCAATGAAATAAGCGGTGAAATCACAATGGTCAGCCCTGGTAATATTTTGGCTGGTAATTGATAGCACAAAGATTTTCCGGACCCTGTAGGAAGAACTCCTAAAACGTCTTGTCCTTTTAGCACATCCGTTATAATCTCGCGTTGTCCTTGTTGAAATTCATGGTAACCAAAATAGGTGTGCAAATACGTTTCCAGTTTTTCATCCACTTCTATTTGCTCCTTTATCCAGATAAGTTTGCACGTGCGCAATGACAAGCCGGATATCAAAATATCGTATTTCTTCTGGCAAATTCGCTTTTATTTCTTTCAGCTTCCAGGACCCGCTTTGCTTCATCGCTTGTTCAATTTGAACTTGAACGGATAAGGGAACAAAGCGATCAAGAGGAAAATGAACATCGTATAGTGAGATTTCAACCACATGGTCATAAATCGTATTTAATTTAAGCCGACGCTTCTCGGCGATTTCTTCCAGTGTATGAGTGTATAAAAAGTCTGCAGTTCTTTGTGCGGATCTGGTCAAACGAGTTGCACTATTTTCTTGAGTGTAGATGTTAGAAAGTAAGATGAACTCATCTGCATGTTTATAAATTTGATTCAGTAATGTATGCGTCACGCTTGTCGTCAAAAGATGGATGTCCTCCACAGATTTTTCAAATTTTACTGCTAGCTGCTGTTTTGTCAAGCCGATTTGTCGATAACCGGTTAATTGGCGAACCCAAATGTTTAGGGCCTCATTTATGTCAAGGGGCTTAAATGCAAAAAATATTTCCTTAAACAATTGATTTAAGTAAATATTAGCAGATTTTGGTAACTGTTGAAGTAATTTTTTTACCCAATTAGTAATCGCTTTTTCATCAACAACAGGAATGTACGTGGCATTATTTTGCTGCGCATTTGTCCAAACTTGGATTAGCAATAATAAACGTTTATAAAAGATACGGTCGATGGAATGGTAATGAATCCCTTGAAAAGAATACTGCTGTAATAAAGATTGATGTTGATTGAGGAAATATTGTCCTTTATTAGTTAATTCAAAGTGGTTTTCTTCCTCCACAGCTTGTAGAAATCCGGAATCCACAAGGGTATCGATGCGTTCCATGTAATCTTGTTTTTTTAAAGAACGATATACTCCGTAATACGATTCCAGGTGGAATAACTTAGCATCTTGTATCGTTTGAATCGATTGCTTTCCAGTTAAAATATAATAAGCGCCTGAAACGGAACGTTCTTGCGCTAAAGCATTTTGCATATGTAATAACAGAGTTTGATAGAGCAATGCATTGGTCTCCTGTCCCGCATAGTTAACAATTTTATTATACCATTTTTTTTAAGAACAAAAAAGAATCCACTTAGTTTATCTAGTGGATTCTTTAGTAATTAGTTACTCATAACTTTGTAGATCAAAAATAATATCGTCATCTGCTTCTACTTCATATTCAGCTGCGCCGACTTCTGCCATTTCATCATTAACAAAATACATCCAGGCCTTTTCTTCATCTTTTTCAGGAGAAACACCTTCAATAGATTCGATAAACCCTTCATCTTCTTCAATATCGTAATGATCTTTTAGCACGTCCATTAAAACATCGCCTTCCTCTATATCCCAATCATCTTCAGAGATAATCTCTTCTCCTTCATCTTCTGATATTGTTATTGAGATTGAAGCATCGATCGCTTCTTCTGCTTCATTTTCTGCTTCATTATTATTTGCACACCCAAATAACAAGGCGACCGCTATTAGCATCGTGCTAATTTTCATCCAAATATGCTTCATCTATGGATACCTCTTCTATTCCTATATATTTTATATTTATTGAGGGATTTTAAACATAAAGGCAGTTCCTTTTCCTTCTTTACTTTTTACAGAAACAGTTCCATCATGTGCCTCTACAATGTTTTTAACTATCGATAAACCAAGTCCAGTACCTTTTTTCTTCCGGTCTTTTTTACGTGATTTATCCGCTTTATAAAATCGCTCGAAAATAAAAGATAAATCTTCTTCCGGAATACCGGAGCCCGAATCTTCAATTTCAGCTGAAAATTGGTCAGGCGTACTGCGAACCGTTACATGTACAGTCCCATGTTCTCTTGTATGTGAAATTGCATTATCAATTAAATTAGTAAAGACTTGTTCTATCCGGTCTCCATCAACAAAAATCATTTCCTTTTCAATTTCGCTAGTCAGTTCTAATTGAATATGTTCTTCATTTGCCAGTTTTTGGAATTTCTTTAAAATCTTAGAAACAAACGTTGTAACATCTATTTCCTCAAGATTTAATTGCATATGACCAGCTTCCATACGACTTATATCGAGTAATTCGTTTACTAATCGATTCATACGTAAAGATTCATCATAAATAATTTGTGCCAACTCATTTTTTTCGGTGGCTGATTCAGCCACATCATCGACAATGGCTTCACTATATCCTTGCAACAATGAAATAGGCGTCCGTAACTCGTGAGACACATTTGATATGAAATCATTTCGCAATTTATCCAGTTGCCTTTCTTCTGTCATATCACGAATCACTGCAACAGCTCCCCGAATATAAGCATGATCATAAAGCGGAGTCATAATCATTACCCAGGTTCGTCCCTGAATATCCAACTCTTGCAATACATCTTTTTCCTCTGCAATGACTTGTTGTAATATCTCTTCTAAAGCTTCAGGCAATTGGTGAGGAGAAACCCCTTGTTCTTGATTATTCTCAAACAAAATGCTTTGAATCAACTCTTCAGCAGGAGGATTACTTACTATAATATCCCCACTTCGAGTAACGGTCAGGACTCCATCTGCCATTGAATTTACAATACTGGAAAGTTGCTCTTTCTCTTGTCGCAGAGCATTAATATGAAAATGCAGTTCTTCTCCCATATGGTTGAAAGCAATCGCAAGGTCTCCTATCTCATCATTCGTTAACACAGGCAGTTTCGTATCGAACTCCCCTCGCGCTAAGCCCATGGAAGCTTTTCGCATTTGAATTAACGGTGCGCTAATTCTAGTAGATAAGAAGAATGCAAAAATAGTTGTCAGTAAAATAGCTATCGCCGCTGCGACAAAAATAATCTTTGTCGTCTCTGCTTTCGTCTGGTTAATGACATCCAAAGACTCGTATACAAATATAGCTCCATCTTGTGTTGGCAGAGGCTCTCCGATCACCATTATTTCCGTTTTTTCTTTGTCATCGAGTGTAAGAACATCATTATATGTTTCTCCCTCATTAAGCACAGATTGGAGGACTTCATTATTATCAGGATCCAAATCGTCCATATCCTGTAATAATGGATTGTTTGTATCTGAAATCCATTTATCTTCTTCATCAAAATAAACCATAACACGACTCGTTGGATCTTTTACGCGATCAACCATTTCCATAATTAAAGATTTTTCATCATGTTCTTCTACTAACTCCGACACTTTAGAAGCAGTTTGCAGCATCACCTTTTCTGCTTCCTGTACATGGAAATTTTCAAAAAACTCGAGGAGCAAAATAGATAGAATGAATAATACAAAAGAAACTAGCAATAAAATCGTTATTGCTAGTTTCCCTACAACGCTTCGCCAAAACATCAGGTGTCCTCGACTTCTAACTTATAGCCAACGCCCCAAACGGTGACAATCATTTTTGCTGCTTCTTCTGAGACGTTGTTTAATTTTTCACGCAATCGTTTTACATGCGTATCTACTGTTCTTAAATCGCCGAAAAACTCATATTCCCATACTTCTTTTAATAAGTCTTCCCGCTTATATACCTTGTCAGGCGATTCCGCTAAAAAAACGAGTAATTCGTATTCTTTCGGTGTAAGTGTCACTTCTTTCTCGTTCGTTGTAACGCGATAGGCATCAAGGTCAATCGTCAAATTAGGAAAAACAATTAAGTTATTTGTTTGAGCTGTTGTCGTTTTAGATCCTTGAGAACCAGTCCTGCGCAACACTGCTTTTACTCGCAATACTACTTCTCTTGGGCTAAATGGCTTCACAATATAATCATCTGCCCCTGCCTCAAACCCTTGAACCCGGTTTGATTCTTCCCCTTTCGCAGTAAGCATGATGACTGGTGTGTTTTTTTCTTTTCGTAATGCTTCACACACTTCAATACCATCCATTTCCGGCATCATAATATCAAGCAGAATGACATCATAATCATTTTGAAGAGCCATGTCTAAAGCTTCTTGCCCTTCTTCCGCTTCTTCTACTTCAAAATCATCACGTTCCAGATACATACGAATTAACCGTCTGATTCGCTCTTCATCATCAACAACTAATACTCTTTGGTTCGTTTCCACAGAAGTATCCTCCTCGTTTTTACTGTCACTTTTAGATTTTCACTGCTACTTCTATATTACGCGTAGGAATGCAAGCCTGCAAGTACTAAATTCACCACAATAATATTAAACATAATAATGGCAAATCCAATAACGGCAAGCCAGGCAGATTTCTCTCCATGCCAGCCGCGTGATAATCTTAAATGCAAGAAAGCTGCATAGAAAAACCAAGTAACAAGTGCCCATACTTCTTTAGGGTCCCAACCCCAGAAACGGTCCCAAGCAATTTGAGCCCATATGGAGGCGAAAATTAGTCCGCCTAATGTAAACAAAGGAAAACCAATTGTAACAGAACGATACATCACTTCATCCACTAAATTAGGACTGACTCTATGAAGTAAAGGCTGTATTTTTGCTGCAATTCGCTTTCGCAAAATCAAGCGAATAATTCCGTAAATGACGGTCCCGATTAAGAATGACCAAATAAGTGTATTAAACTTCTTCGGTGCACCATCTCCCTGGAACCAATCGGGTGTAGAAAAGAAAGGACTCATCTTCCCATCCGAAACCATTTCGCCACCTTTAGGACCAGTAATAGCCGGCATGTCAAAGTTTACTTCCGAAACATCTTCTCCATTAGGCACTTCAAACGTTGCTTGATAGTCTGTCGCTGTGAAATAGCTGGAAACAATAACGAAACCAAGACTTACAATAAGTAAATACATTATAATTTCCAACCAGACATTTTTCTTATTTCTCACTGTTTGATCCACTTGACGAACTAAATAAATCAGTCCTGCAACAAAGCTGATTGCCAAAATACCTTGTGATAAAGACACTGTCGTAACATGAATATACAACCAGTTACTTTGTAATGACGGAACCAAAGGAGAAATATCCGTCGGAAACATACTGGCATATGCAATGATTAACATGGAGATTGGTAATGCAAATAATCCAAGCACTCCAAGTCGGTAAATAAAGTAAAGGATAATAAAGCCTAATACTAAACTCATCCCTAAAAACGTTACGAATTCAAACATATTACTCACTGGAGCATGACCACCAGCGACCCATCTCGTAATAAAGTAAACGAGCTGGGCTAAGAAACCAAGGATAGTCACTGAAATACCAATTGTTCCTGCAACGCCTTTTTTACTCATATCTGCTGTTCGTTTGTCTTTAATGGTTGCTCCAAAGAATAATGTAGCAACCAAATACAAAATAAAAGCAATATATAAAGCTGTTCTACTTACTTCTATTAAACTGCCCATAATTGATTAAACCTCCCGGGTATCGTCTTCCATTTCCTTTTCTTCCTCTTGATCTGTAACCATTTGAAAATCAGTATCTTGGATTGCATACTCGATATCTTTTTTAATACCGTACCAATTCTTATTGGTATGTGCTGCAAGCAGCATTCCCTTCTCATCTGGGTTAATCCAAATGCGGCGGTGGTACCAATACATTCCTTGCATCACACCGATTAAAAAGATTGCTGCACCGATGATAAAGAACGGAATCGTATAATCTTTTCGGACCGTTATACCACTGACATACCGCTGATTATAATCTTGAATCTGCAGTTTATAATCATTTTCACCTGTAGCATCAATATTCTTACCAATCCCGACAAAACTTAATTCGGATTCATCCGAATCTGGAGGTGTTACTTCAAGCACAAAGGCTGGGTTCCTCGGAAATTTAGAAATAGATCTCGGCTCGCCATCCTTCATCTCATATTCCGGATAAAACTGCACTACTTCCACGTTAAATCCGCTATCTGTTTCATATTCTTGATCTGGCTTTAACGTGTCTATCGTCACTTCCCCTAATGAATCTCCATCTTCTTCGTCAGTTTCATAAATGCCGAATGTCATATCTGAAAACTCATTTTCCTGATAGCCAGATTGGTATAATGTATAACCATCAAACTTCATTGGCTTATTCATTTGGAGAGAGCCTTCTTTTACTTTCTCTAATTCTTCTTCTTCTCCAGCGATTTCTTTATCTTTTGCCTTATAAATAACTGCATCGGTTTGATAATTTTTTTCAATCATACCTTGCTGTTCTATGGCGTCTTTAAATTTCTCATTCTCTTCATCTTCTGCATCGTACGTTTCCAATGTGAATTTTTTGTTTTCAATAAAATATTCACTATCTGTGCTCGGAAGGACTTTTTGTTCTCCTTCCCTCACCCAAACATAATCATCTAAAAACATAATGGGAGACATTCGTACGAGAGCCGCAAGCAATACAATAATTAAACCAATATGATTAACATAAGGACCCCATCTGGAGAATCTGTTTTTTTCAGCTAATATATAACCATTTTCGTCGGTAATTTTATAACGCTTCTTTTTCAGACGGTCAACCACTTTCTTTTTATCTTCTTCAGAAACATTCCCCGAATTACTAAACAAGCGCTGTCTACTAAGAAATGTATAATGGCGTTTTGGTTTTTGCATTTTAAGTGCTCTTCGAAGCGGTACAAAACGATCAATACTACAAATAACTAGAGATACACCAATTAACGCAATGAGTATCATATACCACCAGGAACTATATAAATTATGTAATCCCAGTTGGTAATAAATCTTTCCAAATATGCCGTACCAATCTTCATAAAACACTGCCGGGTCCCGATTAACTGCTTCTTCAGGGATATACATTTCTTGAGGAAAAATAGTCCCTATCCCAGAAGCCACCAAGGCAATAACAATTAAAATAACACCATTTCTCACGGATGAGAAAAAATTCCATATCTTATCTACAATGGACTGATTATACGTTTGTGACCTTCTTGAAGCTCCATCGTAGCGCATATTCAATAGTTTCTTATTTTCATTTCCATCAATATGCTGGTTTTTTTCTATTGGCTTACCACAAGCTTCACATAACACCGTTCCTTCCGGGTTTATATGACCACATTCACATTTAACATGATTGACGCCCATGTATATCCCTCACAATACTTCTGTCTATTTTGGCTGAATTTCTTTAAAGTGCTCCTCTAATGTTTCCAGAGACAATTCTCCATTCACTTTATCTACAATATTTCCTTCCGGATCAATGAATATGGTACTAGGAAGTGGACTAATATTATACAAATCCATTACTTCACTATTTGTATCATGTACAACTGGAAAAGTTAAATCATGTTTATCAATAAAGCGATCAATCACCAACTCACTGGAGTCTAAACTCACGGCGACGATTTCGATATCATCTTCATATTCCGGGTATAGCTTTTCCATATAAGGCATTTCTCGTTCGCATGGTTCACAGTATGTTGCCCAGAAATTCAGCATAACACCTTTTCCTTCCAAATCACTTAAACGAAGCTTATCCCCTTTCTCATTCTCATTATCACTAACTTGAGTTAATTCAAAATTCGGTGCTTCATCGCCCACTTCATGTATATCTTTATCTTTATTAAAATTTTGTACTAAAGCATAAGCGACTGCAGCTACTAGCACAATTAACACTGAAATTCTGAATATATACCTTTTCCTTTTCTTATTTCTTTTTTTATGTTTCGCTTCCTCAACTCTCACGGCAATCACTCCCAAAGATATTATAACACTTTTAAACAGTTAAATTTTGTCTAATGTTTAACATTTTCGTGAGCAATCATTAATAATTGATGTTTTTCCTGGTGGGTCAATTCACGACACTTCCCTGAAGCTAAACCTTCTAAGTTTAAAATACCATATTGTTTTCGGCTCAATTTTTGAACTGGAAAACCTAATGCTTCCATCATCCGTCTTACATGACGATTTTTCCCTTCATGCAAAGTCAATTCGATAATAGCCGTATTTTTTTGTTTATCTTTTGATTGAATAGTGTAATTCACAGCTTTCAACCATTCGCCGTCATCTTTAACGCCTTTTTTTAACTTAGCTAGTTGCTCCTGAGTCGGAATTCCTTCTACTTTTGCTACATAGACTTTTTTAATTTGATACTTGGGATGCATCAGTTTATTAGCAAATTCTCCATCATTTGTCATCACAATTAAACCAGAACTGTTGAAATCCAATCTTCCCACTGGAAATACGCGTTCTGGCACCTCTTCCATCAAATCTAATACTGTTTTTCTATCTTTGTCATCTTTAACAGATGAAATATAGCCCCTTGGCTTATTTAATACATAATATACTTTTTTCTCTTTATTAAGCGGTATATCATCAACTGCAATTTCGTCTGACGGATACACCTTTGTCCCGAGGGTGCGTACGACTTCCTGATTTACTTTTACTCTTCCAGCTGTTATATAGTCCTCTGCTTTTCTTCTGGAAGTCACACCACTTTGTGCGATTACCTTTTGTAAACGCTCTTGTTTAGTTTCCATATTTATTCCTACCCTCTTTAAAATATTCTTCTAACGCCTATAAACTCACTTCATCATAGCATAGAGAAAACCATAAATTAAAGCGTTAATGCTTCGGCCATTAACGCTTTGTTCTTGATAATTTTTTTTATTTTATGAATGATGCGCTAACGTTACTTCTCTGCTTTTAAGAATCTTCTTCTAAAAATGATGAATCAAAAAATAAATCCATTTCCTTTTCAGACAAAATATCCGCTGTTTCTTCTGGAAGCACTGGTAAATCTTGTAAGGAGGTCAAACCAAAATACGTAAGAAAACCTTTCGTTGTACCGTATAGGATCGGGCGCCCGACTGATTCTTTTCTCCCCTTCTGTTCAATCAACGCTCTTTGTACAAGAGATTGAATTGCATAATCACTATTAACTCCCCGTACCTCTTCAATATCTACTTTGGTGACAGGCTGCTTGTAGCATATAATGGCAAGTGTCTCCAACATTGCTTGCGACAACCTTGAAGAGCGAGGTTCTTCCATTAACTTTTTATAATAGATATTATGTTGTGGTTTGGTAGTTAAATGATAAATATCATTCGATTTCATAATCATCATCCCACGTTGGATGTTTTCATAATCAAATATTAATTCATGGAGCAAATGTGCGGTTGTTTCCTCAGATATTTCCAAGATGCGGCTGATTTGTTTTTGGGTAATCCCTTCATCCCCACTGACAAATAGTAGTCCTTCTACAGCTCCTTTTAGTTCTGCTGTCATTTGTATTCACCTATCCAACTTACTAAAATATCGCCAAATTGTGCATCCTGTTTACAGTGTATACTTTTCACTTTCAACATATGTAAAACAGCTAAGAAGGTCGCTACAATCATAGAGCGAGAAGGAGAAGCAACCAACCGATGAAAGGCGACGGACTGTTTTTGATCCTTCAAATATTCTTGTATATCGTTCATACGTTCTTCTACTGAAACTGTTTTTTCTTGTATCTTTGTTTCTAAAGGTTGATAAAATGATTGGCGTTTCAAAATACTCTGATACGCTTGAAGCATATCATAAATAGATAGCGGGCCACGTTCTACTTCTTTTTGTGATGATTGTTCAAACGTCATGCTTTCCCTCGTGTATATTTGATTTTCTTCTAGTTCTAACTCTTCTAGCTGGAGTGCTGCATCTTTATACTTCTTATATTCAACTAATTGATTCACCAATTCATCCCGCGGATCTTCTTCATATTCCTCATATTCTTCTTCAATTTCTTTTTTAGGCAATAGCATTGTACTTTTCATTTCTAAAAGTGTAGCTGCCATTACTAAATATTCACTGGCAACATTTAAATCAAGCTCCTGCATCGTATGGATATAAGTCATATATTGATTGGTGATTTCTGCTACGGGGATGTCATAGATATCAATTTCTAACTGATGGATTAAATGCAACAATAAATCAAGAGGTCCTTCGAACGTATCTAAAATCACTTTGTAGCGTTCACTCATGTTTTTCCCCCTTGCTTCATAAATAATCATTCTGTAAAATTATTTACTCATTGATTATCTCCCACGAACGATGATTCGTTTTATTATAGTATTTTTCACTTTTTTAATCATAAAACATTCCCGAAAATTAAATCCGATGAACGAACAAAGCCAGCCGTAAAATGGGCTGGCAATCATTATTCATCATCTGATTCATTATTTGTTTTTCTTTCTATACAGTCCTCGAAAAAATCTTTTGTAAATTCATCCGAACACACATCATATTTATCCCCATACTGTTGAATGATAGCATCTACCATCTTTTTCCCTATTCCTAAATTACGATAGGATGGATTTACAGAAATATGCTGGATGATAACATTTAATTCATTTTCTATTTTTAAACCGATCGCCCCTACGACTCCGTCTTCTTCTTTCCATAGATAAAGATGCCAATTTTCATTCGATTCATACTCATTAATCGTTTGTAATAATGATTTAATATCTTTTTCAATTGGCATAAAGGACAGTAATCCCATAGCGATTTTCTCTTGGTTTCTCTTATAACGAATTAACATACAAACTCCTCATTCAATTGAACGTAAGCAACTTTACTTTGTTCATTATATTTTAATTACACCTTTAACAAACATTCCCGGAAGCAAAGTTTAACTCTTCAAGTTACATAACTGTTTATATATAGTATACCCATCAGACTCTTTTTGTCCAATTTTAAAGGGAATCAGATTTATAAAACCAATCCATATATTAAATAAACAAAGCATGTAAAATAGATAACGAAAAGGCAATAACAAGTTCAACCACCAAAATACAGCTGCTAATAACAGGCTAAATACTGGTCCACTTATGGCAATGAAACATTTTTCTTTTGTTGAATAGGAATTCTGTTTACTCGATGCAACATAACCGCTTAAAAATATCCATTTTCGCATGATTATTTGGATTCCATACCAAGATTTATACCATAAAGGCGCGCCTCGCCCAATCGTTATTACTACATTATCAGCTTGTCTCCATTTTGCAGCAAGTGCGTGCCCCGTTTCATGAAACATCGTGCAAAATGGAGCAATCAGAAAAAATAAAACGATTTCGACTCCTATAATCCACATTGCCTCTTATGCGTTATGAACGACGATCTCTTCTATTTTATCTCCGTTTTGCATTGCTTTTGCAATCTCTACTCCAGAAGTAACTTGACCGAAGACAGTGTGCACACCATCTAGATGCGGTTGTGGCTCATGAACGATAAAAAATTGGCAGCTTCCTGTATCTTTTCCTGCATGTGCCATTGATAGGGATCCTTCGGCATGCTTGTGAGGATTTCCTTCCGTTTCACAGTTGATAGTATATCCTGCATTCCCTGTTCCATTCCCATTCGGACAACCGCCTTGACTAACGAATCCTGGAATAACGCGATGGAAAGTTAAGCCATCATAAAAGTTCTCATTTGCCAGTTTCTCGAAGTTAGCTGCTGTATTTGGAGCTGCCTCTTCATATAATTCAAATTCAATTACTTCTCCTGTTGCCATTTTAATATACCCTGTACTCAAATTTCTCCAACTCCTTGTATATATGTTTTTATTACTAGCCTTTTCTGATTCTACAGCATCTTGATTCATACTTCCAATCATAACCTTGTAACGGAGCGATATGGCTTGTCTAAGCGTACGATATCTTCCAACTTTTCTCCTTGGATTACTAATTGAGAGTGTCCATTTTCCACAAAAACTACCCCAGGTTTCGGAAGACGATTATAATTGCTTGCCATAGAGTATCCATACGCACCAGTAGAAAACATTGCTACAATATCTCCATGTTCTACCTCTGGAAGAGGCACATCCCAAACGAGCATATCTCCTGATTCACAACATTTTCCAGCAATAGAGACAATTTCTTCTGTTTCGTAATTGACTTTATTCGCTATCACCGCATCATACTTCGCCTGATAAAGTGCAGGACGAATATTATCGCTCATGCCTCCATCTACTGCTATATACTTGCGCACACCTGCAATGTCTTTAGTTGACCCTACTTGATATAAGGTCACCCCCGCCTCTCCAACTATAGAACGGCCGGGTTCAATCCATATCTCAGGCATTTTCATTTGTAACTTTTTCGACTCTTCCCCTATTTTACGAACAATTTCTGAGATGTATCGCTGGTTGGCAATTGGTGTATCTTCTTTTGTATATCGAATACCAAATCCTCCGCCAACGTTTAAAATATCGGGCACAAAACCATATTGCTTATGCCATTTCTCAATGGAAGCATATACCATTTCAATCGATAATGTAAAACTTTTCGTATTAAAAATCTGCGATCCAATATGACTATGAATCCCTTTTAAATTTAAAAAGGGATGTTGATGCAACTGTTGTAATGCTTCATCTGCCTGTCCATTTTGAATATTAAAACCAAATTTAGAATCTTCATTTCCAGTCATGATGTACTCATGTGTCTCAGATTCTATGCCAGGTGTTACCCGAATAAGCACATCCATTGTTTTCTGTTGTTTTTTCAATAAATTTGTCAACAATTGAATCTCGTAAAAATTATCAACAACGACACAGCCAATATCATAATCGATAGCTAATTGCAGTTCTTCTTTACTCTTGTTGTTGCCATGAAAATGGATTTTTTCACTCGGAAAATCTGCTTGAATAGCCGTGTATAATTCTCCAGCAGAAACAACATCAATACTTAACCCCTCTTCTTCCATGACTTGTAATACAGCAATAGAAGAAAAAGCTTTACTTGCATAATTAACTTGAGACTTTACACCCAATTGCTCAAAAGCGTTCACAAATGAACGGCAATTATCCCTGATTACTTCAACATCATACACATATATCGGGGTGCCGTACTCATGAACAAGTTCTGACGCATCCAGGCCGCCTATTAATAAATGTCCCGCTGTATTTGTTTTAAACGGATGATTTTCAATTGTCATGTATATCCTCCATACTTCTATACTCGTTGTAAAGATAAAAACAATGTACCATATTGTGCTTCAAAACAAAAGAATTAATTGCTCACTTAGTTTCAATTTCCTTTGTTCTATGTTGAAACCAGTGTAAAAAAAGACGTATTTCTTGAGCTGATATATGAGACACTACTGTATACTTCACCGGAGAAGCCCGATTGACGATTTCGATATTTGCTAAACGAAAAGGTTTCTGTACAATAGACTGATTTGCGTTTACTCCGATAACTTTTCCTCTTTTAGTTATAAAAACAGTTCTAGTCAATGCTCCTGTCTGAATATGAATCCACTCTTTATCATGTGTATAGCCGCTGCATCGAAAATCCAGGTATACTATCAATATAAAAAAAGCAAATACTAGCCAAACTGTAACATTTAACCAAAATGGTACATCTATAAAATTATACATTTGGAAAACATATAGAATTCCTATCAAGCCCAGACTTGTCACACTTAATTTCAGTAAATTTATCCATAACTTTTGCAACGGATGCTGATGTAAAGTTCTTTCGTTTCTCAATTCATAATCCGGTAACA
Organism: Pseudogracilibacillus sp.; assembly: GCA_035301845.1. Lineage (GTDB taxonomy): Bacteria > Bacillota > Bacilli > Bacillales > Amphibacillaceae > Pseudogracilibacillus. The sequence goes on along the minus strand of DATGTM010000072.1, from coordinate 32,423 downwards.
ATTCATGCAATAACCACAAAGCACGATTATGTCGTAAAAACGGATACAACGCATTTATCTGTTGATCATCACTGCCTACTTCTAAACTTCCGGCACTGATTAATTTAATTTCTGCCATGCCTAATATACGTTTCATTAATGTTTGCTCTATTTGAATTGCTTGTACATTGCTTTTTCTAATTGCAAAGGAACTTTCATTCATGCGTCCCTGTGTAATATAAATATGTTTCTCATCTGATGCAATTTCATATTTTCCATACTTAAGATAAATTTGTGTCATACCGACGAATACAGATATAATTAAAAGAAAAATAACAACGAAAGCAATTAGCCACCAGGCACTTGAGAAAAAAGAATGGACACTACTCAAATGTTTATCTAAGTCCAACCTTCCATCTAATTTAACGTATATCGACATCAAAATCGGCATCAACGCCAGAAATTTGAAGGAAGTTAAAAAAGCAAACATTAAATCTTGTCGCGATGGAGAGAAATGTATAGTACGTTTCGTTTGGTTTTGTACGTACGGTTCTTTTCTTAATTGTTCGTCCTTTTCTTCATCCACTTCTGTACTGGAAGATACAGCATAATCTACAAATGCTTTCATTTTTTCCGCTTGTTGGACAGGAAGAGTGTGAAAAGTAATGGACGCATTCTCTCCGCCTGAAGCTGTTTCAAAGCGCAAAGAAGTGTGTCGTAGAATATGATGTACAATATTTCTATGTTGTTGAATATCCTGTATACGGTAATAAGGAACAATTCGCTCTTCTTTTGTGAATATTCCTTCATAGAAATAAAATGCATCAGCTGATAATTCATACTTTTTGAAAAACCAATTTACACCATAAGAAAAGATGGTCCACATAGTGATAACGAGAAATACATATCGGCCATATTTCCAAATAAACATATCCGATTGATAGTTAAACACAAATAAAAGTAAAAAGGGCAGAAAGGCATTTTTGAGATATGTCCCTATTTGAAAACAAATAATAAATGGATGATAACGTTTAGGGCCTTGGCTCATCCTGCTGTTTCCTTTATCTTTGCAAATTGTGCGATGTCGTTTCGTGCTTGAATTGCCTTTTTCTTTTCTATGCCTAAAATGGCATGAGTAGACCCCATCGTCTCCACGGACACCGTACATAAATCGAATTTACGCATAATGGGACCCTGATTCGTTTCCACAGATTGTATTTTAGTCATTGGTATCATTTCAAATTTTTCAAACATGGCTCCTGATTTCACCTGTAAATAGTCTTCATTTATTTCATACCGCGTGTTTTTATATAACAAGTATGGTCTGAGGCCAATCGACCATATATCTATTATGACAAGCAGAACAGCCAGTGTAATCCAAATCCACCCTAGCCACGTTGGCCAATTAAATTGAAGGTTTAACCCATATAAAAGGGCAAGTACTCCTACTATAATAATATCTTCTAAAACTTCACTCAAAATCGTTGCTTTAATGAATTTTTTATTCATTTTTTGCTTCAATTCCGGAAAATCTCTCATAAAAACGGAAACTCCTTTAATTCGTCATAGCATTTGAATACATCATGTTTTTAAATCAAATGGATGAACTTTCGAACTGAGTATGAATGTAGAGTATTTTTCTAAACTATTACTACCATTACGAAAAAAGAAAGAAACGTGTCTGTGTTTCTTTCCATGATCCAATAAGTATTCAAAACAACCCACATTTTTTATTTAAACATTATGCTCTTGGATGAAATTGTTCATACATATCTCTTAATCTTGTTTTTGTAATATGAGTATAAATTTGCGTAGTTGAAATATCTGCATGCCCCAACATCTCCTGGACAGCACGCAAATCTGCGCCATTTTCCAAAAGATGCGTAGCGAAAGAATGACGCAGCATATGTGGGGTTATCGTCTTAATCAACCCTTGATCCAACGCAACTTGTTTAATTATTTTCCAAAAGCCTTGACGTGACAACGAGCGACCGTGGTGATTGACAAATAATGCTTTTTCTTCTGGATTCTTTCTCACCAATAACTTTCGTCCATGTTCTAAATATATATCTAAGGCATTGCTGGCATAATCGCCTAAAGGAATAATTCTTTCTTTACCGCCTTTTCCGAAACAGCGAACAAAACCCATCGACAAGTGCAAATCTGCCGTTTGTAAATGCGTTAATTCTGACACACGGAGTCCCGTTGCATACATCAATTCTAACATCGCTTTATTTCTTTCTGCTAAAGGAGAGTCTTCCTGAATATCTAGAAGCATATCAATTTCTTCGGTAGACAGCACTTCCGGAAGCAGTCTTTCTTTTTTCGGGGTTTCAATGTGTAAACTAGGGTCTTTCTTTGAATATTGTTCCCGGATTAAAAATTGATGAAAAGCACGAATCGAAGATATCATTCGCGCCATAGTAGCTTGCGATTTCCCGCTGTCTTTTAATGTATATAAAAAAGCGATAATATTCGTTCGTTCGATATGTCCCCATTCCGTTATTTCTTGCTCATCTTTCAAAAAATGAGCGTATTTATTTAAATCTCTTTCATATGAAACAAGCGTATTTCGGGTTAACCCTCGTTCAATTTGAATGTAATGAAAAAAATCATCTAATGCATGTTGTAACATTTAGATTCTCCTTTATGTTGAAGAATAGTCTTTCCCTTTATCTTACATGATTATTGCTACAACTGCACTATAAATAACCAATGAAAGGAACTCATCGTATATGTACCAGAGCTTTCGTCACTTAGCGGAATGACCAAAAAATTAAAACTGAAAAACAAAAGCCTTCACACGCTTAATGGAAGACTTTGTTTATTCATTCACTTTTACTTTTGCTGCTGCTTCTTGACACTGTTTACACACACCGTGAAAAGTAAGACGGTGATCTTTTACTTTAAACTGCCAATCATCTTCAATAATTTTCTCTACATCATTTAATAAATCTTCCATGACTTCTTCTACTTGGCCGCACTCCATACATACAAGATGATGGTGGAAGTGATCTACACCTTCTTTTCTTAAATCGTATCTGGAAACACCATCTCCAAAATTAATCTTATCTAGAACAGATAAGTCAGATAATAATTCCAATGTACGGTAGACAGTTGCCAAACCAATCTCAGGCGCTTTATCTTTAACAAGCAGAAAGATTTCTTCCGCACTTAAGTGGTCTGATTCTCTTTCTAACAAAACTGTTAATGTTGCTTCGCGCTGTGGGGTTAGTTTATAGCCCTGTCCATGTAATTGTTTTTTTATTCGTTCAATTCGCTGCTTCATGGAATGACCCTCCATTTTTCCGCTGTCTGATTAACATTCATCTAAGCATGTTATCAATTATTTTCTATTTTATTTTATAACTATTATAATCTATACAACGTATTCTACTACAGATTGAAATAAATTTAAAATAATTACTCTAAAAAACCACCTTTAACACTTGATAAATATGTACTTCAACTCTACCACGTCCATTCTCAATCAAATCAATTGTATTTCTAAATAAAATAAAACATATTAGTTAATTGAGAATAATGCTTGGAAATAGTAAAGCTTATACTTCTTGTTGATTAAATGTCTATATGATCTTCCTCCAAAAGAAGACGACCGTAATTTCCGCCACCGCCAGCTTGAATTTGAATCTCTCCATAACGCATAGCTATAATAAGTTGAACTAATTTTTCAGGCAGCTCTTTTCTTAGAGCATTTTTAGAACTTTGATGTAAAATCGTCATCTCCGTCCCCAAAGTCATCATGAGTTTTTCAAATGTTTTCGGACCTATACCCGGTAAATACTCCAACGGAACTTGGTAAAAGTAGGACGGTCTGTTAGACGGGAATGAGGTAGCATCTTGTAAAGCTTGAATGCGATCATAAACACCAGGAATAATTTTTTTAGACCGACAATGTGGACAGATTTCTGTAGTATAAGATAGTTCTGTGAAACACTTTTGACATACCGTTGTATAATACTTCCCTAATTTTGGACTCATTCCATAATTTGCCTCTATACTTCGACCGTCTTCTTGTCCTAATGCTTTTTTCACTTCATTAAATGAAGGAGAAGCTAATTTGAACTTTTGATACTCTCGGGCAATTTTTGCTAGAGAATGACTATCCGAATTCGTTACATAAGCATAGGAATGTAATTCTGTTATTTGATCTGCCATCTCTGTGTCCGCACTCAATCCCAATTCTACAGCATCAATTAAATTCATATCAAACACTTCACTAAGGGATTGTCTCACCCCTTTTCCATAACTGCTTTTAAAAGGGGTGAAAATATGAGCCGGAATAAATAAACCATCCAGTTCTTTCACCTTTTTTTGTAATGCTACAGCGGTTCCGTAATAGCGCTGCGAGCTTAAAGAAATATTTTTCATTTTGTCTTTTAACCAATCCGTGAACTCTTTCATCAAACGTAAAGATTTAAAGTAACATAACACATGTAAAGGACCATAGCAATTTTCATCGTATATTTCAATTTCAGAACCTAACAGAAGCGTTACATGTTCAAATTGTATGCCGCCGTCAGATAACTCCTCCGCTTTCCCTTGCTGTATCAGTTGAAGAATTTCTGCTTGTACATACGGTGCATGGCAATCAATCACTCCTACTAAATCAAGCCCCTTTCTTCGACTTGCTTCTTTCAGAATATTCGTTAAGGTTAGATGTTTAGAGGCGGCTATTTTTACCGGCCCCCCATACATGTCTTGTCCAACATGAATATGCAAATCTGCGAAATACGAATTTAACATGATGGATCAAATCCAAGTTGTTTGAAATATAATAAAGCATACATGGTCTTAATATCATTTGCTGGTGTTGTTTGCATATATTCTTCCGCTTCTTTCAGAGAAAGAGTCTTTATTTCTAGAAATTCATCTTCATCCATGTCCACTTTTTGCTCCATTTCTTCTAAGGCATCCGTATAATACAAGTGAATGATCTCATTCGCAAAACCGGGAGATGTATAAAAAGAAGTGATGTACTGTAATTGTTTTGTTGTATAGCCAATCTCTTCTTCCAGTTCTCGAACGGCTGTTTTTTCTTTTGCTTCATTTGGTTCTATTTTACCTGCTGGAATTTCCAGTAATACTTGTTCGGTTGCCTTGCGAAACTGTTCTACAAATATAATGTCACCATTGTCCGTTATCGGAAGCACTGCTACTGCACCTGGATGCTTCACAATTTCGCGGTTCCCCGTTCTTCCATTAGGAAGAATAACGTCTTCTTCATGAAGGGAAATCATGTTTCCAGTGTATATCTCTTTTGAGGTAATGGTTTTTTCATTTAAATAATCAGTCATAAAAGCTTCCTTTCTCCTACATTGTTTATTTTACCACGATGTAATCTTGCTCAGCTGTGATTTAAATCATCATAGTGCTTATTCAAAAAAAATAGTAATGTTGATCTTAGTTTCCATAGCGAGCTTCCCATGGCATTTGTGTAGTAAGTAATATTTATCTGTTTATGCTATCTATAGAAAAACCTTAAGTACAGCGATTCTTCCTGCACTTAAGGTTTCTGTTTATTCTTGACAGCAAGCTGATGAGCCTGCACTCTGTTGGGCTTTTGACCCTGTTTCACCCGCTAAAAGGTCACCACCAGTGTCTTCTATCACTCGATTAGTTACTTCACGAGCAATGGTACCAGATACTAACTGCAACACATCGTTCACAACGGTTTGAATTTCTTGAAACTCTTGAACAACCGGCATTTCATCTAATTCTTCCTGTACGCGATCAATTTCAGCTTCTACTTTTTTCAAAGCTTCCGTTTTTTCATAAGCCTGCAAATTTACTGCTTGTTTTTGCAATATCTTAATTCGTGAAATTAAACGTTGTACTTTATCATTTTGGTTAATCTTTGCCTCTACTTCTTTAAAGCGTTCTATTTCTTCTGTTCCAGCTAACTTCGCTGCTAAGTCTTTTGCTTCCGTTAATACTTGCTCACGTGTATAAGTAACCATTATTCACTCACTCCAACTGTATTTTCGACTAATTCTCCATTTAAAGACCATGTTCTTGCTTCAGTAATTTTCACGTCGACGATTTTACCAACTAAAGATTTAGGAGCGACAAAATTAACCACTTTGTTTCTTTCTGTATAGCCCGCTAAAACTTGATCATCTTTTTTACTTTCGCCTTCGACCAACACCTTTACAACTTGGCCTTTATATTCTTCCATTGAAGCTCTTGATTGATTATTTACCAGCTCATTCAATCGTTGTAACCGTGCTTTTTTCACATCCATTGGTACATTGTCTTTCATTTTAGCTGCTGGCGTGCCATCTCTCGGCGAATAAATAAAGGTGTAAGCTGCCTCAAAGCCAACTTCTTCCATCAAAGTCATAGTTTCTTCAAATTGTTCATCTGTTTCATTCGGAAATCCGACAATAATGTCCGTAGTCAATGTTGCATTAGGCATCGCGCGCTTAATTTTACCAACCAATTCTAAATACTCTTCTCGTGTATATTTTCGATTCATCTTTCGTAAGATGTGACTACTTCCAGACTGTACTGGCAAGTGAATATGATCAAGTAAATTTCCACCTTGCCCCAGTACTTCGATTAAATGATCATCAAAGTCACGCGGATGAGAAGTGGTAAAACGAACACGAGGAATGTCAATTTTATGCATATCGTTCATTAAGTCTCCAAAGCGGTAGTCTAAATCAGTAAAATCTTTTCCATACGCATTTACATTTTGTCCAAGCAAAGTGATTTCTTGATACCCTTGAGCTGCTAAATGCCGTACTTCTTGTATGATGTCTTCAGGACGTCTGCTGCGTTCTTTTCCTCTCGTCATTGGAACAATACAATATGTACAGAACTTATCACAACCATACATAATATTAACCCAAGCTTTGATTTTACCTTTTCTCGCTTTCGGAAGATTTTCTATGATATCTCCCTCTTTCGACCACACTTCAATTACTTGTGCTTTACTGAACATAGCTTCCTCTACTAAGTTCGGAAGTCGATGGATGTTATGTGTACCGAAGATTAAATCTACTTGTGGGTGTTTTTGCAGAATGCGATTTACCACTGATTCTTCCTGAGACATACATCCACATACGCCAATAATTAAATCCGGATTTTCTACTTTCAGTGGTTTTAAATGTCCAATCTCACCAAATACCCGGTTTTCTGCGTTTTCACGAATAGCACAAGTATTTAATAAAATAATATCCGCTTCATTTACATCTGCGGTCGCTTCATAGCCCATTTCAGTGAGAATACCTGCCATTACTTCGGTGTCATGTTCGTTCATTTGACAACCATACGTGCGGATTAAATATTTCTTTCCTTCCCCTATCGCACGTACTTTTTCCGGTATATCAAAATCATAATGTACTTCTATATCATCACGACCGCGTTTTCTCGCTTTATTAATATTAGGCGGTTCATAAGTGGTTTCGAAATAATGAGCAAAATCTTCTGCTGTTTTCTCATGTAAAGGCTTGTCCTGGCTGGATTTTCTGTCCACGGACGATGCCTGTTTAATTTGATCTTGTTCTTTTCTTTGTTGCTCGTTCATAAGATAACTCCTTTCCAAAGTATTTCCCTTTATTTCTATCTTGTCCAGTATATAATGTTTTTGATTTTTACACAACGATTGGCTTCGGACTTAAGTTATCTCTTTTCATAGTTGTAATAACTATCACCTTACAATTAGTTGATCTACTGCTTGAAAATGAAAAAACCATATGTCACTTGCTTTAAATAATAATAAACAAGTGAAACCATGTTGTTTTCATTCAAAAAACGGTGGTTGAATAATCACCATATTTTCATTCATAAAATGGGTGATCTTCATTAATCATAATCCGATCTATCGTTGTCGCTTTCCCAGTTTCTTCATCTACCGTTATTAAACAACCATTAAGTTGATTGGGACCATTTTTATCTACTTCAAATCGCGCTGGCATATTCGTTAAGAATCGATTAATAATCGATTCACGGTTTACGCCTAATATAGCATTATAAGGGCCTGTCATTCCCGCGTCGGTCATATAAGCTGTCCCTTGTGGTAAAATACGATTGTCTGCTGTTTGCGTATGTGTATGGGTCCCAATAACTGCGCTGACTCTTCCATCTACATACCAGGCAAAAGCTTGTTTTTCGCTAGTGGCTTCGGCATGAAAATCAATGAAGATCAGATTCGTACGTTTTTTTGCCTCTTCGATAAGTTCGTCTGCTTTTGTAAAAGGATGATCATGATCATCCAAAAACACTCTTCCTTGTAAATTAATCACCGCTACTTCTAGATGATTTATTTTCACATATACAATCCCTTTACCAGGGTTATTTTCTGGAAAATTGGCTGGCCGTATTAAATAAGGCGCTTCTTCAATAAAATCAATAATTTCTTTTTTATTCCATGTATGATTCCCCATTGTAACAGCTTGCACACCAGTTTGTAAGAAGTTTTTATAAATTTTCTCTGTAATTCCTTTACCAGCAGCGGCATTCTCACCATTAACAATAGTTATTTGCGGGCGATACTTTTCTTTAAGTTTAGGTACATATGTTTGAATCATCTCTCGCCCAGGAGACCCCACAACATCTCCAATAAATAAAATTTTCATGAATGTTCTCTTCCTTTCGTGCATTTTACGACTAAATATTGTTTCCTCACTTACACAATTAACCCATCTTTACGGTTTTATTATTTATAAAAGGCAATATTCGTAAGACATACTATCATATGAAAAAAGCGACGCCCATCTTGACGTCGCTTTTTGCAAAATACAAATTGCACTATTTTGCATACTCAATTGATCTGGTTTCTCTAATAACAGTAATTTTAATATGTCCGGGGAATTCCATTTCTCCTTCAATACGCTTTCTAATTTCTCGCGCCATATGGGTTGCTTTTGAATCATCAATTTCGTCTGGCTGTACCATGATGCGTACTTCTCTACCAGCTTGTATAGCATATGATTTATCCACACCCTCGAAGGAATCCGATATTTCTTCTAATTTCTCTAAACGTTTAATATAATTTTCAAGCGTCTCACTGCGTGCACCAGGTCTTGCAGCTGATAATGCATCTGCTGCTGCCACCAGTACTGAAATAACAGAAGTCGCTTCCTCGTCTCCATGATGAGATACAATAGCATTTAATACGACTTCATTTTCTTTGTACTTGATTGCAAGTTCTTTACCAATCTCAACATGACTTCCTTCTACCTCATGATCAATTGCTTTACCAATATCATGAAGCAATCCTGCTCTTCTAGCTAATACAACATCTTCTCCTAGTTCTGCAGCTAATAATCCGGATAAATAAGCTACTTCCATAGAGTGTTTTAAAACATTTTGTCCATAACTTGTACGGTATTTCAACCGTCCTAAAATTTTAATTAAATCAGGATGCAAGCCATGTACTCCAATCTCAAATGTAGCTTCTTCACCTGTTTCACGGATTTGTTCATCCACTTCTTTTCTGGACTTTTCCACCATCTCTTCAATGCGTGCAGGATGGATGCGGCCATCTTGGACAAGTTTTTCAAGAGCAATCCGTGCGATTTCGCGACGAACAGGATCGAATCCAGAAAGAATAACTGCCTCTGGTGTATCATCAATGATTAAATCAATACCAGTTAATGTTTCTAACGTACGAATATTTCTGCCTTCCCGGCCAATAATTCGTCCTTTCATTTCATCATTCGGCAAGTTTATCACCGATACCGTCGTCTCGGCAACATGATCTGCTGCGCAACGTTGTATTGCAAGAGATAAAATATCTTTTGCCTTTTTATCCGCCTCTTCTTTTGCACGGTTTTCTGATTCTTTAATCATCACTGCTGTTTCTTGACTTAATTCATTTTCAACACGATCTAAAATCACTTGTTTTGCTTGATCTGTTGTATAACCAGAAACTCTTTCTAGTTCTGATTGTTGCTTAGCTAATGAAGCTTCCACTTTGCTTTCCATTTCTTCAATTTGTTGTTGTTTGTCTACGATAGATTGTTCACGTTTTTCTAAGAACAGTTCCCGTTTATCAAGGGTAACACTCTTTTTATCGAGATTTTCTTCTTTTTGAATTAAACGGTCTTCTTGCCTTTGTAGTTCTGTCCGGCGTTCACGCAGCTCTTCTTCAGCTTCTTGGCGAAATACTTGACTCTCTTCTTTCGCTTCAATAATTGCTTCTTTTTTAGCTGATTCAGCATTCCTGCGAGCTTCTTCAACAATTTGCTTAGCTAAATTTTCCGCACTTGAAATCTTAGCTTCTGCAATCGATCTGCGTATTAAATAACCAACAACAATACCGACGATTAGGATGATGACTAGCAAAATGGAGATGACAAAAGGATTATTCATGTGTTTCACCTCCTATTGCTTTAAATTCGTTCGTTTCTTTATGTCGGCATATACCATATTAATCATACAACAGTTGCTTCACACATAAAAATGAATGCAACATAATTTAATTGTACCAATATCTTCACTCAATAGAAAGTAATTTGAAAAAAACCTTTACAAATTTGTAAAGGTTTTATCATGATGAACATATCACGGTTATTCTGCACTGTTCTTTTCAGTTGTTTCCGCCGTCTCTTCTGCCTCTTCTGATTCATCAAGCTTATGATACTGCCGTATTGCTTTATGAATTTCTTGAGCCATTTCCGGATTTTGTGTTAAAAACTGTTTAGCGTTTTCTCTTCCTTGCCCTAAACGTTCTCCATTATACGAATACCAGGCACCGCTCTTTTCAACAATGTCTAATTCTGAACCAATATCTAAAATTTCTCCCATTTGAGATATGCCTTCTCCATACATAATATCAACCATCGCTTGTTTGAAAGGTGGAGCGACTTTGTTTTTAACGACTTTCAGACGTGTTTTATTTCCAATCATTTCTGTTCCTTGCTTTAACGTTTCCGCTCGGCGTACTTCCAAACGAACAGATGAATAAAACTTCAATGCTCTTCCACCTGGAGTCGTTTCAGGATTTCCGAACATAACTCCTACTTTTTCACGTATTTGGTTAATAAAGATAGCAATTGTATTCGATTTACTAATCGCGCCGGACAATTTACGGAGGGCTTGTGACATAAGACGAGCTTGCAACCCTACATGAGCATCTCCCATCTCACCTTCAATTTCAGCACTTGGCACTAAAGCCGCTACAGAGTCCACAACAAGCATATCAATAGCACCACTTCGAACAAGAGCTTCTGCAATTTCCAATGCTTGTTCTCCCGTATCCGGTTGTGATAAAAGCAATTCATCTGTATCAACACCCAATGCACGTGCATAATTCGGATCAAGAGCATGCTCTGCATCAATAAAAGCCGCCTGGCCACCTTGTTTTTGCGCTTCGGCAATCGCATGTAACGAAACGGTTGTTTTACCAGAGGATTCCGGACCATAAATTTCTACAACTCGTCCTCTAGGGTACCCACCTATACCTAAAGCAACATCTAAAGTTAAAGAGCCGCTTGGAATCGAATCTATTTTACGTTCTGCTTCTTCTCCCAGCTTCATGACAGAACCTTTTCCAAATTGTTTTTCAATCTTACGCATTGCTTCATCTAAAGCTTTCTGTTTATCACTCACAGTGTCGACCTCCTCTAATGAACTAAATCTATCATACATTGTTTTATTACTTAACACAACTAATATGCGAATACATGTTCTTTATTTTTGGACACGAATTATCTCAAAAAATACTCTTTTAAGTAAATTTCACTGTACAAAAAACAATTTTACATAAATTTGCTTCAATATAATTCAATTTTTATATATTTGAATAATTTTCTTTGCCAATGAATGCACTAGCAAAACCTAGGCATTAAGGAAAGTGTCTCGTCTTTATTCCTGTTCACTATACAAATCACGTAATAGCATTTCAATGCCTTTTAATACTGCACGATAACGTATCTGTTGTCTGTCCCCATGAAACTGATGCTGTTCCACACGTACCGGTTTATCTAATAAGTTAAGTCCGATAAATACAGTACCAACTTCATGTCCTTCTTCCTTAGCTGGACCAGCAACTCCTGTAAAACTAATTCCAATGTCAGACGAGATGACTTGCTTCACATTTGTAGCAAGTTCCGCTGCACATTCTTTACTTACTGTTCCGTATTGTTGAATCACTTCAGACTTTACATTTAAAATTTGTTCTTTTACCGTCTTATTGTAACAGACAACGCCTCCATTAAACACTTGAGATGAGCCTGGCTGTGCCACCAATTTATCTGCAAATAAGCCTCCAGTTAAACTTTCAGCAGCACTGATGGTTAATGCTTGTTTTTTTAGCAAAGAAAAGACAACTTGTTCTAAGGTTTCTTCATCTGATCCAACGTAATATTTCCCAATTCGCTCCAGTATCTGTTGCTTTACTCTAGAAAGCTTTATCCACGCTTCTTCTACTGAAGCAGCTTTAGCAGACAGGCGTATGGTCACCCCATCTTGTTGAGCGAGTGGAGCAATTGTCGGATTCTCCTGCGTCTGAATTAACTCTTTTAAACGATCTTCTAAGATAGATTCACCTATCCCGATAAAACGAAGCACTGTTGATTCAATAACTTGCTCTCCATTTTTTTGCTGAATCTGTGGTAATACTTCATCTTGAAATAATTGTTTCATTTCCCGCGGAACACCTGGTAGAAAAGCCCATAATTTACCTTGATAATTCACAAGGTTCCCAGGTGCCATGCCAACTTTATTTTCAAGCACTTGAGAGTCTTTAAAAACACGAGCTTGTCTACGGTTATTTTCAGACATCTTCACTTGTTTCCTCTGATAAAATGCTTCAATTTTCGACATGGATTCAGGCTCTTCAACAATAGAAAGCGCACTGACTTTTTGAAAAGCTTCTCGCGATAAATCATCTTCGGTCGGACCTAATCCTCCGGTTACGATAATGACATCCGAACGATTCTGTGCCGTTTGAAACAATGCTGCTAATCGATTTAAATTATCCCCTGCGACAGAGTGATGGAAAACATTCACCCCGCTTTTCGCAAGCTTCTCAGAAAGCCATGCTGCGTTTGTATTGGTGATTTGTCCTAACAACAATTCAGTACCTACTGCAATAATTTCTGCCTGAATGCTTTGTTTTGTCATTGCGAATCCCTCATTACATGCCAATTTCGAATAAAGTAATCAACACCTGACCAAACGGTTAAGATGAGTGAAATATACAACACAATGTCACCTGCCGGGATATGAAGATAAGAAAAAGGAAAATGATGCAAGAGTAATAATGCAATCGCCAAGATTTGCGAAACTGTTTTTAATTTGCCCATATTACTCGCCGCAAGGACAATTCCTTCTCCTGAAGCTACTAATCTGAATCCAGTAATTGCAAATTCTCGACTAATAATAATAATAATAACCCAAGCCGGTGCAAGTTGTAATTCGACTAATAATATAAAAGCTGCGGATACAAGTAACTTATCCGCTAACGGATCTAAAAATTTCCCCATATTGGTAATTAAATTATATTTCCGTGCATAATACCCATCTAACCAATCTGTTAAAGCAGCAATCAAGAAAATAACAGCAGCGATTAATTCTACAAATGGTAAATCATTTCCTCCAATATTCCATGTTCCCAGATCCAAAGGGATACTAAGTAGTAAAATAAAAATAGGAATCAAAAAAATTCTGGATATTGTTATTTTATTTGGTAAATTCATCTTCTCACCTTTTCATTCGTTTTGATGTATGCTTACTTTTATACCTTTATTTTAACATATGAAAACCCCTCTTTTTATAGGAGGGGTTTATTTTAATCAGCTTTTTCTAAATCTACCAGAATTTTTTGATGGTTCTCCTCTTCCGCATCGACAGGATAGGTCAACTCAACATCATTTATAAACATTTTAACTCCTGGTGCATAGCCAACATTAATATATATCTGGTCCTCATCTGAAATATCAATTGGTTCTGGTTCGTCATCGGGATTCAACGTTGTTTCTACTTTAGCTTCTCCATCTTTTCCATTTTGCAATAAGAAATATGTCTCTTCTTCCACTTCAAAAGTGAGTTCTGCTTTATCACTGTCGTACGTGTAAGTCATTTTAGATTCTGGAGAAGTTCCCTCTCCCTCTTCATCAACTGAAAATTCAGGTTCTTCTTCTTCTTCATTTTCATTCTCTTCGTTTTCGTTCTCTTCATTTTCTGCTTCTTCTTCATTTTCGTTATTTTCATTATCTGGCTTTTCTTCATTAGCATCTCGATAAACTTCATTCTCATTTGGGTTATTAGAAGACTCATCATCGCCACTTGAGTATTTTTGATAAAGTGTAATCGCAACAAAAATAATCACCACAATTAAAATAACAACAATAACTGTTGGAAGGAATGATAAAAATGAGGCCCCTTTCGCCTCTTTTGGTTCATTGGAGCGACTCATTCTTGCATAAGGCGTATTATCTTCCGTTTGTGGTTGGATTTTCTCTTCGTCGAATCCTTCCAATAACTCCGTTGGATCAAGACCCACAGCCAGAGCGTATTCTTTAATAAATGCACGTGCATAAAACTTGCCAGGTAAATCATCAAGATTGTCTTCTTCAATTGCTTGTAAATAACGATTTTGAATTTTGGTTTTTTGTTGGATATCTTCTAGCGATAAACCTTTTTCTTCTCTTGCTTCCTTTAATCTTTCACCTATTTGCATTCTCTACACCATCCATTTTAAAATTCAAACATCGAATCGCCCATAGAGGAACCGAATGTATTTTCAATTGGTTCATACGTAATTTCCTCTTCATCATCACGGCGGATTTCAATAATGTAATCAAAGTCATCTATGGTATATTCTGTGGTCTGGATAAATATGTCCGGATGTTCCACTACTTTCGTTGTAGGAATGGACATAATTTCCCTAATCAGCTGCCAATGTTTCTCACTGGCCCGCTTTTGCGAAACAATGCCATCTAAAATATAGATATATTCCTCTCCGTACTCTCCTTCAATTAACTGGTTACGCACCGTTTGTTTCAGTAAAGTACTGGAGACGAATAGCCATTTTTTATTCGCACTTACGCTTCCAGCTACAATTGCTTCCGTTTTTCCTACACGAGGCATGCCTCTAACGCCAATTAATTTATGCCCCTCACTTTTAAATAGCTCAGACATAAAATCAACAAGTAAACCGAATTCTTCTCGCACAAAATGAATGGTTTTGTGATCTGTTGAATCACGTGCTAAATATTTTCCGTGACGAACTGCTAAACGATCCCGGAGTTTAGGCTTTCTCAATTTCGTAATTCTTACTGAATCCACATGTTCCAATATATGCTTTAACCTTTCTATATGAGCATCATTCTCAGAAAGAATAAGCATACCTCTTTTTGATCGTTCAATTCCGTTAATCATAATAATATTGATGGACAGCATACCTAATAAGCTCGAGATATCACCTAAAAGGCCGGGACGATTATATTGTAGTTCATATTCGAAATACCATTCCTTTTTTTCCAATACAATCCCTTCTCTCCTATCATATGTATCAATTTAATTTTACCTAAACAACCTTATAATTGCAACAATGGGCTTCATAAATTGTAGAAAATACGATTTAGTACCATCCTCCTGAAATATTTATTACTTCTCCTTGTATATAACTTCCTTTATCATCTAATAAAAAGTCAATCATATAAGCGACATCTTGAGCTATGCCAAAACGATTTAAAGGTATTTGATCCATAATATTTGCCATTTCTGCTTCTTGTAAATGCTGATTCATTTTAGTGTCTATAAATCCCGGACTGACCGCGTTGACTCTGATGCCACTTGGCCCCACTTCTTTGGCAAGTGCTTTTACAAAACTATTTTGAGCTCCTTTGACAGAGGAATAGATAACTTCATTACTTGCTCCGCTATCGCCCCAAATAGAAGTTACAAAAACTAGATGGCCTGTTTGCTTTTGGATCATCTCTGGTAAAAAATATTGCGTAATATACCAAGGAGCTTTCACATGAAGCATTAGCATTCGATCCATTTCTGTTTCCAAAACCGTTTGAAACAACCCATATTGCGCCATGCCACTCACATAAATAATAGAATGCACGGAAAAAGCTACTTCCTTACATAGGCAGTGCACTGCTTCTACATCCGTTAAATCTGCTTGAATGGTTTGTAAAACCGCTTCTTCTGGAAGTGAGTGAATTAGTTCTTTTATACTTACTTTATTTTTATAGTAATGCAAAATTAGACGATGTCCTTGTTCTGCCAATGTGTGGGCAACGGCTTTTCCTATATCGCCACTGGCTCCGAGGAGCAATACATTTTTCTTCATAAACGTTGCCTACTCTTGTTCAATGCGGTGCATCGTAATAGCTTCTTCTTTAATCCATTGGTGTAAAAATTGGTTTACTTTTTCAGTAGTCATTGACTCTGCGTAATCGAGAATAGAGAAAA
Source organism: Pseudogracilibacillus sp. (assembly GCA_035301845.1). Lineage (GTDB taxonomy): Bacteria > Bacillota > Bacilli > Bacillales > Amphibacillaceae > Pseudogracilibacillus. Next base: position 16,046 of record DATGTM010000072.1, on the reverse strand, counting down.
AATCGATATCCATGAAATGGTAATGCGCTGTTTGAATAGCTATCGATTCTGGTGAATTCATCGCCGTTAAGACTTCACCTATATAACGTTTTTTCATTAAGCGTACATTTTCATCTGTTAATGTTATACTTTTGGTCCTAAGAAGCATATCAATGATTTTCGTCCCACAAGCTTTTGTATCTTGTGTATTCGTACTAATTATAGAGAAACTAAAACTCTCTTCGACTGTTGTACTAAATTCAAAACTGTCGTCAATCCATCCCTCTTTATACAACTCATCATAAAAAGGACCGCCTGGAGAAAAGAAGTAATCTAACAACATATGTTGCAATGTATCTCTTTCTAAAAACGCTTCTCGACCAATGACTTCATTCGATTCTTTTATCCCTATAGTTACTTTAGGAATACTGATTGGGAGTGTAATCGTTTCTTCTTTTACTGCTACTTTATTCGTCTCATTGGGGAACTTACGTACAATAGGTTCGCTTTTCTTAAATGATTTTGCAGCTTGATTTTCCTTGATAACCTCTGCCATTGTCGCTTCATCGAAATTCCCAGCAATACAAAGCGTCATATTGGAAGGATGATAAAACGTTTCATAGCAAGTATATAAATCTTCTTTAGTTATATGTTCGATCGTATCATCCGTTCCTAAAATATCGATGCGAACAGGATGCTCAGCGAACATATTTTTTATTGTTCCGATAAATGCTTGCCAATCTGGTTCATCATCGTACATATGGATTTCCTGGCTGATAATTCCTTTTTCTTTCTCAACGGATGCATCTGAGAAATAAGGTTCCTGCACAAAGTCTAGTAATGTACGCACGTTTTGATACGTATTTTCAATCGTTGAAAATAAATAAGCTGTTTTAGTAAATGAAGTAAAGGCATTAGGAGAAGCCCCCTGGCTTAAAAAGTCACTAAAAACATCTCGATCTTCTTTTTCAAATAATTTATGCTCTAAAAAATGTGCAATGCCATCTGGTACCTCTATCATTTTTTCAGATCCTATTGGGCTGAATAGCCGATTAATGGACCCGTAATTCGTCATAAATATAGCATAGGTCTTCGATAACTCTTGTTTAGGAACAAGGATAACTTGCAGTCCATTAGACAATGTAAGTTGATACTTCGCTTCTCCCAAACGATCATAAGCTGTCACTTCCATCTTAATTCTCTCCTTCCTCATTTGTTAAAAGGTAAATTGTATCTAAATATACAATGTTAGCAACTCGTTGTACGTCCTCTTTCGTCACTTGACGAATCCCTTCAATAAATTGTTCCGGCGTTCTTTTCAAACCGCTTAGCACTCGTTCATAAAATAATTCAACAATTCCCTGTGCATTGTCTAACGTTTCTTTCAATCCGCTAATTAATAATGCTTTTGCTTCTTCCGTTTCTGCTTCTGTGAATTCACCTTGGTCCATGGCATTTTTTTGCTGTAGAATAATATCTTTTGTTTGTTGAAAAGAATCGGGAGCTATCCCGCTAAAAACAAACATTAACCCTTTATGCCCTTCAATCTGGGAAGCAACGTAATAAGCCAAACTTTTCTTTTCACGTACTTCCGTAAATAATTTTGAACTGGGAAAACCACCAAACAAGCCATTAAAGACTTGCAACGCGAAATAATCAGGATGTTCATATGTAATGGCTGTGCGAAATCCCATATGTAGTTTTGCTTGTTGAATGTCTTGTTCTTCCTTCATTACAACTGATGCAGAAGCTTCAACGATTTCTTTTTCGGGCAATTGATGGTCTGGATTCGCTTTAAGTTTGAAAATCTTTTCTGTTTGTTCCTCCATTTCAGCGATATTTATATCCCCAGTGATATAAACATCAATGTCATCTTCTTCTAACACGCGTTTATAATACTCAAATAACGTGACAGCAGTTATTTCCGGTATATCTTCTATATATCCATTTTTATGAATCGAAAATCGCTCTGATTCACACATATGATCAATCAACCGCATATTCGCGTAAGCAAGTTTATCATCATGAATCGATATGAGATTGTTTTTTAAATTCTGCTTTTCCCGTTCCACGATAGTTTCAGAGAAGCTACCATTTTCTGTATAAGGATGATATAAAGCTTCGTGTAATAACTGAAAAGCTTCTGTTGTTAAATGATCTTCCTGTTTTAGATACTTGTCATTAGGTACCTCTAAACGGAAAGTTAATATATGTGAATCGCCACGTTTGGCACCATTAATAGAAAAATCAGCTCCATATAATTCGTCCAGCGCTTTCATGAATGCTTTTTCAGTAGGATGATTTTTAGTGGCTTTCTCAAGCACATAAGGTAACATTGCTCGTTTAGTTACTGTTTCACGGTTCAATGTAGTTTTACATTTTATAACCATATTAACTGTTTTAAATTTATTCGTTGGAATAAAATGAAAATGAATTCCATTTTTCTCAATTTTTTTCTCTCGTAATGCTTCCATTCATAACGCTCCTCTTTTATATGCTAATAGTAATGTAACATATTTAACAGTTTTCGTACTAAAATAAGAAAAAGCTACCGTATTAGTAGCTTTTTTTATATTAACGGCTGCCTTTAATATAGGAATCTCCCAATGCACTAGGGGCTTCAGCCCTACCAATAAATCCAGCTAAAGCGAAAATCGTCAACACATAAGGTGCAATTAACAAGAAGACTTGTGGTACATCTTGTAACAGCGGAATACTAGCACTGATAACACTTAAGCTTTGAGCAAGACCAAAGAATAACGCTGCTCCCATGGCACCTAGAGGATGCCATTTCCCAAAAATAACGGCAGCAAGCGACATAAACCCTTGACCAACAATGGTAGAAGAAGAAAAGTCCAACGCAATTGTTAATGCGAAAACAGATCCGCCTAATCCTCCGAATACACCTGAAATAATGACTGCAATATAACGCATGCGAAATACATTTATTCCATTTGTATCTGCTGCCATCGGATGCTCACCAACAGCTCGCAGTCTAAGACCAAATGACGTTTTAAATAAAACATACCAGGCGACAAATGCGAGGATGATTGCGAGATACGAAGTAATGTAAACCCCTTGAAAAAAGATCGAACCAATCACAGGTATATCCGATAAAACCGGTATATTCATCGTATAAAATGGTTTCGAAATAGCTTCAGTTTGTCCTTTATCGTACCATTGTTTCGTTAAAAATACTCCTAAACCGAGCGCTAAAAAGTTGATGGCAATCCCGCTTACTACGTGATCAGCTCGAAAAGAGACGGTAGCCAATGCATGTATAATTGCAAATAGCCCAGATATAATCGCAGCAACGATCATAGCAAGCCAAGGAGTAAAGGAACCGAATGTATCAGCAAATGTTAAATTAAAGACAATGGAAACAAAAGCTCCCATAATCATCAGTCCTTCCAGACCGATGTTAACAACTCCTGAACGTTCACTGAACACCCCACCAAGCGCTGTAAAAATCAGCGGCGCAGAGAAAAATAAAGCCGGCGGTATAATAGCTTGCAATAAATCAATCATTTATTTTCCTCCTTTTTCATGCGGGTTAAAATCCAGCGTATAATATAACTCGAGGCAACAAAGAAAATAATAAAGGCAATAATAACGTCAACTAATTCACTCGGCACACCAGCCTCTGTCGGCATGTTTAAGGCACCAACCTTTAAGGCCCCAAACAAAAGAGCAGCAAAAAGTACACCTATCGCTTTGTTCGCCCCAAGTAAGGCAACTGCAATCCCGTCAAATCCTAAGTTGGAAAAATCCCCTTGAATAGACATATATTCAAACGTTCCTAACCCCTCCATGGCTCCACCTAAACCCGCGAATGCTCCAGAAATAGTCATAGTAATCATAATATTTTTTTGTACTTTCATACCTGCATATCGAGAGGCATGAGGGTTAAATCCAACGGCTTTAATTTCATAACCTAACGTGGTTTTCTCCATAATGTACCACATCATCAACGCCATAATCAGTGCGATGATAATTCCATAATGCAATCTTGAATAATCGGTAAATGATTGTAGCCAATCCGATGTGAGAGAAGCCGTAGGAGAAATTTTGTCTGTTTTATCTGCCCGATCCGTAAGTACATCCCGAATAATGGAATTAGCACTGTATAAAGCTATATAGTTAAGCATAATCGTTACAATAACTTCGTGCACCCCTAATTTAGCTTTTAATATTCCAGGAATAAATCCATACAATCCCCCAACAACTGCGGCCGCAAGAACAGCCAAGGGCAAGTGTATATAAATCGGAGCATCTACTACTAAACCGACCCATACAGCTACCAGCCAACCAACTATTACTTGTCCTTCTGCACCGATATTGAATAGACCTGCGCGAAAAGCAAAAGCAACAGCAAGTCCTGTTAAGATGTATGGTGTGACTTGTCTTAACGTTTCACCTATAAAATATATATCTCCAAAAGCTCCATTCCATAAGGCTGAGAAACCGGCAATAGGATTATAGCCATAGATCAGCATAATAATACCGCCTGCTACCAATCCTATAAAGACAGAAATAAGAGGGATTAACAGATTAATTAAACGATTACTTTTCACGTTTAACACTTCTCCCTTCTACAAATTGTCCTGCCATAAGTAAGCCAAGCTCTTGCTCATTTGTTTCAGCAGGTTTGACATCTGCAACAATTTCACCGTCAAAGACGACTAAAATACGATCACTGACGTTGAAAATTTCATCAAGTTCAAAAGACAATAAGAGGATGCCTCGTCCAGCATCACGCTCTTCCACTAATTTATTGTGGATAAATTCAATTGCTCCTACATCCAAACCTCGTGTCGGCTGTCCTGCAATCAATAAGTCAGGTGAGCGATCAACTTCTCTCCCGATAATTAATTTTTGTTGGTTGCCGCCTGAAAGGGACCTTGCCTGTGAGTGGACAGAAGGGGTACGTACATCGTATTCATCAACAATTTTTTTTGCAAATCGATCTATATTATCATGCTGCAACATTTTTAATCGAGAAAATGGTTTTTGATAATATGTTTGTAACACAGCATTTTCACTAACCGAATAATTTAAAACGAGACCTAACTTCTGTCGATCTTGCGGAATATGAGCAACACCTTTTTCGGTGATTTTACGAGGGCTCAAATGGTCGATTCTTTCATCATTCAATGAAATTGTGCCGGATTCTATTTTTCTCAAACCAGCAATCGCTTCAATTAGTTCCGTTTGACCATTTCCATCCACTCCCGCTATACCGACAATTTCATTTTTACGAACGTTAAAATTCATGCCTTTTACTACCGGAACTTTTCTTATGTCGTTCACGTGTAATTGTTGCACTTCCAGGACGATTTCTTGAGGTGTTGCAGTTGTCTTTTCTGTTTTAAAGCTAACGTTTCTCCCTACCATTAAAGCAGCCAATTCATCTACAGTAGTTTCATCTACATTGACAGTTCCGATACCTGTACCTTTCCTGATGACAGTGCAACGATCGCAAATCTTCATAATTTCTTTTAGTTTGTGGGTAATCATAATAATCGATTTTCCTTCCTTTACCAAGGATTGTAAAATATCGATTAATTCATTTATTTCCTGGGGAGTAAGTACTGCTGTTGGTTCATCTAAAATAAGCACATCTGCTCCGCGATATAACATCTTTAAAATTTCCACTCGTTGTTGCATACCAACCGAAATATCTTTAATTTTTGCTTTCGCGTCCACCTGTAACCCGTATTGATTAGATAAGGCTTGCACTTCTTTTTCTGCTTTTTTCAAATCAATTTTACCAGCTACTTGCGTCGGTTCACTACCTAAAATAATATTCTGCGTCACTGTAAATGGTTCTACTAACATAAAATGCTGGTGCACCATCCCAATCCCCAAATCATTTGCAATATTAGGGTTTGAAATATCCACTTGCTTTCCCTTTATTTTTATCTCGCCTTTTTCTGCTTGATATAACCCGAACAATACATTCATCAAAGTCGATTTGCCTGCTCCATTTTCTCCTAATAACGCATGAATTTCACCCTTTTTCACTTGCAATGTGATATTATCATTTGCTACTACACCGGGAAATTCTTTACGAATGCCGAGCATTTCAATGACGAAATCGTTCATTTTCTCCCACCTTTTTGCACCTGTCATATTAAATGATATGAAAAAAGGCTAGTATTGGTATGGCTAGCCTTTTTCATATATAAATTATAAGTCTTCTACAAACTTTTCTACCTCATCATCGGTTTTTGGGACTTCAATTTCTCCATCCTGAATCTTATCTTCCCATTCTTCCACTTCTTCTTGAATGTCTTCTGTATAGGCGTCCTCATTTGTGTCGGCAATGGATATCCCATCTTCATCCAGGCCAAATTCTAGAACTTCTCCACCAGGGTATTCATCATCTTCAGCCATTTCAATCACATCTTGAACTGCAATGTCTACCCGTTTTACCATAGAAGTTAACGTCACGCTTTCATCGTCATCACCGTATACACCCTCGTCATATTGATCACGATCTACACCAATTACCCAAATATCTTCATCGGAATCACTTTTCTTAATATCCTTAGCTTCAGCAAAAGCACCGTTTCCAGTATTACCAGCTGAATGATAGATTACGTCAACGTCGCTGTTGAACATATTCGAGGCGATAACTTTCCCTTTATCTACTGCGTTAAAATCTCCTGCATATTGAACATCGATATCAATGTCAGGGTCCACAGATTTCGCTCCAGCGATATAGCCGGCTTCAAATTTTGTTATCAGGTCTGATTCAACACCGCCTAAGAAACCTATTTTATCTGTTTCTGTTTTTTCCGCTGCAGCAACTCCAGCTAAAAAAGAACCTTCATGTTCTCCAAAAGTGATACTCGTAACGTTATCTCCTTCTGCGACGGTATCAATAATAGAAAAATACGTCTCCGGATTTTGTTCGGCTACTTCTTCAATTGCGTCTTCTAACAAAAAGCCTACCCCAAAAATAATATTGAAATCATTTTTAGCTAAACGGGATAAGTTAGGAAGATAATCACTGTCATCTTCTGATTGGGAGTAGTCAAAACCATCTGACCCTTTTTCTAGATCATTTTCTTCTCCCCACTCTTGCAACCCTTCCCACGAAGATTGGTTAAAGGATTTATCATCCACGCCACCCGCGTCGGTGACCATTGCCGCTGTAAAATCCTCATCAGAGTCTGGGCTATTTCCTGAATTACCATTATCAGAATCTGAAGAGTCTCCACATGCTGCTAATAATAAACTAAATGAAAAAATCAATACAAATCCGAGCAACCATTTGTTGTTTTTCATTTCTTTATCCCCCATCTTATTAATATGAAATTAGACAAATTAGCCTACATAATTATACTATATTTCCAGGAAAAATAGTAGTCATTTTGTTAAAAATCAGATTGCTTTTTAATGTACTATAATTATCCGCTCGTTTCATCATCTTCTTTCGAAATATATACGACTCTTGGTTTATTTCCTTCATAAGGGCCAACAATTTGCCTGTCTTCCATAGCATCAATTAATCGGGCTGCTCTATTATACCCAATTCGAAATCTGCGTTGCAGCATAGAAACACTTGCACTTTGCATTTCTCGAACAAGTTGTACAGCTTCCTCAAACAACTCATCCTCTGCCTCTTCTGTTTCTTCCGGCACTTCATCTGGTATCATATCTTCCTGATATTGTGCTTTTTGTTGTTCTACACAATGGTTAACGACTCGTTCTACTTCTTCATCAGATAAAAAGGCTCCTTGCACGCGCAATGGTTTCGACCTGCCTACAGGTATATAAAGCATATCCCCCCTTCCCAGCAATTTCTCGGCTCCTCCTACATCTAATATCGTTCTTGAATCAACAGATGAAGATACACTGAAGGCGATTCTTGACGGAATGTTTGCTTTAATAACTCCCGTAATAACATCCACGGATGGACGTTGTGTAGCAATAATCAGATGAATGCCTGCTGCTCTTGCCATTTGAGCTAACCGGGTTATCGAATCCTCCACATCTTTAGAAGCAACCATCATTAAATCTGCTAGTTCATCTACCAACACGACTATATAAGGCAAAGTTGCTTTTTTTTCTTCATTTTCTTCATTTTGTTTCGTTATATACTCATTATAGCTTTCCATATTGCGGGTACCTGTCTCAGAAAACAATTCATAACGATACTCCATTTCTGCCACTACTTTTTTTAATGCCATCGAAGCTTTCTTCGGATCCGTTACAACAGGAGTTAATAAATGCGGAATACCATTGTACACATTTAATTCGACTTTTTTAGGGTCAATCATCATCATTTTTACTTCCTGCGGTTTTGCTCGCATTAATATAGAAGTAATAATACCATTCACACAGACACTTTTACCACTTCCCGTCGCACCAGCTATTAATAAGTGCGGCAGTTTATTTAATTCTTCTTCAATCGTATTGCCTGAAATATCCCTTCCGAGTGCAAATAATAACTTTTTCACACTGTTTTGCGGCTTCTCTATAACTTCCTTTAAAGAGACCATTGCAATTTCTTGATTAGGAACTTCTATTCCAACAGCAGATTTCCCAGGTATAGGGGCTTCAATCCGAATATCTTGAGCAGCTAAAGCAAGTGCCAAGTCATCTTGCAAGTTTAATATTTTACTTACTTTTACTCCGGAGTCTGGATGCACCTCATACTTTGTTACGGCTGGCCCTACATGAGCTTTAGCTACTTTGGCTTTAACATTAAAGCTGTCAAATGTTTCTTCAAGAACTCCGACAATATTTTGAATTTGTGCTTTTTCATTTTGCTGTGATTGTTTCTTCGGATTATTTAATAACTTCAGCGAGGGCAACTCATATTGCTCATTGTCTGTGTCTACATTCGTGTGTAGTATTTCTTCCACAGCTGACTCCTGATTTGATTGCTCCGCTTCTTCTTCTGTTGTATCTTCTGGTTGAAAGCTCATTTGACCTGAACTTTCTTCAAAAGAATATTGTACGGAGAACTCTTCTTCCGATGCTTTGGACTCTGATTCTTTTTCCGTTACGTTCTCTGTCTCAGATGCTGATTGTTGTTTTTTTGATTGTTGCTTTTCTTGCCATTGACTCCATTTATTTTGTATAAATGCTCGAATCCTTGTCATCCAATCCCCAAAAGACACGTTGGTTAATATTAAGATACTCAGTAGGAATATAAAAATAACTACAACTTTCGAGCCTAGGGAACTAAATAAATAATGACTTATTGCATAAAAAAGTGCACCAATCATCCCACCGCCTAATACATTACTGCCGGCATTTCCTTTTACAAATTGAACATAATTACTCCACGTTGTTTGCATCACGGAAACATCTCCAACAGAAGCTGGCATTCGATCAAATAGTAAAATATGGGTGCTTAATAACAATCCTAAAAATAAAACGTATAGTCCAATGGCTCGTTTTGTAAAAAAGGTAGGTAGTGTTCGTTTAATTACTATGTAAAACCCTAAAATAAACAATACAACAGCCGTTATAAAATACCAAAAACCAAACAGAAAACGCCAAGCATTTTCTAATAACGTTGGTATAAAACCATCTCCGATGAAGGTGGAACCAATACTAAACACTGCTAATAGAATGCACAAAAGCCCTGTTACTTCTGTTTGAAACAGCTTTTTAGATTTAGTTTTCCTTGTTTTATTTTGCTTCTTATTCTTACTTGTTTGCTTCTTTTTTGCCACTGCGCTTCATTCCTCCAACTGATCCATCAGAATGAAAACCCCCTGCCGCGAAAGGCAAGGGGTCCATACATTTCTATTACTTACAGTATAACATATTTCGGTTATACAAGTAGCTCTTTTTCTTTTTCGATAAGTTTATTCAATTCAAAGGCATCATGCAGGGCATTCACTGCTGTTTTAAGATGCTTTTCATGGATAAGCACCCAAATAGTCGTATGGCTATCTGCAGATTGCAATATTTCCACGTCATTTCCTACTAAAGCTTCCGTAATTTTAGAAACAACGCCTGGAATACCAGACATTCCAGCACCAACGGCTGATACTTTTGCACAATCTTTGACGACAGTTAATTGAAAGTCTTTTGCTTCTAATAATTCACAAGCTTGTTCAATAACTTCATTTGGAACTGTGAAGATCACATCCGATTGCGAAACACTGATGAAATCTACAGAAATATCTGCATCCGCCATCGTTTTAAAAATAATGGATTGTGCTTTTAAATCTGTCGGATCAATATGCACATTTATTTGAGAAATATCATCAATATGGGCAATCCCTGTTACTAAACGATCTGGTATATCAATTCCTTTTTCTCTTCCGCGTGAAGAAGTAATCAAAGTACCTTCTTCCTCCGAGTAGGTAGAACGAATACGTAAAGGAACTTCTGCATGCATAGCAATCTCAACCGCCCTAGGATGCACGACTTTTGCTCCTTGATAAGCTAAATTACACGTTTCTGTATAAGTGACTACATCAATTGGGCAAGCACTGTCAACCACACGGGGATCAGCCGTCATAATGCCTTCTACATCTGTATAAATTTCTACACAGTCGGCACGCAAGGAAGCGCCAAAAGCCGCAGCAGTAGTATCACTTCCTCCACGACCAATCGTAGTAATATCGCCATCTTCTGTGCGTCCTTGGAACCCGGCTACTACAACGACATCATTCGTTTTCAATTCATGTTGAATACGATCCGATTTAACTTTTTTAATCTTCGCTTCATTATAATCATCGTTCGTTATTAAACCGGCTTGAGCACCTGTAAGAGCTGTTGCAGAAATTCCTTTATTTTGTAATTCATTTGATAGTACAACAGAAGAAATTGTTTCCCCACACGACATTAACAAATCTAATTCTCGTTTTGATTCAGTTGATTCCTCAGCGTAATCCACCATTTTAAGCAACGTATCTGTCGCATATGGATCTGGACTTCTACCTATTGCTGAAACAACTACGACTAACTTATAGTCCTTTTCCAAACCATTTTTAATTTGATTAATGACATGCTCACGATTTTCCTTTGTTTGTACTGATGTTCCACCAAATTTTTGAATTAATAAATTCATAACGTTTATCATACCCCAATTTTATTTTTTAAATTAAACTAATTCTTTGTTTACTAATGATGTAGCAATTTGTACTGTATTCCAAGCAGCACCTTTTACCAAATTATCTGATACAACCCATAAATGATATCCATTCGCTGTATCTAAATCTTTACGGACTCTGCCAACAAATACTTCCTTCTTGCCCTCAGCTTCTAACGGAGTTGGGTACGTCTGTGTTTCAATATTATCTTCTAAAACCATCCCTTTTCCTGTTGCCAATGTGTCTTTCAGTTCATCAACTGACACGTTTGCTTTTTCTACTTCAACATACACACTTTCCGCGTGAGATGTGAACACTGGTAGTCTAACACATGTTGCTGCAACTGGCAAGTTTTTGTTATTTAAAATTTTCTTCGTTTCATTCACCATTTTCATTTCTTCTTTAGTGTAACCATTTTCTTCAAAGACATCAATTTGTGGTAAAGCATTGAACGCCATTGGAAAATGCCGTTTATCTGAACCAACTGGCAAAATGTTTGCTTCCATTTCTTCTCCATTTACAAATTGTTTCACTTGAGTAGTTAATTCTTCTTCAGCACTAAGCCCTGCTCCTGAAACCGCCTGATAGGTGGATACTATTACACGGCTAAGCCCAAACTTTTCAGCAAGCGGTTTTAATGCAACAACCATTTGAATCGTGGAACAATTCGGATTTGCAATAATGCCTTGATGATTTTCTAATGCTTCTTCATTTACTTCTGGTACAACTAGAGGCACATCTTCCGTCATACGATAAGCACTTGTATTATCGATCACGACGGTTCCTCGTTTAACTGCTTCAGGAACTAATTTTTCAGACACTGAACCACCTGCAGAAAAGAATGCAATATCTATTCCGTCAAAACTATCAGGTTTTGCTTCTTCAACTGTTAGTTCCTGGTTCAGTAACGAAAGTTTTTTACCAGCAGAGCGCGAGGAAGATAATAATTTAATTTCACCAATATTAAATGGTTTTTCTTCCAGAAAACTCATGATTTTCTGCCCTACTGCTCCTGTAGCTCCTACGACAGCTACATTGTACTTTTTATCCGTTGACATATGATTGATTACCCCTTCCAATTCTTCCAAATTCACATCTTTTACTATCATGTGAACCCGATTTGTTTCTTATGATAACATACTTTGAAGGGAATGAGGACTAATTTGTAAAATGTTCATACTTTTAAGCGCTTACATTATGTTGAATATAAAAACACACATGTACTCGAGATTTTGATAAATCTGAATACATGTGTATTTACTGCTAAATAATGGATATTAGGTTTAAGCACATCATTACTTCTTACAAAACGGAATATACTTCACCGCTTAAGTGTTAACAGAAGTAATTGTTGCTTCCGCTGGTTGTTTAGAAAAAGTTTCTTCGATAATAGATTGAACGTCAGCATAACTGATTTGATCTATCTCTTGTATCATGTCATCCATTGTTTTATGTTTGCGCAATAGTAATTCATTTCTTGCGTTACGACTCATTTTTGCATTCGTACTCTCTAAACCGAGCATTACGTTTCCTTTAAGTTGTGTTTTACTGTTGGTAAATTCTTTTTCCGTCAACCCGTTATGGACTAAATCTTTCGTCGTCTGTTGGATTGTTTCTTTCACATCGCCTAATTGATGTTTTGTAGTCCCTGCATAAATGACCAACATCCCCGTCTCTAAATAGGAGGCATGGTAAGAAAAGGTAGCATAGGCTAACCCTTTTTTCTCTCTTATTTCCTGAAAAAGTCTTGAACTCATCCCCCTGCCAAGCACACTGTTTACGACAAGTAAACTGGGGATTTTGTGATCCGTAATTGCTAAACCTTCATAACCAAAGCAAAGATGAGCTTGTTCTGTTTTCTTTTCTTGTGCAAGTGTTTCTTGTTGAAAAACAGGTTTCGTATAGTGAAAAGGGGTTGATGAATGATTAAAACGGTCAAAGTAAGATTCAATCTTTTGTATAAATGATTCCTCCACGTTACCAGCAACGGAGACTACAACATTTTCCGGCGTATAGAAAACGTTCATATGTTGTAGCAAATGTTGTTTAGTAAATGAGTCAATTTGTTCGTCTGTACCAATAATCGGCTGCCCCAAAGCATGATTCCCAAAAGCTGCTTCTTGCAATAAGTCATGAACTAAACCATCAGGCATATCATCATACATTTTTATTTCTTCTTTGACGACGCGTTTCTCTCTTTCTAATTCTTCTTCTGGAAAAGTGGAATCAAAAAACATTTCTGTTAATAATTCCAATGCGTATTCTGCATAATCATCTAACACTTTTGCATATAGACAGGTGTACTCTTTAGATGTGAACGCATTTAATTGACCACCAATAGCATCAAACAATTCAGCTATTTCTTTTGCTGTATGGTTTGAGGTCCCCTTAAATAACATATGTTCTAAAAAATGCGAAATACCATTTGTTTCAGATGTTTCATTTCTAGATCCGGTTAGAACCCATATCCCAATAGTTACTGATCTAACTGTTGAAACAGGTTCTAACACAACTCTTAAACCGTTTTTTTGTGTATGGGTATGTATCACGTAAAATCTCCTTACTTCATATACGTATTCTTGATTAACCTTATTGTGTGTATCATATCAAAAGCAGGTCTTATGATTCAATATATTGCTTTATCCAAAGGTTTATACATAGTTGCCTATCAAAAAAGAAACTGGAAAACCAGCTTCTCTCCTTAGGTCTTATTTATTTTTAAATTTCTCTTGCTCTTTTCGTTCACTTTCAACGATATCTTTGCGAGTTAAATTCACTCTGCCTTGCTGATCAATCTCTTTGACTTTCACCATAATTTGGTCACCTATGGTTACAACATCTTCTACTTTATTCGTACGTTGTTCTTGGAGTTGAGAAATATGAACCAACCCATCTTTGCCTTTAAATAGTTCAACAAAAGCACCAAACTTCTCAATTCGTTTTACTGTGCCTAAGTAAATTTGGCCGACTTCTACTTCTCGAACCAGGTCTTCAATCGTTTTCTTTGCTTCCTGATTCATTTGTGCGTCCGTAGATGAAATAAATACCGTACCATCTTGTTCAATGTCTATTTTGACTCCGGTTTCTTCGATTATTTCATTAATCGTTTTCCCACCAGGTCCAATGACATCTTTTATTTTTTCTTCTTTTATTTTCATTGTTATAATTTTTGGGGCATGTTCCGATAACTCTTCATTTGGAGCAGAAATTGTTTCCAACATCGAATCTAATATTTTTAAACGTCCTTCTTTAGCCTGACGTAATGATTCGACAAGAATGTCTTTTGCAAGACCTTCTATTTTGATATCCATTTGTAAAGCGGTAATTCCTTTTTCTGTTCCAGCTACTTTGAAATCCATATCTCCAAGCGCATCTTCCATCCCTTGAATATCTGTCAAAATAGAGTAATTATCACCTGTCTTTATAAGCCCCATAGCAATACCTGCTACTGGTGCTTTAATCGGAACTCCTGCTTCCATCATCGCTAAAGTACTTGCACAGATACTTGCTTGAGAAGAAGAACCATTTGATTCCAGTACTTCAGAAACAACGCGTAATGTATACGGGAACGATTCTTCTGATGGAATGACTTTTTCTAATGCTTTTTCGCCAAGTGCACCATGCCCTATTTCACGACGACCCGGTCCACGAATCGGCCCTGTTTCTCCTACACTAAATTGCGGGAAGTTATAGTGATGCATAAATCTTTTCTTTTCTTCTAAATCTAAACCGTCTAAAATTTGTACGTCACCCAAGGCTCCTAACGTACACACACTTAATACTTGTGTCTGTCCGCGTGTAAATAAACCGGACCCATGTGTACGGGGCAGAACACCTACTTTAGAAGAAAGTGGTCTAATTTCACTTAAGCCTCTTCCGTCTGGGCGTTTCTTATCTTCAGTAATTAAACGGCGCACTTCTTCTTTCACGATTTTATCCAGTGTCTCTTTGACGTGTGGAATGGATTCTTCATCCTCTTCGTACAAAGCAAGTACGTCATCTTTCACCTTATCGATTGCTACTTCACGATCATGTTTCTCAATTACCTGGATCGCGTCCATTAATTTAGCTTTTGCCTGAGCTTCCACATCAGCTTGAATTGTTTCATCAATTTGAAATACTTCAATATCCATTTTTTCGACGCTAATCGCTTCAATTATTTCTTCTTGAAAGGCAGTAAGACGAGCAATTTCCTCATGAGCAAACATGATTGCTTCTAACATGACTTCTTCTGTTACCTCATCTGAGTTCGCTTCCACCATATTGATAGCATCTTTAGTGCCAGCGACTGTTAAATCCAAATTACTGCTCTCTTGTTGTTCAATAGATGGATTAATCACAAATTCGCCGTCTATTTGACCAACTTGTGCTCCAGCAATTGGGCCGTCAAAAGGAATATCCGATATGGATAGTGCGATAGATGAACCAATCATTGCTGCCATTTCTGGCGAACAGTCCTGATCCACACTTAAGACTGTACTAATAACCTGCACCTCATTACGGAATCCTTCAGGAAAAAGAGGACGAATCGGACGATCTATTAACCGCGAAGTTAAAATTGCTTTTTCACTTGGACGACCTTCTCGCTTAATAAAGCCGCCAGGAATTTTTCCAACAGCATATAATCGTTCCTCATAATTAACAGTTAAAGGAAAAAACGGTAAATCTTTCGGTTGTTTTGATGCAGTAACCGTAGCTAAAACGGAAGTATCTCCATATTTAACCATACAAGCACCATTTGCTTGTTTAGCAAGTTCACCAATTTCAACTGTAAACGAATGACCGTTTATAGTTGTGGAGAAAACCTGTTTCATGTCTTGCATACATACGACTCCTTTCTAATGACTCGATATTATATGTTTTTTATATTAACTATTTAATAAAAGTAAAAAAAGCAGGAGTACTCCTGCTTTTCTTTAGCGACGTAAACCTAGTTTTTGAATAACATCACGGTAACGCGTCACATCATTTTCTCGTAAATAGTTAAGTAAATTACGACGT
>DATGTM010000071.1:0-4570 GCA_035301845.1 Pseudogracilibacillus sp. | reverse complement strand
TAATAAAACGACTTCTGAACCTGCTTCTTTTAATGTCAAACAAGCTTGTGTTCCCGCATAATCGAATTCTGCCGCTTGCCCAATGACAATCGGACCAGAACCGATAACGAATACTTTTTCCGTACTTTTTATCTTGGGCATCCAAGTTGCCTCCCCGTGCTGATATTTAAAAGTTGAATTATATTCATAATTCACTTCGTACATATATTATCTAACCCTACTAACCTTCCAATGTCTGTTTGATTGCTTCCACGGCTTCTTTCAATTCTTCTTTACTCACTGTTAATGGCGGTAATAAGCGGAGTACGTTTTCTCCTGCGTTTAAGACGAGTACGCCGTTTTCAATTAATCTTTTTACAAACGGTCCGGCCGCTTTTTCGTGTTCAATGCCGATCATTAATCCCTTTTGACGAATCTCTTTAACGCCGTTAATTGGTGCGATGTGTTCATCTAGTAGTTCTGCTAAATATGCTGCCTTTTCTTCTACTTCTTTTAGAAATGCTGTTTCAAATATAATCGAAGTGACAGATTTTGCAGCTGCCATGGCGATTGGATTTCCACCGAATGTTGATCCATGAGAACCAGGACCAAAAAATTCTCCCCATTTTTCTTTTGCTACCATCGCTCCGACTGGTACACCGTTTCCTAAACCTTTTGCTAGTGTAAAAATATCCGGTTCGATTCCAAACTGTTCATAAGCGAATTTTGTTCCTGTTCGGCCCATCCCCGTTTGAATCTCATCTATAATAAGTAAAACATTTTTCTTTTCACACAAAGCTGCGACATCATCTATAAACTGTTGTTCAGCTAAAACAACGCCACCTTCTCCTTGCACGAGTTCAAGCATCACTGCTGCAGTATCTTCATCCACAGCGGCTTGAACAGAGTCGAAATCATTGTACGTGGCATAAGCAAACTTTTCTAACATCGGACCAAAACCTATGCGCACTTTATCTTGCCCTGTCGCTGCCATTGTTGCAAACGTCCTACCGTGAAACGACTTATCAAATGTAACAATTTTTTCTTTCCCCGTTGCTTTTCGCGCTAGTTTAATTGCCGCTTCATTCGCTTCTGCTCCACTATTACTAAAAAAAACATAATCACCAACACTATTTTCTGTAATATTTTTTGCAACTGTTTCTTGGATTGGATTTTCATATAAATTCGACACATGCCAATATGCATCCAATTGTTCTGTCACTGCTTTTTTCACTTCAGGATGTTGATGTCCTAAATTGGTTACACCGATTCCTGAACCCATATCGATGTACTTTTTTTCATTTATATCTGTGACAACCGTTCCCTCAGCCGATTGTACGGCAACAGGGAAACGATTATATGTTGGAAATAATGCCATAGCGTATCTCGCTCCTATTTTAAATTAGCCCTATTAGCTTTTACTTGTAGCAGCTACTTTAATTGTTGTACCTGCCAATGTTGTTGTATCTTTTAATTCCGATTCTTTTCCATTTACAATCATTACTTCTTGCACGTGACTATTTAAGCCTTTCATCGCTGCTTTCACTTTCGGAATCATCCCTCCGAAAATCGTTCCATCCTCGATATACGCCTCAATATCTATCGTCGTTACTTCTTCTTGCAGTTCCCCATCTTTTAAAATCCCTGGTACATCTGTTACAAAAATTAGTTGCCTAGCAAGTAATGCAGAAGCAACTGCACCTGCTGCGGTATCTGCGTTCACATTATACCTTAACCCGTCTTCACCAATTGCGATTGGCGATATAATGGGAGTTACTCCGTCTGCCAATAAATTGTGAATCACTTGCACGTTTACTTCAGACACTTCCCCAACAAGTCCGTATCGTTCATAATCAATTGGTGTCGCTCTTAATAGATTATAATCCGAACCTGATAGACCGACTGCTTTTAGCCCACTATCATTTACTCTTCGTGTTAAACGAGGATTCACATTTCCGACTAACACCATCTCAACAATGTCCATCATCTCATCTGTCGTTTTTCGTAATCCATCAAAAAATTCAAATTCAATTTCTAATTTGTTTAACATATTTTCAATTGCTGGTCCGCCACCATGTACAACGACTGGCTTCATACCTGCCTCTTTTAATGTTTGTAAATTAATAAAAAAATCTTCCGACAATTCATCTATCGAACTACCACCACATTTAAAAACGATAATTCCTTGCATGATTAAGCTCCTCTCAAGACCGGTAACTTGCGTTGATTTTTACGTAATCATACGTAAGGTCACAACCCCAAGCTTTTCCTGAACTATCACCCAAATGTAAATCTACTTTTATATGAATCTCATCTTCTTGTAAATAAGATGTTGCTTCACTTTCTGAAAATTCGACTTGTTCACTATTGTGAAGTAATGTAATTGGTCCAATAGCCATATCGATTGTCATTGGATTAATTTCCACTCCACTATATCCTATTGCAGCAATAATTCTTCCCCAATTGGCATCTGTGCCAAATACAGCTGTTTTTACAAGAGATGAACCGACAATTGCTTTAGCAACTTTACGTGCATCTTCTTCCGTCTTCGCTCCGGCAACCTCCACTTCAATGAGCTTCGTTGCCCCTTCTCCGTCCTGGGCAATTAGCTTTGCTGCATGTTCACATGTTTTCGTTAATAATTGTACAAAAACATCCCAATCTTCATGCGTTTCTGTTAAAGCTTCATTTTGTGCTGCCCCGTTTGCTAAGAGAAGTACCATATCATTCGTAGACGTATCACCGTCAACTGTAATACAATTAAACGTTTCATCAATTACTTTTTTTAGCGCTTGTTGTAAAGCGAGTTGGTCCACTTCAGCATCTGTTGTGATAAAACTTAACATCGTCCCCATATTTGGCTCAATCATCCCTGAACCTTTTGTAGATGCTCCCATTGTTACTGTTTTTCCGCCAATCGTTGCTTCGAAGCAAGTCGCTTTTTTAAACGTATCTGTCGTTAAAATAGCTTCATTAAACGCATCTGCATGTGTAGTGGTTTCACCTAAATCTAATTTTGGAATATGTGAGCTGATTTTATCCATTGGCATATCGAGTCCTATAATTCCCGTTGATGCCACAGCTACATATTCTTCTTTTACTGAAAACTGCTCCGCTACCTCTTTACGCATAGTAAACGCGTCTTTTTCTCCTTGCTTTCCTGTACAAGCATTGGCATTCCCACTATTGACGATGATTGCTTGAATTTTTCCGTCTTCCGCAATACTTTCTTTCGTCACATGAAGTGGTGCGGCTTGAATCTGATTTAATGTATACACAGCCGCTGCATTTGCTGGAGTTGTCGAATAAATTGCACCTAAGTCTTTTCTAGAACGCTTAACACCAGAATAAATTCCAGCCGCTTGAAAGCCTTTAGGTGTAACTACATTTCCATTTTCCACTTCTTTTATTTGATCATCTGACGTTGATTTATCATCCTTCATCTTTATTCCCCTTTTATAAGTGCCCTTATGGGAAAACTGGCATAAAGTCAATACCGGTTTTCTCGTCAAATCCGAGCATTTTATTCATATTTTGCACCGCTTGCCCTGATGCACCTTTTACTAAGTTATCAATAACTGATACGACGGTGACACGATTTGTTCGTTCATCATATGTTAAGCCAATATCACAAAAGTTTGAGCCGTATACTTCTTTCGTACTTGGAAATGTTCCCGCTTCACGAATACGCACGAAATGATCATTTTGATAACTCTCTTTATATAGATTAATTAATTTTTCTGCCGATGTGTCGTCTTTTACCGTCGCATACATTGTCGCCATGATACCTCTTGTCATTGGCGCTAAATGAGGCGTAAATGTTACTGCACCTACCTTGTTATTCCATTGATGTAATCCTTGTTCAATTTCAGGCGTATGTTGATGTGCATTTGCTTTATATATTTTAAAATTATCGTTCGTCTCCGCAAAATGTGTTGCTTGTGATACGCCTTTTCCAGCACCACTTACACCTGTTTTTGCGTCGATAATAATCGTTTTTTCATCTATTAATTTATGTTGTACAAGCGGCGCTAATCCTAGTAGAATCGCTGTGGGATAGCATCCGGGGTTCGATATTAAAGCTGTTTCGGATACATCCTCATCCATCCATTCGGTTAGTCCATACACCGCTTTATTTAGTAAATGTTTATCAGCTGGATCTATTTTGTACCAAGCCTGATACGTTTCTTGATCTTTAATCCTGAAATCACCTGATAAATCAATCACCTTGACACCTTTTTCAATTAACTGAGGAGCTAGATTCATTGCGACCCCAGAAGGTGTTGCTGTGAATACGACATCTACTTCCGCAGCAAGTTTATCTAAATCTGCTGGCTCGAGTCGATTATCTACCAAATCTTGCATATGCGGAAAACTCATTGCTAAAGGTTCTCCGTGCAAGCTTGATGCGTGAACAGAGTGAATGGACACATAAGGATGTTGACGCAGAATTCGAACTAATTCCGCCCCTCCATAACCAGTTGCTCCTATAATTGCTACCTTCATCATTCATCCACTCCAATTTTTCTTATAATAAATACCATTATATACTGTATAAAAATAAAATCAATAGTATATTTATACTTTTTTA
>DATGTM010000070.1:0-4203 GCA_035301845.1 Pseudogracilibacillus sp. | reverse complement strand
TCCATTTTTAAACATCATGACTACAAGCGAAGAATCTTCACTGGATTGAACTTGAATATCTTCAATTCCTTCTACGGAACTAACTGCATTTTCGATCGGTTTAGAAACGAGATTTTCCACTTCTTCAGGAGCTGCATCGTCGTATGTGGTTGCGACAACAGCAATCGGTAAGTCAATTTCAGGAAATAAGTCCACTGCCAAATTACGGACAGAAACAATTCCAAGGGCAATGATTGCAAGGACAATCATAATGACACCGACTGGTCTCCGAACCGATAAGGAAACGAGCTTCACTCGTCTTCACCTTCCTTGATCTCAATCTCTGCTTCATCCGTTAATGTAAATTGCCCTTTTACAATAACTTCATCATCTTTTTCCAAATCTCCATCAACAGCGGTTTGATCTGTTTGGGTTTCGATAATTTCGACGTCCACTTTCTTCGCTTTGTCGTCATCAGCAATATAGACGAAATCTTCATCTGTTTCTGATACGATCGCATCTGTTGGCACGATAAGTGTATCTTTTTCCCGAGTTTCTTTGATTTCTAATTCAGCGGACGATCCGGCAAGTTCGTCATCCTCATTATCAAACTCCACTTTAACATCATACTGCCCGACATCATTCGGCAGGCTGTCGATAGAAATGACTTTTCCTTCATATTTTTCATCATCTATGTACACATTGGCTTCATCATCTTTATCAAATAATTTCTGATTATCGCCTGTTAAACTGAATGTCGCTTTTAACTTATCTGTCTTTGTAACAACAAGTAGTGGGTCTTCATCCGTGATCATATCATCTTCACTAGCATCCAATTTAGCGACTTTTCCTTCTTCCGGAGCGTCGATTTCCTTTTCCCCAGATGACGTTTTAATGGTCGCAATATGCTCATCTTTATCCACCTCGTCACCGTTGTTTACTTTTAAAGAAGTAAGTTCACCCGGTTCTTCTACAGGTACCGGAGATTGTTTATCAGGTTCCGTTTTGCCATACACCGAACGAATAACTTTAAAATCCTTTTTCTCCACTTTCTCTACTTCAACTGGTGTAACAGAATCTTCTTCATTTTCCGCATTATTGTTATTGTCGTTATCACCACACGCGGATAAAACAGTACCTATTACAAAAAAAGCAATCAGCATGTAAAACTTGCGCATCCCGTTCCCTCCGTTTATTATGTTTTTCACGTTTACATTAATCATCTGTAATAAGACATTAACTGCTGGCTTAAAAGACTTTAACTCCCTCCATATCCTCGCGACAAAACAACTGTATCTTTTTTTAAAAAATTGTAAAAAAGCAGAAATGATATAGGGTAAAAGATGCAACGCAAGCAAAAAATAATCCCGTTCTTTCCTACTAAATGATTAATTATATACTCCCTACACTTTATTAAAATTTCTCCAGTAAAGCAAGAAGATTTGGAAATTTTTAAAAAATATTCCGAAAAAATGTCCCTCATTTTTTCAGCCTCCATTGAACGGGAAAATGTAAAAAAAGACAAGTACAAAACGAAAATTTTAAAAAGACATATTAAAACAAGTATTGAATATTTAAACCAGGCAGTGTGGAAAAGCGACAGATGGAGATTGGAGGGGGGGTGCGGAAGAAGAAATTGATGTGTAGTTCTGACTAGACTTAGTGTGACACAGACTTGGAGAGGTGTGATTTAGACTAGGGTTGGTGCAGCGCTACTTGGTAAATGTGTGATTCTCATTCAAGGCGGCGGCGCAACCTTGATGATGTGAGATTTGAGTTGGGATTGGTGCAAATAATTTCGAAGAGGTGTAAATTGTCTTCAATAGCGTGTAAATAACTAAAAAGATGTAAGATTGGAGTTGAGGTTGGTGCGGCTGAACCTAGTAGATGTGTGATCCAGGCCAGTACTAGAGCAGTTAATCTTTAAGATGTGTAAATAGGCATGAGATAGGTGCGAATAATTGAAAAGATGTGACATTCGGACCAGATGTGGTGCGACGTAATCTAAAAGATGTGACATTTAGAATCGAATTGGTTCAGTTATTTGCTAAAATGTGTGATTCTGATTAGAGACGGTGCAGCCCAACCTTGATGATGTGAGATTTGAATTGGGATTGGTGTGAATAATTTCGAAGAGGTGTAGATTATCTTCAATAGGGTGTAAATAACTAAAAAGATGTTAGAGTTGAGTTGAGGTTGGTGCGGCGCAAACTTGATGACGTGTGGTTTAGGCTAGCAATGGTGTAGCACAACTTCATAAAATTGAATACAAAAACGCTGATACTTTTAAGTAATATGTGCATTGACTTCTTTTACTTTGCTTTTTACAATTTCTTGTACCTCTGTTTACGTTTCTAGCAAACTTTCAGACAAGACGGCATCTTTAGATCCCAATCTTTCTATTTTTTTAAGAGATCCTTTCTTCTGTTTCATCAATTTTATCAGCATTTTTAGTAATATTTTCATTTAACCTTTCTTCTACGTTGTCGGTCTTTACATCTAACCGCTTCTCCATACCATCAATTTTTTCCTCTAACCGCATCGCTACACCATCAATCTTCTCATTTAATCGCTCTTCTACACTGTCGATTTTTCGAGATACTCCTTTGATTTCTGCGGACAACTCCGAAATAGCCTGCAATATTTGTTCTGTATTGATTTCATTACTCATATAGTTCACCTCCTAAAAGTGTATCTTCAATTATACCATATTCTTTCCTCTTACTTTATTTTAATCCGATAAGATTTGATTAGAATCAGATTGTCGGATGTTCACCGCAAAAATTATATTGAATCCATCAATGTTAGAAAACTGTGGCCAGCC
Source organism: Pseudogracilibacillus sp. (assembly GCA_035301845.1). GTDB lineage: Bacteria > Bacillota > Bacilli > Bacillales > Amphibacillaceae > Pseudogracilibacillus. Next base: position 1,400 of record DATGTM010000070.1, on the reverse strand, counting down.
ATTAATTAGTGTCTGATATGGCTTCGCTTACAATGCGATAGATATTACTTACCTCCACTCTGATTCTCAAGCTTTTCTCCAACTACCTGAAAAATAAAGAACTAGATTACTCCAATCGCAATTATACGATACTAATGATTTCACTTATACAGAAGTCACATTACTGAAATTAGGCAACTTTGCATACAAATTAGGTTTTATATTGGATGTTTAACAGATTAACTGCGTAAGTTGCTCTGATACTATATTGCAGCGCAAATTACATAAGCCGAATATTTATGCTAAAATAAAACAAAAATAGTTCGTTATATCCTCTTAAAGGAGATTGATAATTTTGGATTTATTTATTGGATTAATAACCATTGTAGTGGTAATTAGTATAACCATGACCATCTACTCGACCAATAAACATTATAAAATAAAAGAACGAGAAGTAGAATTGGAACGTGAACGAATAGATTTGGAACGTAAAAAGCTGGAAATGGAGAAAGAAAAAGTTTAGCGGAACACTATTTCTTAAAAGGCCGGGATTATCATAAACTAAAAAAACAAAGAAAAAACTAAACGAATATTCATAAACACCCAACCCATATAAGGAGCATGCCATGACTTTACGATATAAGTGTTTAATACTCGATCACGATGATACAGCGGTTAAAAGCACGCCTGATATACATTACCCTTCCTTTGTACAAGCTTTAAAGGAATTAAGACCGGACGATCAGCCAATTACATTTGAAGAATTTGTCCGTTATTGTTTTGCGCCAGGGTTTTCTGCTTTGTGCACGGATATCATGCAATTTACAGAGACCGAACAAAATCATCAACAAAATATATGGAAGCATTATACGGAAGCAACTACTCCGAACTTTTATGAATTGTTTCCTGAAACAGTTCAAGAATTTGCGAAGCAAGGTGGTATCGTGACAGTTATTTCGCATTCAGAAAGCAGTAAGATAAAAAGAGATTACGCTACACATTGTAATGTTTTGCCGGACGCTATTTTTGGATGGGAGTTAGAGGAACATCAACGAAAACCGCATCCTTATCCAATCAAACAAATTTTAGACCGCTATAACCTCGCTGTAACGGACGCCCTTGTACTGGACAATCTGAAACCAGGGATGACGATGGCTAAAAGTTGCAATTTAGATTTTGCTGCAGCTGGTTGGTCTCATAAAATACCCGAAATCAAACAATGGATGGAAGCAAATTCGGATTATTATTTCGGAACGGTAGAAGAATTTAGAGAATTTATTTTTGTTTAATTCGTTTTGGATAAAGTGTATGTTAAAACATAATCCGCCGTCTTCCGTAATCGAATTGGAACAGCCGACAGATATAAAACTCGGTTGTTCCAGAAGTTATGCAACTCATTCTTTCACCGTGTTTGTTGTTGA
>DATGTM010000069.1:0-6712 GCA_035301845.1 Pseudogracilibacillus sp. | reverse complement strand
CGAAACAATAATCGCTGCAACCCTGGATAAGAACACGACAAATGTATTGACAATCCCTTGAAGCAACGTCATTGTGACCATGTCGCCGTTTGCAACGTGAGATACTTCATGAGCGAGGATGCCTTCTACAGCATCATCGTCCATTTCATTCAGCAAGCCTGCTGACACGGCTACTAGGGATCGTTTTTTAGTAGGTCCCGTTGCAAAAGCATTGACTTCATTGGAAGGATAGATACCTACTTCCGGCATGTGCATTAATCCCGCAGCTCGAGATAATTGATGCACTTTATCTACAATTTCTTGTTCTTTTTGTCCTAAATTATCGTTCGGGTTTAGTACTTTTACTTGCATCATTTTCTTCGCGATCCAACGCGAGATAGCTAAAGAAAAGAAAGATCCGATGAAACCGACGAGAATACTAAATATCATTAAACTTCCATAGTTAATTCTTAATCCAGTTCCATTGTTTTCAAAAGATCCACTAATTCCTGTGACAGACGTAATAATTGACCATACGATAACGATGGTCGTCATCACTAAAATATTCGTTAATAGAAAAAGTAATATTCGTTTTCCCAATGTATACACCTCGATATGTTGTTCTATTATTTTATAGTTTTTGCATCTCTCTATAAAACATGAACTATTACTTCACCATGGTGGTGAGATGTTTATTTTACCACATATTTTTTCCGAAAGCCCGCAATTTTATTGAATAATGGCGTATTATTGGGAGGGAGTGTTCATCGTTATCTTTTTAATGTTATCATAAAGCAAACTGTTTATCTTTGCTGTGCATTTAGATGCCAGGCAATTTCACGGGCAACTTGCGGTTTACGGACAAGTGCCATATGGTCATCGCCCGGGAAATCGGCAATATGTCTTGCACCTTGCATGACAGCTGCAGATGCGGGTACGAGGCCATCACTTTCTTTAATGTTATCACGCATACGCATGCTATACCACCCAATTAATTCTTCGCCCATTGAGCCCCATTTTTTACAAATCAATCCTTTGGTAATGCCACGCATTGTTAAAATCTCGCCTCCAACCTGAAGCGGCGTCCATGCAGGAGGATATGCTTTATTGAAAAGCGATAGCGAATTTGTGGTTAAATCATGAAAGGCAGGTAATCCGCCAGCTATCCATCCAATCCAGAAAAACCGATCTGTAAGTGGGGTTCCCAGATGTGGCGTCCCTAAGGTGACAATATTTTTAACTATTCCAGGATGGTCATAAGCGTACTTCCGGGAAATCAACCCTCCCATACTATGACCAATAAGGTGGAATTTTCTGCTCAATCCACAATACTGCTGTAATAGTCGAATTTTTTCAGCTACTCTCGCAGTTTGTACTTTAATTGATTTAGTTCCGGCTCTATAATTATTTTGGCCAATAGTAACCACTGTTTTCCCGTTGTATAGCTGAGTTTGAATCGGACTAGATGAGGTGGTGAAAATTATAAATATAGAGCCATTCCAATGTTGTGCCAAGGTTTTTATGAAGGAATTACTCCAACGATATTGATTTTTTAAGCCGTGTATTAAAACAAGCGGGTCATTTCCCACTGTTTGCGTTGACATCATGTCCCCTCCATTTTAATATGTAATTACATTTACGGTTTTATTTTATAGTAACATATTAGGAATGATGGAAGTATGGTTTTGCAATAATATTCGGAATATTTAGCCATGTGTCAAGTGTTATCTAAAAGTTAGAATTGTAGCAAAGCAGCGAATGAAAAGATTAAAGACTATATGCATCTCCATACTATATTTCCAATTATTTTTATAACAAACGGGTGTGAAATAACAGCGGTTTTAAAGTGAGGTGTGCGATGACTATTAGAAAAGCGAACTCAGATGATGCTGGAGAAATTGCCAAAGTACAGGTGGACACTTGGAACACAGCCTATAAAGATATTGTTCCTGATGAATATTTAAAACAAATGACATACAGTAGTCGAGAAAACATGTGGAAAAGCATACTTTCCAATCAAACGGTATTCGTTGCTGAAAAAAATGGAGAAATTATTGGGTTTGCGAATGGAGGTAAAGCAAGAAGTAAGGCATACCCTGAATACGAGGGGGAGCTTTATGCTATTTATATTATCGAAAGGTTTCAACAAACAGGAATAGGAAAGCGGTTATTCGCTTCGGTCGTGGAATGTTTAAAGCAAATGAATATGATGTCGATGATCGTTTATGTCTTGGAGGATAATACCTCCCGGCTATTTTATGAGCGTCTCGGAGCAAACCGTCTCGCGACTGTGGAAATAGAAATAGCGGGAAAGAAATTAAACGAATTCGTGTACGGCTGGAAAGATTTAAAGGAAATCAAGTAACTTTACGATTGCTGTATGAATCAGAAAGGGAGAGGTGAAAAAGTGAATAATAATTCTGTGATTCAAATCTGGGAAGATTTTCAGAAAAACGTCTCCAATGCACCAGATACTTATGAAGCTTGGGCATTTGGTGATTCGAAGGAAATGGCAGATGACCTGGCAGCTTTAGTAGCTGCTGGCGTTAAAACGGCAACATCTTCTAATTACCTTTTATATGAAAAAAATGAACTATTGCCATATGTCGGTCTGCATAATATTATTCTCGACGGAGATGAGCAAGCTGTTGCAATTGTTGAAAATACAGCTGTTGAAATTGTACCTTTTAACGAAGTAACGAAAGAACATGCTTTTTTAGAAGGAGAGGGCAGTCGTACATTGAAATATTGGCGTGATGCGCACGAAGAATTTTTTAAGAAAGAAATGACTGGAACAAACCAAATCTTTCATCATGAAATCCCTGTTGTATGCGAGCGTTTTAAAGTGGTATATAAGAATAAATAACAGTATCGGTACAAAACAGGAAGTTAATTGTTTGAGGCAACTTGTAAACGTTGTAGAGCTGAAATTTTTTACGAGGAGGGCTTAAAAGATGATTTTAGGTATACATCATGCACAGATTACTATTCCAAGAGAAGATGAAGACGAAGGGAGACAATTTTATTGCCATTTGCTAGGGTTAGAGGAAATTGATAAACCACCCTCACTCAAGAAAAGAGGTGGCTTTTGGTTAAAAGTAGGGCATCAAGCTGTTCATGTTGGGATTGAAGATGGATTTGACAGGTTAACAACTAAAGCACATATTGCTTATTTGGTAAATGACATTTCTTACTGGAAAAAAGTGTTGGTACAACATGGCATTCAACCAATAGAAGGCATCCCAATCCCAGGGTTTGACCGTTTTGAATTTAGGGATCCCTTTCATAATCGAGTGGAAATGATTCAAGAGTTATAGAATGATTTTATGGTTCATATGGTTTGTGGTATATTTTCTTCCCCTTTTTTTGACCGTCTGACCAAGCAGCCCGTCACCTTGCTACTTTTCTTGTTAAAAAGCCAGTTAGGAACTTTTCTTGAAAATCCATATTACCTTTGCAAGCAGAAATAAACTGTGAAATTGTTTATTTCTGCTTTTTATTGGTGCAGATTAAGAAGGTCGTATTCTGATTTTGAAACTATAAGATGTAACTTACTATTACAGCTGAATTTCAATGAACGAATTAAATGTCAAAAACTTGATATGCATCAACTCTTTTTATCTAAAACTCTTTTAAACTGTATATATAGACAAAAAGGGAGAGGTGGAGGGTGTTATGCAAGAGTATCTATTAGGAAAGAAAAATCAAATAACATTTCTTAGCGCTATCTTAATTGTTTTAGGTTTTTTGGGACGATTTGGTTTAGATAATATGTTTATTTTTAACGTCTCGTTCATTACTGCCTCGATTTTCGGAATTACGCCAATTGCAATCCAAGCGTATCAGTCCTTAAAAGTTAAAGTCATTAGTATAGATGTATTGGTTACCATTGCAGTTGTGGGAGCTGTTTTAATCCAAAATTATGAAGAATCAGCAATTGTTACATTTTTATTTTTATTTGGAGCTTATTTGGAACAGCGTACCTTAAACAAAACACGTTCTGCTATTAAAGACTTAACTGACATGGCTCCAGAAACTGCTATAAAGCAAATGGGAAATGGAGAGTTTAGAGAAGTAGACGTTTTTGATGTGGATGAAGGAGATATTATCTTAGTAAGAACTGGATCAAACGTTCCTGTAGATGGTACTGTCCTTACAGGAGAAGGGTATGTAAATGAAGCAAGTGTCACAGGAGAATCTGTGCCGGTAAGTAAAGGAGAGGGGCGGGAAGTATTTGCTGGAACTATTCTGGAAAATGGAACGATACAAGTTCAGGCAGACCGTGTAGGGGAAGATACAACATTTGGCAGTATTATCGAATTGGTGGAAGACGCACAAGACTCCAAATCAGGAGCGGAACGATTTATTGATAATTTTTCCAAGTATTACACTCCAGCAGTTTTAGGAATTGCTATCATTATTTATGTATTTACTCAAAGTACTGAAATGGCCATTACGGCATTAGTTTTAGGTTGCCCTGGAGCATTAGTTATTGGCGTGCCGGTATCGAACGTTTCCGGTATTGGAAATGGTGCACGCCATGATGTACTTTTAAAAGGCAGTGAAGTAATTAACGATTTCAGTAAAGTGGAAACAATCGTTTTTGATAAAACTGGTACATTAACAGTCGGTAATCCAGAAGTTGCTGAAAAAAAGTTTTATGGAAAAAATATAGACGAAATGCTTGGTTATTTAGCAAGTGTGGAAGCAGAATCAGATCACCCGTTGGCAAAAGTTGTGCTCGAAGATATTGGGGAAATAGGTTTTTCTGTGGTAGAAGCAACAGAAGTCGTGAAGGGTAAAGGCGTGATTGCTAAGGTGGATGGTTACCGTCTGGCGGTAGGAAATGCTGCTTTGATGGAAAGGGAAAACGTTGTTATACATGAACATGTTCGAAAAGATATGAATCAATTTGAAAAAAACGGAAATTCACTTGTTCTTACGGCAGTTAACGGAGAATTAAAAGCACTTATGGGGGTCCGGGACCAAATTCGTCCAGGTGTGAAAGAAGCGGTGCAAAACTTGAAAAAAATGGGCGCGAAAAATCTTATCGTTTTATCGGGTGACAACCAGGGGACCGTTGATTTAGTCGCCAAGGAAATCGGGCTGACAGGAGCGCATGGGCATATGCTGCCGGAAGATAAATCAGATTACATTAAAAAACTGCAAGCAAAAGGACAAATTGTAGCGTTTGTCGGTGACGGTATTAATGACAGTCCCTCTCTAGCCTTGGCAGATATCGGTATTGCTATGGGAAGCGGGACAGATGTGGCGATTGAAACGTCAGATGTTGTTTTAATGAAATCAGATTTTAACCACTTGGTTCATGCACTTGGTTTAACCAAAGCCATTTCGCGCAATATGAAACAAAACATAGTCATAGCGGTTGGTGTTGTAGTGATCTTATTCTCTGGTTTGCTTTTTAGCGATTGGATGAACATGTCCATCGGTATGCTGGCACATGAAGGTAGTATTTTAGTTGTTATCTTAAATGGCATCCGATTACTTCGCTACCGTTTACGAAGCAATCGAACACTACAAGTTGTAAATAAACCTGTAAAGAAGACTCAAGCGAAAGTGACCCCTCTTCAAGAAAAAGAATAAAACTTGATATACGTCAATTTATTAAAAAGTCACTTAGCTTATACTAAAGGTAGAGAAAGAATACTATAAACTTATGATAAGGAGAGATTGTTGATGCAAAAAGCTGTTATTCATTTAGAAACTTTATCATGCCCATCTTGCTTACAAAAAATTGAAAAAGCAGTCAAAGGATTAAGCGGCATTGAAAAAAACAGTGTTGAAGTATTGTTTAATTCAAGCAGGGTCCGAACGAATTTTGATGCAAACACTGTCACCATTGAGGAAATAGAACAAGCAATTAAAACGATGGGATATCCCGTTCTCCGTTCCAGAGTGAAAGCTGCATAACATATAAGTTATCACGCATTAAAAAAAGATTACTAGTCTAAAAGTCTCTTTAAAAAAGAGGCTTTTTTATTTGCGCTATTTCTCGCAAAGGTCTTATTTCTAGACGTAAACAGGGGGCACTTGGTTTAGAAAGAGAAATATTGGTGCCAATAAGTGTATTTCAATGGTTTTAGCTTTTTATTTGATTAGTCGGAATAGTTTAATAACTAAAAATTGACAATTGTAACCGCTTTAGTATAGAATGAGACTAACTAATTATTATCTAAGGGGGAGCATAATGAAAAAACGTCCTAATATATTAATGGTAGCTTTATTATTTGTTTTCGCACTCTTTTTAGCAGCATGTGGTAATGATGGAGGCGAGAATGGGAATGCGGATAATAATGGGGAAGAACCGGACTTTATGAATATTCTTACGGGTGGAACAAGTGGGACTTACTATCCACTTGGCGGAGAAATGGCCAGCGTTATTGAGGATGAAACAGATATCCAAGCAGATGCTGTTTCTTCTAACGCAACAGCGGATAATATTGTAGATTTATCTGCTGGTGAAGCTGAGATTGCTATGGTGCAGACAGATGTCATGTCAGATGCTGTCGATGGAATTAACTCGTTTGAAGATGAAGAAAAGGTAGAAAACCTTCAAGCTATAGGGTCTCTTTATCCGGAAACAATTCAAATTGTAACAACTGAAGATATGGATATCGATTCTATCGAAGATCTAGAAGGTAAAAAGGTTTCCATGGGTGCTCCTGGTTCCGGAACTTATGTCAACGCAGAACAAATTCTTGATTTATATGGA
>DATGTM010000068.1:0-5705 GCA_035301845.1 Pseudogracilibacillus sp. | reverse complement strand
ATACTTGCTTTTACAGCCGGACAATTTGTCGCCTTTTTCGATGAAAGTAATATGGGATTACTCGTTGGAGTATTCGGAGCGAACTTTTTAGAAGAAATTAGTTTAACAGGGATTCCATTATTGATTGTATTTATTATTATTTGTGCATTTATTAACTTATTTATTGGAAGTGCCTCGGCAAAATGGGCCATGATGGCACCTATCTTTGTACCGATTATGATGCAGTTAGGTTATTCACCAGAAGTAACACAAGTTGCTTATCGTATAGCAGACTCTTCGACAAACATGATAACGCCTTTAATGACTTATTTCGCGTTAATCATCGCCTTTGCGCAAAAATACGATAAAAAGATGGGAATAGGAACAATGATTTCGGTTATGATTCCTTATTCGATGTTCTTCTTAATTTCATGGACCATCATGTTAATCGTTTGGATTTTATTCGGTCTTGATTTAGGTATTAATGCACCAATTTATTATCCATAAAATGATTAATTGTTCATGCGCACAAAATTCAGTGCATAAATATCAAAAACAAAACAGCTCTTGATTTAAATAATTACTTTAAATTAAGAGCTGTTTTATTTTGGTTCATTCTATTTATCACGTTCTACATGCATCGGCTCCCAAGTACTTAATCCTCCTTGAAGATTTGCCAGTTTTTTAAAACCTCGTCGTTTTAGACGTTTACATGCTTCATTCCCCTTCGTTCCAGTTTGACAAACTAACACCACAGGTTGCTCTTTATTTAAATTTGTCGCCTCTTTACGTATATCCTTTAGTGGAATATTTTCAAAACCATAAATATGAAACTGATTGTACTGTTGAGGGGACCTTACATCGATAAACTGAATATCATCATTTTGCATCAGTTCTTTTAATTGGGGAGTCCGAATTTGCCTAACCCCTCTAGCAGGGAAAATTTTCCATAATACAAAGCCTACAAACAATAATGTCACAACAATATTAATAATCGTATAGGTCATTGCTATCCTTCCTTTGTATCTTGTTTTATTCAGTTGATTCAATAAATAATGTGAGTACTTCCGCCCCTTCATTATCTACTGGAATAAACAAATGTGGTTTCATTCCATTGAAATAGGCGGTATCACCTTGCTTCATAAAATAAGACTTACCATCATAAGACAATTCAATTGCCCCTGTTAAAATATAAATAAACTCATCATGGGAATGCGTATATTTTTCTTCACGTAAGTTCGTGTCTTTCGGTGTCACATGAACAATGGTTGGTTCTACCCCAGTATATGGTGAGCGATTTGCAAGTAATTCATAAGAATATCCCATATGTTCATTGCCTACCTTGGATTGACGTTCCGAAGCGGATAATAACACGATGTCTTTCTCTACATTATCTTCTAATAACCAAGATAACGGAACGTCTAGCGCATTGGATATCTTTGATAACGTAGCAATAGCAGAGGATGTTTGACCATTTTCAATTTTAGATAATAAACTTTTCGATATCCCGCACTCATCTGCTATTTGTTGTTGTGTCTTTTTTTGACGTAATCTTAATTGTTTAATTGTAATTCCTATATGATCCAAACTAATTGCACTTCGCTCCCTCATAACTTCTCATCTTCTCTCATATTATCATAATTTACGATGACAATATAGTGAAGACGACTGTAGGTCAGATGTGATGTAAGAAGGCACGCAATAAAAAACATCACCACCTATGAATAGATGATGATGCTTATTTTAAGACTTACTTCTAAATTTATCATATTGGTTTTTTAATTGATTTTTCAAAAATACATAAACAATTTCACGTTTTCTCTGTGGTACAAGTTCAAATTGATGTTTAGATGTTTCCGCTCCTGCTACTTGCGCTTGCTCCTCATATTGTTCGAATTGACTATTAATGTAGGAGAACGAGCGACTTGGTAAGTTTTTATTTAGTTTATCTTGAATAAAAAACGATGCTTCCTGTACTTTTTGTTCATTAATTCCTGTCTCAACGTCTAAACCTTGCAATAAATATAACAGATCATTTGTTGCAACATTTCCTGCTGCTCCTGGTGCATACGGGCAACCACCGAGACCGCCTAATGATGCGTCAAAACGAGTGATTCCATAATTCATTGCTGTCATAATATTCGCAACCGCCATCCCTCGTGTATCATGAAAATGCATGATGATACTTTTGTTTGGATAACGATAGGTAACGGCATCAAGTAAAGCCTCGACTTGCGCAGGCACAGCTGACCCAATCGTATCTCCTAACGATAAATCATCAATACCTAGTTCAAACAAACGATCACAAACACGTAGTACCGCATCGACATCCACTTTTCCTTCAAACGGACAATCAAATACAGTGGATACATATCCAGTTACACGTTTATTTTCTGCCTTTGCAGTTTGAATAACATTCCCTAAAATTGGATATGTTGCTTCAATTGATTTATTAATATTATTTCGATTATGTGTTTCACTTGCCGACATGAAAACGGAAGCCATATCAATCCCCGCTTCAAGCGCATGTTCTAAACCCTTTTCATTTGGGATTAAAGCAGAATACGTTACATCAGGATTACGATTAATTCTACGTCCTACCTCGCGTGCATCTTTTAATGCAGGAATCCAACGCGGATGAACAAAAGAGGAATATTCAATTTCCTTAATTCCTGACTGTGACAACATATTAATCCAAGCAACTTTATCATCTGTACTTACCCAATCTGGTTCATTTTGCAATCCATCTCTCGGTCCAACTTCTTTAATTTGCACTTGTTTAGGCCAACGCATTAACTTTCTCCTCCTTTAATAAAATTTCGTACATGAAACTTATGTTTAATTCCGTTCAACCTTGTTGAATCAATTATACAGGGATAACGCTTGTCTTGTCAATGTAATTTCAAGATTTTACCTTTAGTAGTACATGGATTCACTATTAAAAAAATATCGATATACTCAAAAAAGCATACCGACATTTTTTCTTATGAACTAATCGCTATCATCATCCGACGCGTCATCTTTTTCCTCTTTTTCCTTTTCTTGTTCTTTCTCTTTCTCCTCTTTTTCCTTTTTCTCCTTTTCTTCTTTCTCTTTCTTTTCCTTCTCTTCTTTTTCCTTCTTCTCTTTCTCCTCTTGTTCTTTCTTCTCTTTTTCTTCTTTCTCCTTCTTCTCTTTCTCCTCTTTTTCCTTCTTCTCCTTTTCTTCTTTCTCTTTCTTCTCTTTCTCTTCTTTTTCCTTCTTCTCTTTTTCTTCTTTCTCTTTCTTCTCTTTCTCTTCTTTTTCTTTCTTCTCTTTTTCCTCTTGTTCCTTCTTCTCTTTCTCTTCTTGTTCCTTTTTCTCCTGCTCTTCTTTTTCTTTCTGCTCTATTGCTTCTTTCTCTTTTCGTTCTTTTTCTTGTTGAACACCACGTTCTTCTTGTGTTCCTTTTATATACAGCTCTGATCCTTCTTTCATCACGCTATCTGGCATTTTAAAGTCATCCAAATTATCATCTGATAATTGTGTCATCAACTCTTTAAAAAGTACTTTAGCAATATTTTGCGTACCGTCTTCAAGCATATATTGAATATTTCCGTCTCCATCTTTTAAAGAAGGATATCCTGTCCAGATTGCTAAAGAATATTGAGGTGTATACCCGACAAACCATGAACCTAATATACCGTTACTTATATTATATTGTTGTCTAATATCATTCGGAATATTCGTTGTTCCCGTCTTTCCTGCTAATGGCAACTCAGGGATATTTGCCTGGGTACCAGTACCATTCGTCACAACGGACTTCAACATATCGGTCACCATATATGCTGTATAGTCATGCATTACTGCTTCAGATTTTGGTGATTCTAGTTTTTTCTCTTCTCCATCGGGATATACAATTTTTTCGACACTAAACGGCTCATTATACACGCCTTCATTTCCAAATGAAGCGTAAGCTCCCGCCATTTGTAATGGAGATGTCCCATTAAATCCACCTATTGACGCTGATTCATGAATTGGATCAATATCAATACCTAATTCTTTCGCAAATTCTTGGGCTTTATCACTACCGACATTTTGGAATAATTTCAACGTCGGAATATTCCGTGACCACTGCAATGCCTCTCGCATCGAGATTTCACCCCAATGCTGATTATCCCAATTATTTATAGGAGTACCATCACTATAAGTGTATTCCTCATCATTTATAGTATGGGCAGTAGACCAGTTCATGAATTCAATTGCAGGTCCAAAACTTAATATCGGCTTAATTGTCGAACCAGGTTGATGCTGAACAAGAGAACCATAATTCATATCCTTGATAGAAGTAAAATTACGTCCTCCTCCAATCGCTTCGATTGCACCTGTTTCCGTATTAATTAAAGCAATACCTGTTTCAAAATTGTCATCAGGATACCCAATATCTTCTGAATGCATTAATTCATACACTAATTCTTGTGCTTCGGAATTGGCAGTTGTATATATCTTTAATCCGCCTTGATAAAACTCATCTTCCGAAACAATCTCTTCTTCTTTAACTAATTGCTGATAAACAGTATCTATAAAAGCTTGATGTGGTGTGGTATTTTCCTGTTTACTTTTTTCTTCCACTACAATATCTTCAATCGCCTTATCTTTTGCTTCTTTTGCTTCATCTTCTGAAATAACATTATTATTAACCATAGCGTTTAACACCTTATTACGGCGATTTTCCGCTCGGTCTGGATATTTAAAAGGATCATCCGCACTTGGAGCATTTGGTAACCCTACAAGTAGTGCAATTTGCGATAAATCTAAATCCGAAATATCCTTATCAAAATATGTTTTAGCTGCTGTGTTAATTCCATAAGAGCCATTTCCGAAATGAACATTATTCAAATACATCTCAAGAATCTCTTCCTTTGAATAATCCTTTTCCAGTTTAATAGCTAACCATGCTTCTTGTAATTTACGTGTTAATGTTTTCTCAGATGTCAATACACTTCTTTTTATTACTTGTTGCGTTATAGTTGAACCACCTTCGACACCCCAACCATGCTTCACATTCTCAATGGCTGCGGATGCAACACGTCGATAATCTACACCGGGATGGTCATAAAAACGTTTATCTTCAATTGAAATAAGTGCATCTTTCACTTCATCCGGTACATCTTCTATGTCTACTTGCGTACGATTTTCTTCTTCAAATATCGTACCTATCAATTCTCCATCTTGATCATATAATTGACTAGATAAAGGCGTCTCAAAATCTTCTGCTGCTATATCAGGGCTATCGAGGACTACTTTTAATATAATGCCCCCGACTACAATCATCGCAAGCATAAACATTAATACTAAGATTAGTAATATACGTTTAAACCAAGTCTTTTTTGTAGATTGTGATGCCTTTTTTTGTTTCCTTTGTTCTTTCTTTCTTTCCGCTGCTTCTTTATTCCTTTTTACCCTACTTTTTTCCGTCATCTGTACAAACCACCTTTATGGTAAAAAAAAGACCCTCTATATAAAAGGAGTCTAATGTTAAATTTCCCATTCATTTATATGACTATCTCCTTAGAAAACATTAAAACTATCAAACTCTTATTTTAAAAACAAGCTAATATCTAAACTACCCTCTGTATCAACTAATCAAACATCATGATACAAGGCGTTCGTAAAAAAGAGAATTTATTTCTATAATGCATTCTAATGTCATATTCACCCCATTTTATTTTATAAACCTTTATATACTTTTTCATACACTGTTTTAC
>DATGTM010000067.1:0-3443 GCA_035301845.1 Pseudogracilibacillus sp. | reverse complement strand
TTCGTGGGGCACTTATTTTAAAACAGGAATAATGCTAACAGTTCCGATTTTGTTCATTACATTAGTAGGATTGTATCTCACGTTGGTTCTCTTTTAAATGGAGAAAAACGAGAAGAGTGTTCTCCAATTCTTATTTCACAGTTCGGATCGTAGAAGCTACAGTACTAGAAAGATGGACCGATTTAATAAAATCATTGAAGTGCAGAAAGGAACAATGAAAATGAAGAGAATACCATTAACTATGCTTCGTCACGATTTATACAATATCCCGGATTACTCCCTTCCTGGTGGTTTTCAATTAAAATCTTTTAAGGAAGGGGATGAACTATCCTGGGCAGAAATTGAAACGGACGCAGGTGAATTTGAACATTCAAATGCAGCATTGGAACGATTCGTTACAGAATTTGGCTCGAAGAATCAAAAATTGACCGAGCGCTGTCTGTTTATTGAAAATAGTACGGGAGAAAAAATAGGTACTGCAATGGCGTGGTACGGGGATTTAGATGAAGAACATCAAGCGATAGGCAGAATTCATTGGGTAGGAATCATCCCGGCATACCAGGGAATGAAGCTTTCTAAACCTTTATTGAGCGCCACATTGAGAAATTTGGCAGTATACCACCAACAAGCGTATCTCACTTCGCAAACTACCAGCTTTCAAGCGGTGAACATGTACTTGGATTATGGTTTTAAACCTTATGTAAAATCAGCCACATGCTATGAAGCCTGGTCTTTAATGGAAGATGTATTACATCGTAGCATTCTCTGAAGCGCGTGAACAATGCAACAGTATGCATCCAATTTTTAAGAATTGGAAAAGAGTAGAGGGAAGAGACCTAAATTAATGAGCCACATATTGATGGAATATTGTGTGAATATAAAAAGTTTATTTCATTCATGCATATTTCATTTTTTTCTGCTATAATGTCTTGGGCTAGCCTATCTTTTGTTGTTATAGAAGTTGGAAGACTAGCACGCTCAACAGTTTGACTATGAAGAAATTGAAAAGGAATTCAAGAGAATATTCAGGGTAATCCGTACAGTTCGGATTCTTATGTCACAAGGAGAAGTTCATGATCTTTAATCCTCCTTTTTACAGAGTTATTTCTGAGGTCAGGGTAATCGTTTATGAATAAGTCGCCATTCATTTTAAGATTCCCGAGGAACTTCCACTATTTTTATATGTAAAAGAAAGCGATTTTTTATACTGGAGAAAAGAAAGTATCCGACAAAAGAATGAATATTATGTCTTAAAACTGGTGCTCATAAACTGCAGTATACATATTGTAACTACAGCTGCATATGACGTGTTTTTTGTTTAAAATGGGCTTATTGGAAATCTTCTGCTTTTTTTCTAGCAGGAAGTTCGAATAAAAGAAGTGATACCGTTCACTTGTTGATTCGATTACAGATAAGGCATTCATGATGAAATAAAGTAAGAAAGGGAGTGTAGAGCGATGTCGGCTGATCAAATAGGTTTTGGATTATTATATTTAGGCGTTTTCCTTTTAATTGGAAAATGGATTCGCATTCGTGTGAAATGGATGCAAAAACTCTTTTTACCTTCTTCTGTAATTGGAGGGTTTTTGGCTCTACTTTTTGGACCGCAAGTTTTGGGACGGTTATTAGAACCTGTTGTGGGGAAAGATTCTTTTTGGTCGGATGGTATTATCCCCTCTGATATTATTGATGTTTGGGACCCGCTTGCTGGAATAATGATTAGTGTTGTCTTTGCTACCTTGTTTTTAGGCAGTGTTTTGCCGAGTATGAAGAAAGTTTGGGATGTTGGTGGCCCGCAACTTGCTTTCGGCTGGTCACTCGGTTGGGGACAATATGTTGTAGGGTTACTACTTTCAATCTTAGTCTTGACGCCATTTTTCGGGATGCCTCCGTTTGTAGGTGCTTTAATTGAAATGGCCTTTGAAGGCGGTCACGGAACAGTTGGTGGGATGCAAGCTACTTTTGAAGAACTTGGCTTTTCAGAAGCTTATGATTTAGCTATTGGACTTGCCACAATTGGTATCGTTTCTGGAGTTATCGTTGGAATTGCTGCGATTAATTGGGCAGTACGAAAAAATAAAACAGAGATTATAAAACATACAGCAAAAGAATCCGGCTTGAGTGAAGCAGGAATAGTGGAGTTTGAAAATAGAGAACCGGCAGCGAGACTAACTTTGCGTCCCGAATCAATTGAACCGTTGTCGTTCCACTTCGCTTTGACGGGTTTGGCTATTCTTATTGGGTACGCTATCCTTGAAGGGATTAAATGGTTGGAATATGCAGTTATTGGATCAGATTTTATGACATATGTACCGCTTTTCCCTCTGGCTATGATCGGCGGTATTATCGTTCAGCTCATTACTACTAAAGTAGATAAAGCAAATGTATTGGACCGACAAATGATTATGCGAATTCAAGGATTTTCACTTGATATCTTAATCATGTCTGCCATAGCGACTATTTCTTTAGATGTGATTGGAAGTTATATTGTTCCTTTCTTATTACTGGCTATTGTCGGTCTTGCCTGGAACGTGTTCGGGCTGTTTTTCTTGGCTCCACGAATTTTACCGACATACTGGTTTGAAAGGGCAATTGGTGACTTTGGACAGTCAACTGGTATAACAGCTACCGGTTTATTACTTATGCGTGTAGTCGATCCGGAATTAGAATCGCCGGCTTATGAAGGGTTTGGATATAAACAACTGGTCTTTGAACCCTTTTTAGGAGGCGGACTTGTGACGGCTTTAGCCTCTCCGTTAATTTTTAAATTTGGACCTGTACCGTTTCTACTCTTTTCTATTGTTATGCTAGCCATTGGCTTATTAGCCGGTCTGCTTTACTTTGGAAGAATGCGGAAACAATAAGAAGTGTTTTGGTAAAGAAGGGGAACCAAAAATCTAATCATTCCTTTTTGGGCTACTAGAATGAGAAAAGCTTTTAGGTAACCTATTACGAAGTTTTTAAAGTATCAGCTCTGATTATAGCATAACGCTATAGTCAGGGCTGATTTTTTATTAGCTATTAAAACGGAGTCGTTTCACAGCAGGAAATTGCATACATTAAACTCTTTAACCGACTCCTCATGCAATGCAATCGATGAGGCGATTTATCAGATAATCGAGAGTTATTTTCCCGATCTCAGCAGAATGAATGAAGAAGCGACAGATATTGAAAGTTATTTGCCCCATCTCAGCAGAATGAACGAAGAAGCGACAGATAATCGAGAGTTATCTACCCGATCTCAGTAGAATGAATAAAGAAGCGACAGATATTGAAAGTTATTTGCCCCATCTCAGCAGAATGAAGTCAAGTCCATATTTATGTGTAAATTTCAGATACAATAATAGACCATGAGTTTTAATTTATATAAACAAAATCAGAAAGCGTTAGTTATTCATCTGCCTCCGCCAAACCACTATCGTTTTGCTCTCTCCATGATCAGA
>DATGTM010000066.1:0-2341 GCA_035301845.1 Pseudogracilibacillus sp. | reverse complement strand
ACAGAAGGGGCGTTTGTTGTTGGCCCGGCATCTTTATACACTATTATTAAAAAATTAACGAAGGAAGCGTATATAGAATTATCTCCTTCGCCAGATTCACGTAGAAAAGTATATGTGCTGACAGAGGCAGGAAGAAAAGCGCTAGAGTGGGATATCGCCCGCCGTAAAGTCATGATTGATTTCGCAGAAAATGGTTTGAAAAGGGGAGAGCAAGATGAAGAAAACTAAATATATGATGTCTGGCGGTCTTGCTTTTACGGAAGCATCTGATATGAAGAAATTACGAAAGAAATCATTGCAAGGCTGGCATTTAAAAAAGTTCAGTATGTTAGGCTATCGACTTGAGGAAGGGAAACCCGAAGATGTGATTTATACGATTGATTATCGTTTCCTTGATGAAGAAAATAAAACGGAATATTTTGAACTGTTTCGCGTAGCGGGCTGGGAGCATGTCTGTTCAGAATATAATATGCATATTTTTAAAGCACCAAAAGGAACGAAACCCATTTACACAGATAAAGATACAACGAAAGAAAAATATAAAAGTTTAATTAAACCTATTCAAAAATTGACGATTATGAGTGCTGTTATGCTGCTTTTGTTTTTAATCATCAAGTTAAGATCGGAAGGAATTACGAATCTTGTCAGTACATGGATGACGTTCATTATGTTAATTACATTTGCCATGTTAGCGATGACGTTAACTGGTGCTTATTATCTTAAATGGAAAAGGCACTCTAGAAGCGGAGGGGAAGAATGATGCGATTCAATGCTTTCATTCCAGAGTTGTCTGTAACTGATATAGAAAAGTCGAAATGGTTTTATATTGAACTGCTAGGCTTCAAAAAAGAATATGAACGAATTGACGATAAATTTGTATTTGTGTCCTTAGAGGAGGAAGCGCAAATGATGTTAGAGGAAATCAATGGCCATTGGGATACAGGAGAGTTGAAATACCCATTTGGTAGAGGAATCAATTTTCAAATAGATGTGGTAGATATTTACCCCATTATTCATCGCTTAAAGAAGCGAAATATCCCGTTTTTTAGAGAGCCCGTAGTAAATGAATATACAAGTCCTGAGGAAACATTTGTACAACTGGAATTTCTTGTTCAAGATCCTGACGGCTATCTACTTAGATTTTCACAAGAAATAAAAAAAGAAACAAGTGATTCGGTGGAAGATTGAACGATTATTTAAAGGAGATGGAGGTGGAAGCAGTGAATCCAGGCGTATGGATTGCGATTGGCGTTGCATTAGCTTTCGCGACAGGGATGTTTGATAAAAAGAAAAACAAATAAAAAAGAAGTTTTGGAACTGTTGCAAATGGTTTATTATGTTCATATTTCATTGATGGCCCGTACAAGAAATAATCTTCAGTTATGCAGTTTTTTAAAATTGTTTTAACGAGTGTAGTATTCAAAAGGAGCGTAAAAAAGCATCCTAAAGGGCCATACCGGATATAAGGTTGCACTTACATACAATGAACAGTGATTGCTCTTTTTACGACATCCCAATCCGTTTGTATCACAGAAGCTAAACGCCTATTATAAAATACAGCGGCAGGGTGGTATAAAGGGACGACTCTATACTCATTGACGGACCTTTGATATTCATTTGTCTCCTGATCTAATTGAAGAATTTTTTGGTGAAGAACTGCTCCGTGATATTTACTTATCGTAAAATTCTTGCCTACTAGTCTTTGTAATGCTGTATTGCCAAGTGTAAGGATGAGTTGGGGACGGATTTGTGTAATTTCCCAATCTAAAAGAGGAGCATGTACGGTAATTTCTTTTTGGGATGGTTTCCTGTTCGGATACTTAACAGTGGCGTTTCGTTTGTCTTGCTTGATGGCGAACGGTCTACTTCTGACAGCACTAGTTATATAAACCGTTTCTCTTGGAACCCCAATTTGCTGAAGCGAAGTAGTTAATTCTTTCCCTGCTTTTCCGCTAAATGGAATATGTGATTCAATTTCTGTTCGCCCTGGAGCTTCTCCGATAATCATGACACAAGCATGCGGATTACCTTGCCCCGCTATGAATCCTTCTAAATTTAGACCTTGCATATTATTCGTGACTCTCTTTATTAAATGAGATGGGTAGCGCATCCAATTTCCTTTCTGTATGTCATTTGAATAATCGCTTAGTAGTAAATCTTACAATAGTGTATTCCCTTTTTGATTTTCTTTACACATAACGAGTCAAGTCCATATTTATGTGTAAATTTCAGATACAATAATAGACCATGAGTTTTAATTTATATAAACAAAATCAGAAAGCGTTAGTTATTCATCTGCCTCCGCCAAACCACTATCGTTTTGCTCTCTCCATGATCAGAT
>DATGTM010000065.1:0-3694 GCA_035301845.1 Pseudogracilibacillus sp. | reverse complement strand
GTAATCGAACCCTTACGCCCTGTATAAGCAACTTGTACCTCTTGCAATGCTTTTAAATCATCTGTTTGTTGAATGCTTTCCAGTGCATCTTTTTCCAATGTTAGCAATTGTTCTTTCATATGAAACATGCCTCCTTATCCTTAATCTATTCCTGATATTTTTCATTAAAAAAACCCCGTTCCCCATAAAGGGACGAGGTTTAAATCGCGGTACCACCCTTGTTGACTACAATGTCCAACTTACATACATGATAATGGAATTAATCCAGAACACTTTTAAGTGCCAGCTCCAGAGTGAATCATAATAAGTCGCTAATAAAAATGCTTTCAGTCTCAGGCATCTTCTCCCTAGATTAGGTGTTGCTTATTACTTTGCTCTATCGTTGCTTTTAATATATAACTACTCATCAGTATAGCTAAGCTTCTCTGTTTACACAACTAATTTATCATATGATACATGAAAATTCCAGCAGCTACACTCACATTTAGTGATTCGGCTTCTCCTAATATCGGAATAGTTATCCGCTGATCTGCGGCGTGAAGTATATCAGTTGAAATTCCTGCGCCTTCATTGCCCATAATAATTGCCAGTGGTGTTTTCGGAACAATGTGCGAAATAGGAGTTGCTTCTTCTAAAGCCGTAGCGTATATAGTTGTTTGCTGTTGTTTCAACTGTACAATAACATCCTCTAACGGCTGTTCACTTATAGCAACATGAAAAATCGACCCTTGAGATGCTCGAATGACCTTTTCATTATACACATCGACTGTGCCTTTACCTAACACAACATGCTGAAAACCTGCTGCATCCGCTGTTCGAATCATTGTACCAACATTTCCCGGATCTTGTACCCCGTCAAGCAATAAAGTATGGGAGCCAAATGTATCTGGATGATACTGCATAGTTACAACGGCAAGAATCCCTTGAGGAGCTTCAGTTTGCGAAAGCTCTTTACATACAGCATCATTCACATACTGATACGTTATTGTTTTCATCCATGACGTGAGCTCTGTGCCTTCACGCACAATTATCATCTCGATTTCCCAGCCACTGTAATAAGCTTCTTCCACTAAATGAATCCCTTCCACTAAGAAGCTGTTTGTTTTTTCACGATGTTTCTTCTGATGCAACTTTTTCCATTGTTTAACCTGTTGATTCTGCACGGAAGTAATCATTTCTATCATTCCTACATTGTTTATTTCTATCATACGCTTTTTATAAGCATAGAAGCAATCAAAATAGTATTTATTAGATTTCAGCTCCTGTAAATCTTTCAGAATAAGCACAGTTGCAACTAGCGGTATTCAAATAGCTTTTGAAGAAGCCTTAACACATGCAAGGAAAGCAAACACAGGAGAAAATAGCAAGAGTCATAGTTTCGCTGAAAATATGACTTTCCCATATCGCAGCAATAGCACGTCAGATCCCTTGTCGCCTATACCAGATTAACATACGAAACGGGCGCGGTCTGCATTATATTAAAGACTTGCTAAAAGAGCAAAACGATAACTTGTCACTAGCAGTGGCTACGTACAATTCTGGTCCAGAAAACGTAAAGAAACCTAGTGATATTCCACCTTTTCAAGAAACAGAATAAAAAAGCAGGAATGCTATCTATAATCAAGATGCATTCCTGCTTTCGATATGTTTACGATAAACGAATATTTTCCAATGTAGATTGATCAACTTGTTTAATTACTTCAACGATCAGCTTCACCGCATTTTCAAAATCATCACGATGCAAAATCGCAGCATGAGAATGAATATAACGTGTCGCAATTGTAATCGACAGAGCCGGAACACCATTTGCTGTTAAATGAATAGAACCGGAATCAGTTCCTCCACCGGCCATGGAAGAATATTGAAACGGAATATCTTTTTCTTTAGCTGTTTCAACAACTAAATCGCGCACTCCTTTGTGCGAAATCATCGAAGCATCATATAGAATCACTTGCGGTCCTTCTCCAAGTTTACTGTCAGCTTCTTTGTCACTAATTCCTGGAGTATCGCCTGCAATCCCCACATCTACCCCAAATGCTAAATCTGGTTGTATCAAATGCGCAGATGTTTTCGCTCCGCGTAATCCTACTTCTTCCTGAACAGTTCCTACCCCATATACCGTATTTGGGTGTGTTTCGTTTTGCAATTGCTTTAATACTTCAATAGCAATAGCACAACCAATTCGGTTATCCCATGCTTTAGCTAATAACATTTTTTCATTCTTTAAAGGCGTAAATTCAAAATACGGAACAATCGAATCTCCAGGTTCTACGCCAAATTCTTCAGCTTCTTCCCTGGAGGATGCGCCAATATCGATAAACATTTCTTTAATATCAACCGGCTTTTTACGTGCTTCAGGAGACAGGATGTGCGGTGGTTTTGATCCAATAACGCCGGTCACATCACCATCTTTTGTTGTAATGGTTACACGCTGAGCAAGCATCACTTGGCTCCACCAGCCACCAATCGTTTGAAAAGAAATAAACCCATTGTCGTCAATACGTGTTACCATAAAACCAACTTCATCTAAATGTCCTGCCACCATAATTTTGGGTCCATCTGCATCGCCCGTTTTTTTCGCAACCAGACTTCCTAAATGGTCTGTCTCTACTTCATCGGCAACCGGAGTAATATATTTTTCCATCACATCTCGCGCTTCTTTCTCATTTCCTGAAATAGCTCGAGCATCTGTTAAATCTTTCAACATCGTTAGTGTTTCATCATATTGTTTACCCATGTCTCTCTCTCCTTTAATAACCAGTTTGTTGTCGTTCATAATTCACTTCATTTTTGTCATAATAAGCTTGTTGTAAATCATGTTCGGAAAAACCTAACAGTTCTCCCAACTGCAAGTATGCTTCAAATAAAGCTAAATAATTTGCTCGTGATTGTTCGGAATGAAAAGTAACACACAACATATACAGATGATTGAACGCTGCTGTTTCTTCTAAATCTTTTTCAATCGGTGCGACTTCTATTTCAGAGAATGTATGGCCTTTTTCCAAGCCTAATGATAAAAGAAAATGTATATTATCAACATATTCTTCTAAAATAACTGCTTTCTCTGATTTTCCTTTTTTACTCCAAAATTTAAAACAGCGTGTTTCATTCGCCAGCTCTCCTAGTTCCACTAATAAAGCCAGGTACTTTTCATTAAAAACATGATGTGTTCTTAGTTGTTGGTTATCTAATATGTACTTATCAAGTTGTTGTTGCATTGAAAAAAGTGTATCCCACTTCACTTTTTACTGCCCCCTATCCTATTATATTGTAGCATGAAGAAAGCGCTTTTTTCTAGTTTTTTGCATTTACGATGGCGACTGTATTGCTTTTAATTACATTGAATGTTTTCTCTCCTACAGCAGTTACGATACATAATGATGATCTCTTATAAACTGTTCGTAACGGCTGTCTTTATGAATTAGGGAGAGTTATATCCACCACTTAGCCGTCGATAAAAAAAGGCTAAATCCATTGAGAGGATTTAGCCGTTTCTCTTTATTTAACTGCTGCTTTTGCTTGTTCTGCTAACTGAGCAAATGCTTTTTCATCGTTTACTGCTAGATCTGCAAGCATTTTGCGGTTTACGTCCACACCAGCAACTTTTAGCCCATGCATTAATTGGCTGTATGAAATATCATTTAAACGAGCAGCCGCATTGATACGTGCAATCCATAATTTGCGGAAATCACGT
>DATGTM010000064.1:0-12697 GCA_035301845.1 Pseudogracilibacillus sp. | reverse complement strand
AAACTGCAAGAATATTAAAATTAATGTAGGGTATACTATAAGATATAGAAGATACATAAACATTTTCATGTAAAGACATTTTAATTGATTGGTGCACTATGTTATCCGTTTCTTATTTGCGGCAAGTGATTTAAAAGGATTGTATCTTTTGAGCATGAATTGTTTCTCTTTTTTTTGCAAACGCTTAAAATAAAAGGAGGTATTATTATGAAAGGTGTCATTTTAGCCGGCGGGACAGGATCAAGGCTCTTCCCAATAACGACTGCCAGCAACAAACATTTACTGCCAGTATTTGATAAGCCAATGATTTACTATCCTTTATCCGTTTTAATGCTAAGTGGTTTAACAGAAATCATGATTATTTGTACGCCAGAAGACAGAAGCAACTTTGAACAATTGCTCGGAGATGGTTCTTCTCTTGGGATGACAATCGTTTATGAAGAGCAAACCGAACCTAACGGGATCCCTGAAGCGTTCATTATCGCAAAGGACTTTATCAAAGGCGATGATGTAGCACTCATTCTTGGTGATAATATTTTTCATGGCCATGGGTTTACAACACTGCTTCGTGATGCTATTAAAAATCATAAGCATGCATCTGTCTTTGGCTATCGTGTGAAGAATCCGGAACGTTTTGGTGTAGTGGAATTTGACAGTCAGCAAAAAGTCATTTCCCTGGAAGAAAAGCCTGAAGAACCGAAGTCTGATTTTGCGGTGACTGGCTTATATTTATATGACAAGCATGTAGCTGAATATGCCGAGGATTTACCATATTCAGATCGCGGAGAAATGGAGATTACTGATTTAAATAAAAAATATTTAAAAAATGGCCAATTGGATGTGACTTTACTTGGACGAGGCTTTGCATGGCTCGATGCCGGAACACATGAATCTTTATACCAAGCTGCTGAGTTTGTCAAAATCACCCAAGAACGCCAAGGATTTAAATTAGCTTGCTTAGAAGAAATTGCTTATTATATGGGCTATATTTCGCGAGACCAGCTATACAACATGGGAAAAGCGATGGAAAAAAATGATTACGGTTCCTATTTACTGGAAATAGCGAGTCGCAAACACGCAGAACAATATTGGGACCCTATTCAATAACATAAACTAGGAGCTGATACAATGGATTATCAACGACCAGCATTACTGATTACAGGAGGGGCCGGCTTTATCGGTTCTAATTTCATCGTTTATTATATGAAAAAGTATCCTGATAGACAGATTATCAATCTAGATAAGTTAACATACGCTGGCAACTCTTCCAATCTCAAGGAAGTAGAGCACCACCCTCATTACCATTTCATTCAGGGAGATATAGCGGATGAAGATCTAGTAACTTCCATTTTTACCACTTACAATATTACTGGGGTCATTCATTTTGCTGCTGAATCTCACGTTGACCGTTCCATAGAAGATGCGAAGCAATTTGTAACGTCCAATGTCCTTGGCACTTTAGTCTTGCTTCAAGCAGCTAAAACAGATTGGGAGAAACGAGGCGAACTACAAAAGAGACGTTTTCATCAAATATCCACAGATGAAGTGTATGGAGATTTAGGAGAAACTGGAAAGTTCCATGAAGCAACACCATATGACCCGCAAAATCCATATAGCGCATCTAAAGCCGGTGCTAATTTTCTTGTCAAAAGCTTCGGTTATACGTACGGAATGAATATTGTATTGTCGAGCAGTTCGAATAATTACGGGCCAAAACAACATACAGAGAAGTTGATACCAACAATCATCACGCGTGCTTTACATAACCAAACGATTCCGATTTACGGAGATGGTAAAAATATTAGAGATTGGTTGTATGTAGAAGATCATTGCCGAGCAATAGATACAATTTACCATCAAGGAAAAACAATGCAAATGTATAATGTAGGTGGCGGTAATGAACAAACAAATATTGATATAGCAAAAACAGTCTGCCGCCTGTTAGATATTTGGAAACCGGAAATAGCAGATACATCCCCGGCGCATTTCGAAGAATTGATTGCTTTTACAGAAGACAGGGCAGGACACGACAGACGCTATGCAGTAGATGACACTAAAATCCGCAATGAATTAGGCTGGGAACCCTTAGCTGATTGGAAAACAGGCATTCAAAATACAGTGAAATGGTATATAGAACAATGGAACACAAACAGCTGATTTCTGTCGTCATCCCAGTATATGGATGTGTCCATTGTTTAAAAGAACTGCATGAACGAATCCAAGCTGCTATCGAGAGTATTCCTGCCAATTATGAAATTATTTTCGTGAATGATGCGAGCCCAGATAACGCCTGGGAAGTGATTCAAGAAATAAGTGTGCTTGATAAAAATGTGAAAGGAATTAACCTTGCCCGCAATTTTGGTCAACATTATGCTATTACAGCCGGCTTAGATCAGGCAGGTGGTGATTGGGTCGTTGTCATGGATTGTGATTTGCAAGATGTTCCGGAAGAAATTCCTAAGCTCTACAAAACAGCTCTGGAAGGATATGAAGTCGTCTATGCTAAACGAGTTGTTCGACATGATCGCTGGTGGAAGAAATTTTCTTCCAGAATATTTTATCGTATTTTCGACTTTTTTAGCGGATGGGCTTCAGACTACACGATTGCCAACTTTAGTATGAGTTCTAAAAAAGTAATCAGCGGTTTTCAGCAAATGCGTGAACAAAACCGTCTCTTCCCTTTATTTTTACGATGGATGGGATATGATTCAGCAACAGTAGAAGTAGAACATCACGCAAGAAAAGAAGGAAAATCATCGTACAATCTAAGCAAATTAACTAGATTAGCAACAGATACTATTATTTCGCACTCAAACAAGCCATTGCATTTATCGATACAGATTGGTTTTTTCATCTCCTTAATCTCACTGATTTACGGGATATATCTATTTATCCGTTATTTCTTTTTAGACGAAACTGTACAAGGTTGGACAAGTGTCATGGTCTCGATATATTTTATTGCTGGTCTTATATTTTTCAATTTTGGCATACTGGGGCTTTACATTGGAAAAATATTCAACGAAACAAAAGGGCGTCCCTTATATTTAATTAAAGAAACTACCGAAAAACAAGAGGATAAACGGAGTTGAGAAAATGACATATATTCAGGAAACAACGTATAACAAACGGAATTTTCATATCGATACATTTGAAGTCTTATCTACAGCAGAAACAGTTTTACAAGAAACGGATATTCGAAACGGGCATTACACGTTGAAGGTTAGCCCATTCGAAGACACTGAAAAAATCAACCGCTATGGCTTTTATTACGCGGATACCTTGCTGGAACCAGTATGCAAGAAAAAAAACTTCCAACCTGTTTATAATGAAGACATCACTCTCACAAAAAAGTATCCGACGGAAGAAATTTTAGACATTGCTTCGTATGCGTTTCAAGGCGGTCGTTTCCATCGTGATTTTCATATACCATCCTCACTTGCTAATCTCCGCTACCGCAATTGGGTAGGGGATTTAATGGAGAAAAATCTAATTTACGCATTACATTATAAGGGTGATTTAGCAGGTTTTTATGGATATGAGGGGAATAAAGTGTTATTGCTGGGGATAAAAAAAGAATTTCAACAAAGCGGTTTAGGAAAATTATTTGCCAGCTATGGTT
The DNA here is from genome assembly GCA_035301845.1 of Pseudogracilibacillus sp. Taxonomy (GTDB): domain Bacteria; phylum Bacillota; class Bacilli; order Bacillales; family Amphibacillaceae; genus Pseudogracilibacillus. Next base: position 9,078 of record DATGTM010000064.1, on the reverse strand, counting down.
GCCAAACACAATTTGATATGGGATATAATGAGCTCTACACCTCCATTTCCGCCAGTAATGCAGCATCTTTAAATTTATTTTACGCACTTGGTTTTCGATTAACGACTGCATTAGACGTGTATCATAAACTCGTTGGCTCAGCTCCGAAAGAGGTGTAATCATGGGATATTTATATATTTTCAGTACTATTCTTTTCACCGTGTACGGACAGCTTGTCTTGAAGTGGAAAATTAACGATTATGGCAGTCTACCTGCAGCTTTTCTTGATAAAATTACTTTTTTAATGCAATTATTTTTAAACCCCTGGATTTTGTCTGGTTTCTTAGCAGCGTTTTTAGCAGCTTTAAGTTGGATGGCCGCGATGACTAAATTTGAAATCAGCTATGCTTATCCATTTATGAGTTTATCTTTTGTCCTGGTTTTTATTTTTTCCGTCTTCTTTTTCGGGGATTCCTTTTCTATTCAAAAAATTGCAGGCATAGCTTGTATTGTGTTAGGCATTATTATTATGAAATAAACCAATCATTCTAAGTAAAGGAGGAAACGCATTGATTCCCTTTAATAAACCAAGTGTCATCGGCAGTGAGCAAGAGGCAATAAAAGAAGCAATAAACAATGGCAAACTAGCGGGAAACGGTCCATTCGGCAATGAATGCAGTGACTGGTTAGAGAAACAAACAGGTACGAAGCGAGCGCTGCTCACCCCTTCTTGTACAGCTGCATTGGAAATGGCTGCGCTCTTAACGGATGTGCAAGCAGGCGACGAAGTGATTATGCCTTCTTATACGTTTGTTTCGACAGCGAATGCTTTTGCACTACGTGGTGCGACCATTCGCTTTGTGGACGTCGATCCTGCTACCATGAACATCAGCCCAACGGAAATTAAAGCAGCAATTACAGCAAACACTTCAGCTATCGTTGTCGTCCATTATGCAGGTATCAGCTGTGATATGGATGCCATTATGAGCATCGCTAACAACTATCAACTCTGGGTCGTAGAGGATGCAGCTCAAGCACTTATGTGTACATATAAAAATAAGCCACTAGGAACGATTGGACATTTTGGAACAATCAGCTTTCACGAAACGAAAAATTACGTATGCGGAGAAGGCGGTGCATTATTCATAAACGATGCTTCTAGTGTTGAACGGGCAGAAATTTTGCAAGAAAAAGGAACGAACCGCAAATTATTTGCCAAAGGAATGGTCGATAAATACACTTGGCGCGACATCGGCTCCTCTTATTTGCTGAGTGAATTAAATGCGGCTTATTTATCGGTTCAACTGAAACATGCAAAAGCCATCACGGATCGTAGAATGGCGATTTGGAAGACGTATTATAAAGAACTGCAACCACTCAAAGACGCTGGTTTAGTAAACTTGCCAACTGTTCCAACAGATTGCGTGCACAATGCGCATTTATTTTATATGAAGACTGAGGAACGAACAGCTCTTATGAAGTATTTGAAAGAACAGGGTGTGATGGCTGTGTCTCATTATGAACCACTTCACAGTTCGCATGCAGGCTTAATTTATGGAGAGTTTGCTGGAGAAGACGAGTATACAACAACAGAGAGTGAAAAGATTTTGCGTTTACCTTTATACTATAATATGGAAGAAGAGGAAGTCGATGAAGTCATCAAAACTATATTCTCTTATTATCAATCATAAGTGGCTGGGGATAGCTACCCTGCTTACAATAGTTTATTTATTGCCTTATTACATTTTAGGGTCCGATACGCATATCCGCATTCATGACAATATGGACTCCACGATGGTATGGTATAAACTGCTGGCAGAGAGCGGACAAATTTTCACCTTATCGGACGTGGAAATTCCGAATGCTATCAACGGCCTTCCTAGAAGTACTCTTCCTTCAGGACTGGACGCTACGTTATGGATGTATCTTTTATTTAAACCAATGACGGTTTATATTATCAACCAGACCTTAATGCGTTTTGTCGCATTATTTGGCATGTATCTATTACTTAGAAATTATGTCTTTCAAACAAAGGTTTCTCCAATCATTATTGCCGGGGTCGCTTTAGGCTTTGCTATTTTACCTTTCTGGCCACCGGGCTTATTATCGATTGCTGGATTACCACTCGCCTTACATATATTTCTAACCATTCGCAGACAGCGAAAAGCAACACCGATATATTACTGGGTGATTATAGCGATATATCCATTTTTCTCTAATTTTATATTAACATTTGTTTTTTTCCTGGGGATTATGGGAATTCTTTGGCTTATCGATTGGATACGTCATAAACATAGCAACTGGATTTTTTTCTTCTCCATTGCCATGAAGACAGCTATATACTTAGTGAAAAATTATTTATTAATTTATACCATGTTTTTTAGCAGTTCTTTTACGTCACAACGCTCGGAAACAAATTTAGGGCACAAGGATTTTCCGGATACACTTGATTTATTTATGAAGAACTTTATTCATGGCCATACACATGATTTATCCATTCATGCAGGCATTATACTTCCTGTTTTGGGGGTTGCTATTATTATCGCTCTTTCACGCGGTATGATACCAAAATTACTGATTGGACTTATTTTAATTAATGCTGCTCTTTCTTTCTGGTATGCGCTTTGGTACTGGCAAGGAATGAGAGTAATCAAAGATAATATTTTATTTTTTAATATGTTTAATATGAGCAGGATTCATTTTTTCCAACCGATTATTTGGTATGTTTGTCTAGCTTTAGCTTTAGTAATCATTTGGAAGTATATTAAATTTGGCCATTTTTTAGCTTCTTTAGTACTGATTGCACAATTAACCGTCCTTTTTTCTTTAAATGAGGAGAAAAAATACAGTGATTTTAATATGTTAACATATAACGAATTTTACTCCGTGGAACTTTTCGATGAAATAAAAGACTATATTGGCAAAGATCCAGCTTCATATCGCATAGTAAATATCGCTTTGCATCCAGCCATAGCACAATATAATGGTTTTTATACCTTAGATACATATAATAACAGCTTCCCGCTGGAATATAAGCACGATTTTAAGAAAATCATCGCTCCAGAATTGGAAAAAAGCCCGAAGCTCGAAAATTATTTCGATACATGGGGCGGGAGATTATATATGTTTTCCAGCGAACTTGGGAAGCATTACCGTTTTTATAAAACAAGTAATAAAACCATTGAAGAGTATCGAATAGACACAGACGCTTTCGAAGATTTGGGAGGAGATTATGTATTCTCCGCTCTCCCCATAGAAAATGCTGAAGAAACAGGTTTGGAGTTGGAAAATACGTTCGAAAATGAACCATCGCCGTGGCGGATTTACTTGTATAGTATTAAGGAATAACTAAACGTAACCATTCATTCGTCGTTTTCTTTAAAAGCACGAATCTTTGTCTATAGAGAGCTTATTACAATGATACATCGAATAACTTCTGCGATGGATGTTTCTAACGCGAATAAAAAATGCAGACTCTTACCAGGCACAAACAAAAAGCGTGGTACACTTTCAACATCGAAGTGTATCACGCTTTTATAAGGTCTACAAATAATCCATTGGATTTGCAGCAGTACTTCTTCCTTCATAGCCACCAGGGTGAACTTCAAAATGCAGGTGAGCTCCTGTTGACCCTCCTGTATTTCCTACCTCACCAATAGTATCTCCTTGAGAAACTTCATCTCCTTCTGAGACATTGGTTGTTGACAGATGGGCATATAGTGTTGAATATGTTTTACCGTCGATATTATGAGTAACAACAATAAAATTACCAAATCCGCCTCCACAACTACTATCTCCTTCAGAACAGCCGTTTTTCACTGTGCTGATGACGCCTGAGGCAGAAGCTGAAACCGTTGAACCTTTCGAGGTAGATATATCTATCCCCTTATGATCTGAAGATCCAAACCCTCCAGGGGAATCTCGCCCACCAAATCCTGAACTGATGTGTCCTGAAGTCGGGTCCGCAAATTGGTCACTGTCTGCTGGTTCTTCTTTCGGAGCCTTAGAATTAGCTTGAACATCCTCTTGACTATCGTTATTTTCTGAGTTTGTTTCCTCCCCATCCTTTTCTTCTTGTTCGTTTTCTTCTATTTTTTCATCTGTATCTTCCTCATCTGCATCAGTGTCTTGAAAATATTCTTCGATATCTGCATCCATATCATCCAAATTATCTTGAATTTCTTCTTTATTATCTTTCACTTTCTCAAGTTTTTCTTCCACATTCTCAGCATCTTCATATAATGCTTTAAATTCTTTTTGAGTTTCATCAACTTTAGATTCGACTTCTTCTAGATCAAATTCTTCTTCGTCGTCCTTCTCGTCTTCCTCTTCATCAGCATCTTCATCTTCTTTATCTTCTTTATCTGCTTTATCAACTAAAGCTTCTTTTGCTTTATCTGTGTCCGATTTCTCTGCTTCTTTTTCTGCTTCTTCTTCCTTGATATCTTCGATGGCTTCTTTCTTCGAATTGATGCTTTCATCGATATGTTCGATATTTTCTGCAACCTCATCGAAAGTATCAAATGCTTCTGAGCTATCTTCATCAAACTCTGAAAAATTTTCTTCCAGCTTACTAATCGTTTCATTCAGCAGTTCTACTTCATCCTGATCTGCTGCTTCTTCTTTGTCATCTCTTTTCTCTTTTTCAGAGTCATTTTCTTCTTCTTCGCCATCTTCTTTTTCTTCTTTCTCTTCGTCTTCTCCCTCTTCTTTATCTTTTTCTTCTTCCTTCTCTTCGTCATCCTCCTCTTCTTTTTCCTTTTCTTCATCGTCTTCATCTTCCTCGTATATAATATCTTCTATCTTTTCTACATTATCTTCAATATTTTCCTGTTGCTCTTCCTCGTTCATCTTATCGAGGGGTTCTTCCACATCTTGTAATAATTCTTCCGTTTCATCCAGTTTATCTTCGTCATCATCTAATCCGTCAACAATTTCTTCTAAATTCGCTGGATTTTCATCCATTAATTCCATCGTATCTTCTAGTGTACCTTTATCAGATGAACCTGTTGATTCAAGATTTTCACATTCCTCTTTAAAACACGTTTTTATAACCGTGTCAGGCAGGTTAAGTTTTTCTACATCTTGGTAATCAACTTCCATCGTAACATCTTCCATACAAGCAGGAGCTAACCCACAAATTTCTTCAAAATCGGGAGCTCCACCATCAAGTGTTTCTGTTTCTAAATTATCAACATTGACTGGACCTGGAGAAGTAATCTGGATGACCATTGGATCACGTTCATCACCTGTATCAATTTCCTTTGTAATTGTTAATCCTTCAATAGTACCTTCTTCGATATTTACTTTTCCTACCAAGGCCCCAGCTAAGTCCATTTCACCTTCCACTTTTTCTGAATGAATAATGAACCCTTCGCTGTCCACTTCAGCTGCTTCTTGATCTTTATCTTCTTCCTCATTTTCATCTGACTCTTTTTCAGAGTCATCATCGTTTTCTTCATCAGCTTCGGGATTTTCTTCCGTATTTTCTTCTGATTCATCGTCTTCATTGTCGTCATTCTCTGACTCTGTTGTTTCCTTATCATTCGAGTCATCAGTTGAGTCCTCGTCTGCGTCATTATTATCTGCTGACTTATCGTCATCCTCCGACTCATCGGCGGAGTTCTCCTCTTTGTCATTGCTATCTTCTGAACTGTCCTCGTTTTCCTGCTCTGTTGCTTCTTCATCAGCAGAATCATCCGCGTAAACAAAAGTGTCAGCTCCATGAGAAAAAGTAAGCCAGCTCAATAGAAGAGCGATCATGCATAAATAATGAATCGTATTCCCTGTTTTCTTATTTTTCATCTACATTCTCCTAAATGACTGCTTAACATTAGAAAATCAACATGAATTACACTGTATTAGCTACCTTTGGATTCTTTTTTGTTTTAGCGCTTTTTTTTGATTTTCGAGTTCTTTTTTCGTTATCCCCATTGGTTGCCACTTCTTCTGTATCCCAAGCAATCAGGAAAGACCCTCCAACTATTCCAAGAATGGTTCCAATAACAATGCCGCCTAAAGCACCCATTATGGACAGGATAGATACGAACATCCCAATAATACCAAATACAGTTGAGAATTGGGGATATATATAGGAGAGAATCCCCACGATTAAAATTAATCCTGCAAAAAGAAAACCAACAAATACAAAGCTTCCCGGTATGAGAGCAATAGCATACAATTGTAGAGGGATGTATAGAATAAGCAATCCTGCTAACAATGTTAGGCTAGCTCCCCAAAAAGGGCGTTTACTGCGCCATTGTTTAAATCTACTACCTTGGACAACTTTTTCATGTCTTCGCTGTCTTTTTTGTTCAAACTTTTCTTGTCGTTTAGCTATTCGCTCTTCTTTTTTATTCAACAGAGTACCCTCCATTCAAATTAATGACCATCGTCAGTCATTTCAGGTTCATCAATAATTTCAGTAGATATTTTTGCATCTTCCAAGTTTACAAACTCCTGGAATAGATAATCTGTAACAATAGATGCATCTGTAATTTCAATAGAATCTGCATTTTGTGTCCAGTTTTCGTTAAAATCTTCTGTATTTTTTTGTTCAATACTTAACCCATCACCAAAGTTCAAATCCGCATCAATTAACTTAGCATCTTGAATTAACCCGCTTATTTGTGTTTCCCCGCCGGATTCGACGTGGAAGCGAACCCATTTATCGGTACCAGGTAAAGGTAAATCTTTATAAATATGCAAACCTTGAATCGTAACTTCGTCGATTTCATTTCGAACTAGCGGTTCTGAATCGGATTCACCAGTTTCTCCCATTTGAGGTAACAACTTAAACCCATCTCCATCTAATTGATCGAACTCTACATAGAAATCTCCTAATCCACCTAAAGGTACTGCGAAAGCGGTTCCATTAAATCCAAAAGCGGCTATTAAAACGCCAAAGGCCAGAAACCCTGCTAATAATGGAATAACTAATTTTCTTTTAATTGTTCTGCCCACCGTTACGTTAGTCGTTTTTGCCAATATGCTCACCTCTATTAATAATTTTTATTCATCTATCGTAGTTTTCATTTTCTTTCTTATCACGAAAATAACTATACTAAGTAAAATTAATCCAAACCCTATGACTATAAACAGTATAGTTTGTGTAGCTGTATCTGGTAATGCACTGCCATCATCTTTGTCCTCGTCTTTTGCAGTTGCTGCGGAATTGGAATTCGAGTCGTTTGTATTATTTATATCATTCCCATTGTCGTCTGACTTTCCATTCCCCTCATCATCTGCAGTGGAGTCATTTGATGGTGTACCATTACCACCCGATCCGTTATCATTGCCTGCTTCGATTTCTTCCGGCTCATCTATACCTTCTACAGAAATTTTCGCTCCATTTAATGCTACCATATCCTGGAACAAATAATCTGTGACAATTTTTGCGTCACTGATGGTAACTGTATCACCGGATTGTGACCAATTTTCTCGAAAAGCTTCTTCTTCGCTCATCTCAGACGTATTGGTTTCATAAATATCCATGTCATCAAATTGAAGGTCAGCATCAATAAACCGAGCGTCTTGGATGAGGCCCTGCATTTCCGATGGCTCACTCGCTGTAATATTAATACGAATCCAACCGCCAATTGGCATTTTTAAGTCTTTATAAATATGCAAGCCGTCAATGGTCGCTTTTTCCATTTTGTTGCGGACGAGCGGCGCTTCATCCTGATTCCCCGTCTCTCCTATTTGTGGGTTCAGTTCAAATCCTTCGCCTTTTAGCTCATCAAAAGTGACATAGAAATCACCCATCCCTCCCATCGGGACTGCAAATGTGGTGCCACTAAAACCTATGATTCCAAGCAACAATCCAAAAAGCAAAAATCCGCTAAGCAGGGTTATGGCTAATTTTTTCTTAACTGTTCTTCCTATGGTCACCCTTTCAGTTTCCACTAACTATCCCTCCTTATTCCCCCTTAACAATTTTTACAATAAACACCGCTTTTCTTTTTCTGCGATTACTCATCATTATAAAATATATTAAAGCGTTTTCATACCCGACGATTCTCGTATCTTTTTTCCAAAATTATTCATAAAAAAAGAGGCAATGACAATTTAGATGATATCTCCTGGCAAAAGCAAGTTTGCTTAACAGTAATACTGCAGGAAACGTTCTAACATGTCATATGCCTCTTTTATTTAATTGTTATTTTTTTAAATGATGTTTGTATAAACTAAACTTTAAGCAGTCAGTTTTCTACGAATAAATACTAAAGCTCCACCAGCAACTGCCATGATTGATCCAATTGTAATTAATAAAGGGGTGCTTGTAGCTGTAGCTGGAAGCTTGTCTCCACTTCCATTATCATCATGTGAGCTAGCTGCTACTTCATTCGAATCTCTATCATCTTCATTAGAACTGCTTGATTTACTGGAGTCGCCAATAGATTTATAATCATCTTTGGAATTTGAATCAGAATCTGATCCTGTGAATCCTTTCCATTCGTTTTCATCTTCTGACTCTTGCTTTCCTTCTAGTCCATCTGTTTTGTTTATACCATCTAATCCATCTATCCCATCTTTACCGTCAGTTCCGTTTAGTCCATCTAATCCGTTTACTCCATCAGAACCATCTTTGCCGTCTTTTCCATCTGATCCATCTTCGCCATCAGAACCGTCGTCGCCGTCTGATCCATCTGATCCATCTTCGCCATCAGAACCGTCGTCGCCATCTTCGCCGTCTGATCCATCTTCGCCATCAGAACCGTCGTCGCCATCTTCGCCGTCTTCCCCGTTTTCATCAGACTCTTCTACGGTTACTGTACGACTTACTTCTTCATCTCCAAGTGTATACGTGAACTCGTAGTCGCCAGGTTCTTCCGTATCTACTTCATCTACTTCTTCGCCATCATATTCGATAGTTGTTTCGATATCGTCTGTGGCATCTCCATCTTCTTCACCGTCAACTGTTGCTACTGCTCCTTCATCTTCATACGATTCACCGTAGTCTACTGTTGTTTCTTCGTCGCCATTTAATTCTAATTCTGGCTCCTCAGACTCTTCTTTTTCGTATACATATTCTACAGTTGCATCGTCTTCGCCATACTCGCCTTCTTCATCACCGTTCACTTCTTTTAGCGTATAGCC
>DATGTM010000063.1:0-23466 GCA_035301845.1 Pseudogracilibacillus sp. | reverse complement strand
TGACGAAACAGCGTAATCCAAATCGCCGGTTTCATATATCCGATGGATTGGAAATAGGTCATATAAATAAAATTAAATCCCATAAATAAATAGCTGACAAAAAAGATTCGAATACCGATAACAGCCAAATCAACAATCTCTGTTGACGTGACACCAAACAAAGCAACCAAATGAGGAGCAGCAAAAACCCCAATTAATAATGAAAGTACACCAAAAAACAGAGCACTTTTTTCCGCTAATTGGACACTTGCTTTCATCCGATTAAATCCACTGGCCCCATAGTAGTAACTTAGCATCGGCTGAATAGCAGCGCCGATTCCTTCAAAAACCAAAAACATAAAGAAATGTAAATAATTAATGACCGAAAATGCTGCGAGTCCTGTCGTTCCAGCATAAATAGCCATCACAATATTATAACCGATAATAAACGTAGCAAGACCTGCTTCTGATAAAAAACTGGGAAACCCTACCGTCACAATCCGGGAGACTTCTTTCCATTTCATCTTACTAGATATAAATGTTAATTGATTCCCTTTCGACCGAAAATGGATGAGTAGAACCAGCAAGCCGACTACAATTGCAATAACCGAGGCTAATGCAGCACCTATCACTTCCCACTGCAAGATAAAGATCATCCAATAATCCAACACAATATTGACGACAGCCGTTACGACTAACCCTGCCATTGCAAGCGTTGGACTTCCGTCATTCCTCACAAAAACACTTAATACCGATTCCCAAGTCATAAACAATGAAAAGACTAACAAAACGAGAATATACTCTTTTACATATGTCATCGTATCTGCATTAGCTCCAAATAGAGTCGCTATTTCCTCTAAAAACAGATACGTGAGAACAGAGATAAGAATGGTGAGAATACTAGCTATTTTAAAAGAGTTAGTGAAAATTTCTTGAGCAGTCCGTTGTTTCCCCTGGCCCATTGACATCGAGTACAAGGCCCCGCCGCCGATTCCAATTAGCAACCCTATCGCTAAAAACACTGAATACATAGGTGTTGCTACGTTCACACTTGCCAGCGCCACAGAACCGACACCATGTCCAACAAAGACACCATCAATAATAATATTTACAGACATTAAACTCATACCAATTAAAGATGGTATTAAATATTGAAAAAAACTCTTCTTTACGGTTTGTGTTTCTAACAGATTCGTTTTCACAACGCATCGAACTCCTTTATTTCTCTTTTACCAGTGTAAAGGAGTCCAGTCATTTTTTCGAGAAAGACCACTTCACTACATTCGGTTTTTAACAAAAGCGTTCATAACCAATTATGTATTCGTTACGAATATTTTTAGTTACATCGATATTCCAGACAATTCACTGTCCTCCTTACAGAAGCTCTGTCATTAACTCAAGATAAGTTTCTTCAGCACGGTCTGCTATGTAAAGCTTGGTGCACCTGGAACGAATCGAACAAGAATGATCTTTTCTAGAGGCAAGTTAGGTAAATAAAGCAAAGTACTATTAATCGAAGAAAAAAGAGAGGTAATCTGTAGTTGTAGCTCAGCTATCTTAAAATGCGAAGCTTTTTAAACATTCAAATCTGCATCAAGTCTTCATAGAAATGATGCAACTTCATTTATGCAGCAGGTATTTTTTTACTTTATCAGATTAAAAAACGCCTCTTCACGAGCGCTGCTCTTTTATCAAGAACAGCAGCATTGTAAAGAGGCGTTTCTTTTATATTAGTACATTTCTGAAGTTGATTTTCCTTGCATATGTTGAACTAAATAGTCTGGTCCGCCTGCTTTAGAATCGGTACCTGACATATTAAATCCGCCAAATGGCTGATAACCAACAATTGCCGCTGTACAACCACGGTTAAAATATAAGTTACCTACATGGAAATCCTGACGAGCTTGTTCGATATGCTCGCGGTTATTTGTAATAACTGCACCAGTTAAACCGTAATCTGTATTATTAGCAATATCAATTGCTTCCGTAAAGTCTTTAGCTTTTGTTAAGCCAACAACTGGTCCAAAAATTTCTTCTTGCATAATACGTGCATTCGGATCAACATTACCAAATACAGTAGGTTGGATAATCCAGCCTGTTGAATCATCACTACCACCACCGGCAAGTAATTCGCCTTCTTCTTTTCCAATTTCAATGTAACTGGTAATTTTATCAAAGGCTGCCTGATCAATTACCGATCCAGTGAAATGGTCATTGGTTGCAGGGTCTCCTGCGCTCATGTTCTTCGTTAATTCTGCAATGCGATTCGCCACTTCATCATACACATCTTCATGAATTACCGCACGAGAACATGCCGAACATTTTTGACCGGAGAATCCAAATGCAGAAGTAACGATTGATTCTGCTGCTAATTCTAAATCAGCATCTTTATCCACTACAATAGTATCTTTTCCGCCCATCTCAATAATGGTACGTTTCAACCATTTCTGGCCTTTATCTTCATGAACAATACCCGCACGTTCAAAAATATTGGTACCTACTTCACGAGAGCCGGTAAAGCTGATAAAACGAGTACGCGGATGATCTACAAGGTAGTTTCCTACTTCAGATCCAGGTCCAGGAATATAGTTCACTACACCATCTGGTAATCCTGCTTCTTCTAATACTTCCATAAATTTATGCGCAATAACCGGTGTTGTACTTGCAGGTTTAAGCAATACAGTATTCCCTGTTACTGCTGCTGCAACTGTTGTTCCTGCCATAATTGCAAACAGAAAATTCCACGGAGAAATAACAACACCGACTCCTAATGGAATATAATCAAAACGATTATCTTCAATTGGGCGACTTTCCACATGCTTACCGTCTTTTAGAGCTAACATTTGACGACCATAATATTCTAAGAAGTCAATTGCTTCTGCTGTATCGGCATCTGAATCTTTCCATGGCTTTCCGCCTTCTTTGATTAGAAGTGCTGTGAATTCATGCTTTCTACGGCGTACAATTGCTGCTGCGCGGAATAAGACATCAGCACGGAATTTTGCATCAGACTTTCTCCACCAATCAAAGTTGGCATCTGCCGCTTGCATTGCGCGTTCAGCAATTTCTTCATTTGCTTTAGAAACATATCCAATAACTTCTTCTCTATTCGCCGGATTCACCGAAACGATTTTCTCGTCTGTTGTAATTCGTTCGCCATTAATAATAAGGGGATGCTCTTTGCCCAGTTCACTTTCTACTTTCTTAATAGCGTCTTCTAACGCTTTTTTGTTCTCAGGAATAGTAAAATCTGTAAATGGTTCATGACTATAAGGTACTACCATTTGTTGTTTCCTCCTTAAAATTTATAAATATATATAAATTCCCAGCTCTTCGAACAGCCCGTAAGCTCTTTTAAAAAGCGGGATATTTATCTGCTGCATTTTCATAAAAAGCGCGATAATCAGGCACAAACTGAATAAGCATCAGCTGTATGTATAATTCCATTTTTTCTTCGATATCGTCAAAATGAATAACCACAATGTTCTCGATTTGCTTCATGCGATAGCTCAGCGTATTCGGATGAATAAACAAAGCTTCTGCTGTTTTATTTATTTTGCAATCATTCACTAAGAAATACCATAAGCTTATTAAAAGCTCGCTGTTATTCGCCTGATCCGCTTGCATAATACGCAAAATAGCATCATTGTAATAACTATCATCCATATTCTTTTGATACATGCTTTTCATATGGCGATAGATTCCCAATTCTTGAAAATGAATAACCGTCTGCTCCGATACATTTAAAAAAACAAATGTTTCAATTACTTCTAAAGCTTCTGTGTAACTCTTTCTTAAAGCAGGAAGTGTTTCATAAGCATTCCCTGCACCAGCAAAGACAGATTTCTTTTCTGTTTCACTTAGTACAGCGGCTACTTGCTCCATAAATAAATGCAGCCCTTCAGCATAGTTATTTGGACTGTCTGAGGCAATTAAACCGATGATTTCGGTTCCTTTTCCTAAGTAGTAAATGACGCCTTTGCGATTAAAAAACGCTTTAATCTTATCTAATACATAGACATATTCCGCATTACGTACAGAATAAACAAGAACGGTATACTTTTTTGGGAAATACAAAGCGAATCGTTTTGCTTCTTCGAGCATTTCTGTTTCACTTGTATATTCGTGATTTAATAATCGCCAGATAAATTCTTGTTGGCTGTTCTCCTCTACATGCTGTTTCTGAAATAAACTTTCCCCTAAATGAGGAGCAATCTCTGTTAAAAAAGCTAAATGTTCATCCGTCAGCAATGCAGCCTCATAAATCCATAAATAGCCGAATAAACGCCCGTCGTATTTCAAACTGATGACGACACGTTCATAGAAATCTATATCTTCCATGCGGTGAAGACGAATTGGATGATTATTCTCTTCCAGACGCTTTACTACCCCTTCTTTTTTTAACCATTCAATCACATACAAAGGGCAACGTTTTGTTAAAATCGTCTTCTGTTGTACAGGATCAAAGGAAAATCCGGGAGGGGCACTGTAAGCAATTAATTCGAAATTTCGATTTTCAATAATTATTGCTTTTTGTAAATGACTGCTTAATCTTTCGGCTAACTGATGAATATCATGAATTTCCAAAAGTTCTTCAGGTAAATTCATCGTCTCGCTCCTTCCCTTATTGTTGATAACAAACAACACTTATATTACGTATTGTACTAAGGTTTGAAGCTACTGTCCATTCACATATATAGCCAAGAGAAAAGCACTTTCTATTCTATGATAACCTTTTCAATAGACAGAGACAATATGCACGATGAATAAAAACAAGATCCATTTATTGTGGGTAATAGACAATAGAAATATAAGTAAATAAATCCCCAATTAAACTTTGTTTTCATGTATCCGGGTGTACATTTATTTCTTCCCTCGTTCACAGATTTTACGAAGCGATTAATTTGATATCGATTCTCTACATTAAAAAAACCTCTACCCGCCTCCCACTGCGAATAAAGGTTTTTCATATTAAGCTTAATGGAATATATGAACTTTCGGCTTCTCTGCTCCGGCTTTTTGATAAATAACACTTTCTACTCCGTCACTCGATGTCACCGTCAATTCTAAATCATAGTGATTCGGAAATATTTCTTGCACTTGGCTATATAAAAATTGCGTGAAGCCTACTACTTCTACCTTCCCATAAAATTCAATAGGGAGTTCCAGTGATAATTTTTTCAAGTCTTCATCAACATAGAAGGCATCACCGGTGATTCCTACATAGTTAGGGAAATAATCTTCAATTTCTTCTCCCAAGGCTTCTACTTTTTGGTTATCCTCACTCCGGTCGTCTTTTGCTTCGTCCGATGGAACTAGTACATGCTCTTCCGTAATATTTTCCCACTTTCCAATTTCATCTTCATCTTTGGATACATTCGTCTTTTGCATAAAATATCCAGGTACAGGGGAAGACTGTTCTTCCTCGGAAAACAAAGCAATCATAACGGGAACATTTTCTAACCCTTCTGTATCTCTAATTTCATCCAACGCTTTTTGAGCTGCTTTTTCACCGATTTTTTTCCTTTCTTTCTCCGAAATATCTTCAAAGTAAGGCCCACCGTCTTTTGTTTCAAATTGATAGACCGATTTTAAAGAAATACCAATCGAAATACCAGCTAAGTCTACTTCATTATCATCGTTCTGCTTCAAATAGTTTTGTTCTAAGACATGAGAGAATACCCGTGGGTTGTCTTCGTGTTTTTCCTTGCTATCCTTTTCATCCACGTCGGGATTTATGTCTTCGATTAAATCATAAATTGTATCTTCATCTAAATACTGCCCTTCTTCAAACACATATTTATCCGGATCAAATGTGCTTGTGGAGTGCCTCCGTAAACCTTGTTCAAATTCATCGATATCAACTCGGTTCGAAATTTGGTTCGTCAATGTGTTACGCGCTTCACTTGGTTTAAAAGGAAGTAGCATTTTATATTGATTGTCAGATAAAGAATCTTCAGGAATAATGGATACTTCCTGTTCAGATTCATCTTCCTCTTGAACTACTGTGTCGTCTTCTTTTTTAGTTCCGCAACTTGCTAAGACTAGTAAAAAACAACATAAAAGAAAAAGTTGTTTCTTCATTTATTTCACCTCATTCATTCGACTTGCCAATGTATCCTCATCCCAAATGGAGATACCTAATTTAGTCGCTTGGTCTTTTTTACTTCCGGCTTCTTTTCCTGCGATGACAAGATCCGTATTTTTACTGACACTGCCCGTCACTTTCGCTCCATTTGCTTCTAACCAATCTTTAGCTTCACGACGAGTAAACTGTTCGAGTTTACCAGTTAAAACAATTGTCTTATCTGCAAATAAAGATGCAGCTGTTTCATCAGTCGGCTGTTCATTTCTACTTACATAAGTCATGTTAATTCCTAATGTAGCTAAATCAGCTATTAATTGAAGCACTTTTTCTTCGCGAAAAAACTGAATAATAGCGTCCGCCATTTTTTCACCGATCTCATCGACAGCTACTAAAGCTTCATAGGTTGCTTCTTTTAAACGCTCCATCGTAGAGAACTCTGCCGCTAAAATCTGTGCTGCTTTTGCTCCGATAAAGCGAATACCCAAACCAAATAATAATTTATCTAATGAATTAGTTTTCGATTCTTCTATAGCTGTTAATAAATTGTGTACTGATTTTTCACCCATCCGCTCTAAAGGAAGCAAATCTTCGCGGGTGAGCCGGTAAATATCATCAATCGAAGTGACTAACTCTGCATCAAATAATTGTTCAATCACTTTTTCTCCAAGTCCATCTATATCCATCGCATTACGGGAGACGAAATGTATTAAACTTTCTTTTATTTGAGCAGGGCAGTTCGGATTCATACAGCGCAGAGCTACTTCTTCCTCTAAATGAACGAGATCAGTCTTACATGCAGGACATTCTTCCGGCATCTTATAAGGTTTTTCGTCGCCAGTTCGTTCTTCCTGTAACACGCGAACGACCTTCGGGATAATATCCCCAGCTTTTTTTAAAATAATAGTGTCGCCTAAACGGACATCTAAAGCATTAATTTGGTCTTGATTATGCAAGGTAGCTCGAGAAACCGTCGACCCATCAATAAAGACAGGTTCCAAAACGGCGGTAGGTGTAACGACCCCTGTACGACCGACACTTAACTCAATATCAGTGATTTTAGTAACTGATTCTGTCGCCGGAAATTTATAAGCTGTCGCCCATCTTGGAGTGCGAGCGGTAAACCCTAATTGTTCTTGTTGGGAGATATTATCTACCTTAATAACAATTCCATCGATTTCATAAGCGAGATCGTTTCGATGATTCGACCAGTACTGAACGTACTCTATCACTTCTTCAATTGTATTACATAAACGACGTTCTTGATTTATTTTAAATCCTAATTCAGTCATATAATCCAAGCGAGCACTATGAGAATGAATTCCTTCCATCTCCCACTCGCCATAGCCATATAAAAAGATATCAAGATTTCTCCTGGAGGCAACGTTTGGATCTAATTGCCGAAGCGAACCAGCAGCTGCATTGCGAGGGTTTGCAAATAGATTCTCTCCTGCTTCTTCCCGCGCTTCATTTAATCGTAAGAAGGAAGCATGCGGCATAAATGCTTCTCCGCGCACTTCAAAAGTAGCCCTTTCAGAAACAGTTAATGGAACACTTTTAATGGTGCGTAAATTTCCTGTTATATCTTCGCCAACTGTTCCATCACCTCGGGTGGCACCACGAACATAGCGGCCATTCTCATACGTTAAACTCACAGCAAGACCGTCGATTTTAAGTTCGCACATATAGGTGACAGGCGATTGTAATCCTTCTGTGACTCTACGGTGAAAGGCGCGTATATCCTCTTCATTAAAAGCATTTCCTAAGCTGAGCATTGCTATTTCATGTTCAACCCTTTGAAAAGAATCCAGCGGTTCTGCTCCTACCCGCTTCGTCGGAGAATCTTCTCTCACTAAATTTGGAAACTCACTTTCTAATTGCAGTAATTGTTGAAACTTTTCATCATACACTGCATCGGGAACAGATGGTTTATCTAATACATAGTATTCGTGTCCATATTGATTGAGCTGTTCTATTAATTCTTGTATTTTTTGGTTTGCTGCTTTTTCATTCATTCCCCAACCACCTTCTTATTGCTTTGTTATCGGTGCAAATTTTGCTAACAACCTTTTGATTCCTACAGGGGCAGGAAATGCAATATCAAGTTCCATATCTTCTGCTTCTCCTTGCACTTTCACAATGGTACCTGTCCCCCATTTACTATGAAGTGCTTTATCTCCTACTGACCATGTCGCATGCGCTGCACCAGTTTGAATTTTTCGTGCCTTTTGTTTAGGTGGTTGTTGTTTTTCAACAGTGTTTGGTTGTGGATTTTTTTGATTCGCAAAGTCGCCGAGCATCGACGCTTTTTGCTCTTTCAGTCCTTCCACCAATTCTTCCGGTATTTCTTCAATAAATCTGCTCATTGGATTCATATTCGTCTTACCGTAAAGCGTGCGCATATTTGCATGAGTTAAGAACAATCGTTTTTCTGCTCTTGTAATGCCTACATAAGCTAGACGTCTTTCTTCCGCCATTTCTTCCTCATCCATTATGGAACGGCTGTGCGGAAAAATATTTTCTTCCATCCCAATCAAGAAAACGACTGGGAACTCTAGCCCTTTTGCAGAGTGTAGAGTCATGAGCGTAATTGCTTCTTCTTGTTCTTCTTCCTCATCCACTTTATCAATATCAGCAATTAAAGCTAAATCCGTTAAAAAGGATACTAACGTCTTATCCTCTTCCGCTGTTTTTTCGAAATCTTGTGTAACCGTTAAAAACTCAGAAATATTTTCCAGACGGCTTTGTGCTTCTAACGACTTTTCTTGTTTCAGCATTTCTTCATAATTCGTTTGTTCTAATACTTGTTCCACCATATCTGTTGCAGTTAGAAAATCTTGCTGCCGAATCAATTGAGACATGAACGTTTGAAAAGCAATCAACGCATTTTGCGCTCGCTTTGAAACACCCGTGTGTTCAACTTCATCAATGACTTGAAATAAAGACAAATCATGCTTTACGGCATAGCTGCGTAATTTCTCAACAGAAGCTGCTCCAACACCTCGTTTTGGCACATTCACGACACGTTCGAAACTGATATCATCATCGGGGTTTGTGATTAACCTTAAATAAGCAAGTAAATCCTTAATCTCTTTTCGCTCATAGAACTTCAAGCCGCCAATCACTTGATAATTCATATTGGCTTTCATCAACATATCTTCGACAGCTCTCGATTGTGCATTCGTTCGGTAAAGCACCGCAATGTCTTGTGGGGTGAATTCGTGTGACGCAATCAAATCTTGAATGCTTTCCGTCACAAACAAAGCTTCTTCTCGCTCAGAATTACCTTCATAATATAAAATTTTGTTTCCTGTGTCATTTTCGGTCCACAGTTTCTTCGGTTTACGTCCAAGATTATGATTAATAACATGATTAGCTGCATCAAGTATTGATCTGGTGGAGCGATAATTTTGTTCTAAGTAAATGACTTTTGCATTGGGATAGTCCTTTTCAAAGGATAAGATATTTTGAATATCCGCGCCTCGCCAGCGGTAAATCGACTGATCAGAATCACCGACAACACAAAGATTTTGATAGCGATTTGCTAGTTGCTTCACTAAGCTGTATTGTGCCTTATTCGTATCTTGGTACTCATCTACATGAACATATTGAAAACGTCGTTGATAATAATGCAGAACTTCTGGCACACGTTGGAATAAATGGATAGTCTCCATAATCAAATCATCAAAATCTAACACTTGATTTTTCCGCAAGGTCTTTTGATATGCTTGATAGATTTCCGCGACTTTTTGTTCGTAATAATTCCCAGTATGTGCTGCATAACTTTCTGGTGTTATCAGTTCGTTTTTTGCATTGCTAATATGATTCAACATCGCACGAGGGTCATATTGTTTTGGATCAAGGTTTAAATTTTTCAGGATTTGTTTCATCACAGACCGCTGATCTGTCCCATCTATAATCGAGAAATTCCGGCTATAGCCAATTCGTTCGATGTCCCGGCGTAAAATCCGTACACACATCGAGTGAAAAGTCGAGACCCACATAGCATTTGCTTCTGGACCAATCAATTGACCTACTCGATTCTTCATTTCTCTTGCCGCTTTATTGGTAAATGTTATTGCCAATATATTGCTCGAAGGGACCTCTTTTTCATCAATCAAGTAGGCAATACGATGGGTAAGTACGCGCGTCTTTCCACTCCCTGCACCTGCCATAATTAATAAAGGACCGTCCGTATGGCGCACTGCTTGTTGTTGTTCCGTATTCAATGAGGTTAATAACTCCGCTACACTCACTTCTTCAGCTCCTTATTTGATTACTTGTACTGTTTTCATCGCTTCTTCGAAATTGGTATAAATGCTATTTCCAACGACAATAACATCTGCATAAGCACTCATTTCTCGCGCTTCTGACGCATTCGAGATGCCCCCGCCATAAAATAATGTCGTTTGCTTTAATTCTTCGCTCACATGTTTCACTAGTTGCGAATCACCGTAGACTCCACTATATTCGAGATAAAAAATCGGTAAATGAAAAATATGTTCGGCCATAAAAGCATATGCTAAAACGTCTTCTTTAGGAGGTAGTAAGCAGTTCGTTTTTTGAAAGGCTTTTGAATCTTCATTCATTATACAATAACCTTCCATCATAGTCTCTTTCCAGTTCATTACCGATTTATATTCTTTAATTGCTTGATGCTGCTTATCCATCACCCATGATTTATCCCTGCTGTTTAAAACCATTGGGATAAAATAATAATCATAGCCTGGTGTGATTGCTTCTAGTTCAGATATTTCAAGAATAACTGGTATAGGAAAGCGTCGGACACGAGATAACATTTCTAACACAGCATCAAATGTAATATTATCTGTTCCCCCAACTATAATTGCATCGGTTCCAGAATAGCATAATGCTTCCAATGCAGATTCTGAAATTTCTTTCGCAGGATCCAGTTTAAAAACATGTTTCCACTCATCTATATTATAATTCAATGATTACTCCTCCAACTCATTCTCCATTCATATATTATAGCAAAAAACACGCAGTGAATTTAGTGATATGGTAATTTTTTTAAAAGAATTCACTTTTTATTTCTCTGGCAATTTCGTTGTCATCTGACCGCTTGGCAGTGATTCCATTAAAACAATTAACAAACATCAAAAAAACCTGCAAGAAACCAATCAAACAATCTAGTTCCTACAGGTTATTTTATATATCACTCATCCTGAAAATGCGAGGTGTGTTTACGACCCTGCTTCCGTTATCCTTTGTAAAACTACTTCATACCCTTCACTTCCATAGTCTAAACAACGTCGCACTCTCGAAATGGTTGCAGTGGAAGCTTTCGTTTCTTCTTCAATAATAGTATACGTTTTTCCTTCATATAGCATTTTTGCTACTTGAAGTCGTTGCGAAAGCGAATTGATTTCATTCATTGTCGCAACATCATCAAAAAATCGATAGCATTCTTCCCGCGTCTGTAATTGCAAAATAGCATCGAAAAATTGGTCCAGCTGCTTTCCTCTTAATTTATCAATTTGCATGATTCACCCTCCAATGTCAGGTAAGACTGTTTCCTACTGCATATCGATTGCAGTATCTTCGGGAACAAACATAATCCAGGTTTTTCCCGGTAAGAAAGGAAGTTCTTCTCCTTCATAAACGGGAATTATCTTCCCGTCGCGGTTTTCCCAAGATACAGCTCGCGCTTCCCCTTCTTGCAGTAGTGTCGCATCTCCGCCTGCTTCGATATCGATTTCTCGGCGTCCTTCTTCATCGAGCTTGCTATGTTTTGTTTCTGCTATGAGAATATTTTTCATTTCGATTGGTTTTTCAGACTCTAATTCAATAGTCGTTTCTTCATTTTCGTTTCTCAAATACATTTTGTTTGCTTGGTCATATTCAAATTCTATACTAGGAGCGTCATCAAATAAATCAACTTCTACAAGAGTTGCGTCTTCCATCTCCTTTGTTTCGGTTAAGGATTCATCTTCTTGTACAAACGGAAGCGATTCATAAGATGTCTCTGGAACTTTTGACTGAATAGAGTCTATATCAAACAAAGCAGGAAACTGTAAATATAAGTTATGAGGTGCTTTACGCAATCCCTCTCTAACAAATAATTGATCGCTTTCTTCTGTTGTCTCTGCTTCCAAATAATCCATATCTCTTTTTTTCAATTCATCAAAGACTTCATTGGCTGCACCCGAAAAAACATAGAGTGCATCGTAGCCATCCGCTAAATCGAAAAAGTATTCCCGAGCACTGCGGACAGGTCCGACAACTTCAGGATCTTCGTTTTGATACAGTGCCATAAATCTGGTTATATCCCCTTCAGATAACAATTCAAACACAACGTCAGCTTCTGATAATCCACTCTGGGGTCTCGCCTTTTCTTGATTATCCATCATCACTGCCACAGCCCGCTGCTTGTTCTCTTCCTCTATTTTTTCCCCTGTAAAGGGTGCGAATTGCTCTTCTTCTTCCTTATTTTGAGGTGAATTGTCTTCCTGTCCGCAAGCACTCATTATTACAACACTCGCCAAAAGAAGAACAATGCTCCATACATATGAACGTTTCATATACCCTCCTACAACCCCTTTAACGCATATTCGCAGGGACAATTACTTCTCTTTTCAAGACATCAATGATCCCCATTGGACTGATTCGAATATAAGGCAAATGAGTAGATGATAAGAATAACAAATTAAACACGGGGTCTTCGAATTGATATCCAGCTTCTTTTAACAACTGAATACAAGACTTCTCCCATTCAATTAAATCACTCATTGTTCCTTGATACATTTGTCCATATAAATCCAGCGACAATTCTTTGAGAATCTCACCGTTATGAACGATGACAATTCCCCCGCCTATTTCTTTCATGCGTTCCATAGCTTGCTTCATGTCTTTTTTCTGCTTGCCGATCACAATAACATCATCTGTTGTTGTAAACGAACTGCAAATCGCTCCAAGCCGGTCTGTAAATCCTTGAATCACCGTATTCACACACCATTTACCCTCTCTATCCATCATCATTAAGAATGCATCAGGGGTCGCTTCCGGCAATTCTTCTGCTGTAATATCTATCTCTACAGCATAAGGCTTCGTTATCACATCGTTTACCATTTTAATACCAACCGGAATAGAAAATTGAAAATCATCATCCGTTAATTCCCAATCAAAAACTGCTTTTTCCAAACCGTATTTTTGCCAATCGATTTGATTCTCTTTTTCAATAGGAGCACCATCTTTTACGAGCCATTCTCCTTTTGCAAGCACACAGAATGGATTTGGGTCGTCTTTTTCATATAAAATATTTAAATGAGCAATTCTGCCAGGAGCGACACTGCCCAGTAAATGGTCCATATCATAATATTTTGCCACATTATAACTCGCCATTCGATAGGCTTCTTCAAGAGGAACCCCTGTCTCTATAGCAATATTAAGACATTGATTAATCACCCCTTGTTCAATAAAAGAAGGAGTTGACCCGTCTGTTGTAAACATCAACTGGTCATAGGCAGCAAAATCATCATCGATTAGCCCTTCTAAAATAGTAGCTAAATCAGGCCGTATCGAAGAATAACGCAAAGCAGCATGATAACCCAACTCCAAACGACGCATTACCTCTTCTGTTGTCATGGATTCATGATCTGCTGTTGCCCCAAGCAGCTTGAGTCGAGTTAGTGTGTCTTGAGAAGCACCTGGAAAATGGCCTTCCACTTTTTTATGTTGCTTCTTCGTCTCTTGAATCCAGTATAATAATCGATCATCTCCTTTTAATAAATCAGGCCAGCAAGTTAGTTCGCCGCCTTGGATAACAGAAGGATGATGAATCCAATCTAACATATCTGACGTATTAAAAATTGCTTCTTCATTCGTTAACATCGATTGAGAATCAAAACGACTCCACCAAAACATGGAGACTGGCAATTGATTAAAATCATCCATTAATTGAAAAGCATGTTTTTTCTCTAACAATGTTAGTAAAAATAAATTATCATTGATCAAGGTCGTAGTTCCATACGAAGCTGCATGACGTGCAAACATTTCTGGGTTATACAACTGTACAGGGTGTGCATGAGGTTCAATATAACCAGGCACCACATATTGCCCAGTGCATTCCATAATTTCCGTTCCATTTGTATTGGCGGGCATCCGCTCCCCAACATAAACAATGCGGTCACGATAAATCCAAATATTCGCTTTCAACCATTTTTTTGTAAAAACATTTAAATATGTACAATTCTCCAGCACGATCGTCGGTGCCAGTTTATCATCTACTACAGCGACGTGTTCGCGCAGTGCTTTATTTCTCCAAAATTGACCATGTTCCAACATTTTCATTTCTCTCCAATATCTATTCAAAAATTATTTGATTGCGTTTACATTCCCTATTCTATCACAAAATCGGAATTATTTTTTACATTTCATTACAATTCTTAAAAGAAAAAGAAGTTTTATTAATTTCATCCTTTAAAGTAATAAATGATTAATGCGAAATTCATTGTACCTTTTCCTTTTCTTTACTTCAATTGATTATGCTCTTTTAGGAGAAATTGAAAATAACTTGATGAATAAAGGATTCGCCTTTTTATCCACTTAAAAAGAAGCTAACCTTTTGTTAGCTTCCATCTTAATCATTTATTCTTCCAATATCTGATCGGTAAAAGAAGTGATCTGTCTCATCAAATATCGTCAAATAATCATATACTTTATCACACGCTCTTGTAATATCTTCCCCAACTGCCCCAACGAACAGAACTCTTCCTCCATTGGAAACAAGGGTTTCTTGGATAAGTTTCGTACCAGCTTGAACAATAAATACGTCTTCTTGCAGCATTTCTTTTTCCGGAATCGCCAACCCTTTTTTATATTGATCAGGATAGCCTTGTGAGGCGACAACTGCGCCAACACAAGATGCACTCTTCCAGGCAAGCGCTGGATCTTCACCAGCCATGACATCCAGAATAACTTGCGCCAAATCATTCTCTAACAACGGAAGAACCGCTTGTGTTTCCGGGTCCCCAAACCGAGTGTTAAACTCAATTACTTTCGTTCCCTCGGCTGTCTGCATTAATCCTGCATATAAAATACCGGTGAAAGGACGCCCTTCTTGCATTAATCCATCAGCTGCTTTTTGCAATACTTCTCTTGTCGTATAATCGATTATATCCTGTGTAACATCCGGTACTGGAGCAAAAGCACCCATTCCACCAGTGTTCGGACCTTTATCCTCATCAAAAGCTCGCTTATGATCACGTGCTGGTAACATTGGGTACACCCCGTGCTCATGAACAAACGCAATCAACGAGAATTCGCGCCCTTCTAAAAACTCTTCAATGACAATCGTTCGCCCTGCCCCTTTGAAAGCTTCATCAAGCATGAGAGTGTCTACTGCTTCAATCGCTTTTTCATCCGTTTCAGCTACAATAACTCCTTTTCCTTCAGCTAAACCGTCCGCCTTTACAACGATAGGGGCTCCTTTTTCAGCAATATACGCTTTCGCTTCCTCCGGATTATCAAATGTTTGGTAATCTGCTGTTGGAATGTCATATTTTTGCATAAATTGTTTCGCAAAATCTTTACTGCCTTCTAAAATTGCCGCTTCTTTCGTTGGCGCAAATATTTGCAGGCCTTTTTGGATAAATGCATTCGCGATTCCTTCATTCAAAGGATTTTCTGGTCCCACAATCGTTAAGTCTACGCGATTTTCTTCCGCAAATTGAACCAGCTGATCTATTTGCATTTCTTCAATGGGAACACAATTCGCAATCTTTTCCATTCCAGGATTTCCAGGCGCTGCGAAAATTTCAGTCACACGAGAACTTTTTGCTAATTGCATGACCACACTGTGCTCACGTCCGCCTTTACCGACAACTAATACTTTCATACTTTCACCCTTTTCCACATATTCAGAATCGATTTCGAGTTATTTGTCAGGCCTTCTTATCCTATTTTTTAATGTTTAAAATGACGCATGCTCGTATATACCATACTAATCCCATATTCATTACAAACATCTACGGACGCTTGGTCCCGCTTAGAACCTCCAGGCTGAATGATTGCTGTAACACCTGCTTTTGCTGCTGCTTCCACCGTGTCAGGCATAGGGAAGAATGCATCCGAAGCCATCACAGATTGCTCCGTCTTCTCACCGGCTTGTTCAATCGCTATATTTGCTGCACCGATTCGGTTCATTTGTCCTGCTCCAACCCCAATAGTTTGCTTATTCTTAGCAAGCACAATCGCATTCGATTTCACATGCTTGACTGCTTTCCAAGCAAACAATAAATCCGTCATCTCCGCTTCCGTTGGCTGTTTCTCTGTCGCCACTTCAACATCTTTTGCAGTAATCACGCCGTCGTCTGCTGTTTGCATCAAAACGCCGCCTTTAACAGTCGTTAATTTCGTTGTTACTGCAGGTGTATCTGCTTGACTTAGTGTTAAAAGACGAATGTTTTTCTTTTGTTGCAACACGGCTAATGCTTCGTCGGTAAAACGTGGTGCCATCACAATTTCTAAGAAAATATCATGCATTTTTATCGCGGTCGCTTCATCCACCTCACGATTCGTAGCAATAATCCCCCCAAAAATAGAAATTGGATCCGCTGCATAAGCTCTGGAAAACGCGGTACTTAAATCTTCTCCAATCCCGATACCGCAAGGATTCATATGTTTCACCGCTACAACTACAGGGTCTCGATACTCTTCCATGATTTCAAGAGCCGCATTCGCATCTTGGATATTATTATAGGAAAGCTCTTTTCCATGCAATTGCTCAGCTGTTGCTAAACTGACACCTTGGTCCCGCACATCTTCATAAAATGCTGCAGCTTGGTGAGGGTTTTCTCCATAACGTAAATCTTGCACTTTTTCATACGTAACAGTCTTTGTTTCTGGGAATGTTTCGCCCGTCAGTTCATTAAAATAATTCGCAATCATCGCGTCATAGTTAGCGGTATGTCGAAATACTTTAGCTGATAATTTTTTTCGTGTCGCTACATCTACCTCTCCTTGCTTTAGCAAGTCTATAATTCTATCGTAGTCGGCAGGATCAACAACTGTTAACACATCTTGTCCATTTTTAGCTGCTGCCCGTAACATGGTAGGACCACCAATATCAATATTTTCAATAACATTCGCTTCCGTTACTCCAGGTTTTGCTACTGTTTCCTTGAAAGGATACAAATTGACGACAACCATATCAATTGCTGTAATATCTTTTTCTGCGAGTTCTGCCATATGTTCCGGGTTATCTCGTTGTGCCAATAAACCACCATGTACATTCGGATGTAATGTTTTAACACGTCCATCTAAAATTTCCGGAAAATGAGTGACAGTTGATATCGAAGCTGCTTCTACACCATTTTCCTGCAATAATTTCAAGGTGCCTCCGGTCGAAATAATTTCATAACCCTGTTCCACTAATGCTGTAGCGAATGGGACAATATTGTTTTTATTTGAAACGCTAATTAATGCTCTTTTCGTCATTTTCCTTCCCCTTCCAGCTGGAGTTTATGGTTTCGTTATATCGTTAATAATTCTTGTAAAAAGGACGTGTTCCACCTGTTGTATTCGCTTCTGTAAAGAATCTCCCGTATCATTTGGGAATACGCTCACCGGTTCCTGCGCAATAATCGGCCCCGTATCCATGCCTTCATCTACATAATGAATCGTGACACCTGATACTTTCACTCCTGCCGCAATGGCTTGACCGACTGCATCTTTTCCAGGAAAAGATGGCAATAGCGATGGGTGCGTATTAACAATTTTACCTTCATAAGCTTCGAGTAGTGTTTCTCCTATTAATCGCATATAGCCAGCTAAGATAATCCATTCCACATTCGCCCGCTTTAATTTCGCAATAATCTCTTGTTCATAATCTGCTTTAGAAGGAAACGTTGCTGGGTCTAATACTACTGTTTCAACACCCTGGGCTGCAGCTTTACCTATTACATGCGCTTTTGGAACATCACAAACAAGTGTAACAACATCAAAATCCCGGTTCGCATGATGCATCATAGCTTCAAAATTGGTTCCGGAGCCTGATGCAAAAACAGCGACTCGTGCTCGTGCTTCTTCAACCATTAAAATGCACTCCTTCTCCCTTAATAACTTCTCCAATAACAGATGCTTTTTCACCGCTTTCTTGCAAAACAGAAAGCACTTCTTCTACATTTTCTTTACGAACGATTAACGCCATGCCAACCCCCATATTAAAGACACCGTACATTTCTTCTAGAGACATCTCTCCGTGGTCTTTTAAGAAGTCGAAAATCTCCGGCACTTCCCATGCGGATGCGTTTAACTGAACTCCCATACCATCAGGCGTCACGCGTGGAAAGTTTTCATAAAATCCGCCCCCGGTAATGTGGGTAATTCCTTTCACTCTCACTTTTTCCAACACCGCTTGAACTGCTTTAACATACACTTTTGTCGGTTCTAACAATGCTTCTCCAAGCGGACGCGATAAACCTTCATACTGTTTTTCTAAATCCAAGTCTGCTGTTATTTGTCTCACTAAAGAAAAGCCATTAGAATGAACACCACTTGATGGCAAGCCAATGATTACGTCTCCTGCTGCGATATTTTCCCCGGTAATAATTTGCGATTTTTCGGCCATGCCTACCGTAAAACCTGCGAGATCATATTCATTTGCCTGATACATTCCCGGCATCTCTGCTGTTTCCCCGCCAATTAAAGCAGCGCCAGCAGCTGTACATCCTTCGCTGATGCCTTTTACAATGGCTTCAATTACGGAAGGATTATTCTCCCCGCAACCAATATAATCCAGGAAAAATAACGGCTGTGCTCCTTGAGCAACAATATCATTCACACACATAGCGACGACGTCTATCCCGATTGTGTCATGTTTATCCATCTCAAACGCCAACATCAATTTCGTTCCTACGCCATCTGTTCCCGAAACGAGCACAGGCTCTTTATATGGCTGATTGCTTATATCAAATAAACCTGCAAAAGCTCCTACATCTCCAAGCACCTCTGGTCTGGTTGTTTTAGCAATATGTTTCTTCATTTTTTCAACCGCTTCATACCCTTTTTCTACGTCAACACCGGCTTTTTTATACATCTCCGACATGAAACATCACTCTCCCTTTCGTTTAATTGAAATAATTTTTTTTAGGTAACTCCATAATATTACTTCTACTCAATGCTCTATTAAACGATGTATGAAAACTGCTCACATGTCTTCCTTATCTAAAACCGGGTAGTTTCCTGTCATACAAGCAGCACAAATCCCTTGTTGTTTAGAATCATCTTGAACAATGGCTTCCTTCATCCCTGGCTCTGATAGAAAACCAATCGAATCCGCTCCAATGATTGAAGCAATCGCTTCATCAGAATGATTCGCAGCAATTAGCTCCTTTTTCGTTAACATATCGATGCCATACAAACACGGATTCTCGATTCTAGGTGAAGAAATTCGCACATGGACTTCTTTTGCTCCCGCTTCTTTTAACAAACGAACAATCCGCTGACAGGTGGTTCCACGTACAATGGAATCATCAATCATGACGATTTTCTTCCCTTCTACAACACCTCGTACAGGAGATAATTTCATCTTGACACCTTGTTCACGCAATTCCTGGGAAGGCTGAATAAAAGTACGTCCGACGTACCGGTTTTTTAGAACTCCCATTTCATAGGGAATACCACATTCTTCTGCATAACCTATCGCAGCTGAAATACTAGAATCAGGTACCCCAGTTACCACATCTGCATCTCGAACAGGAGCTTCTTTTGCTAATTCTATCCCCATATTTTTACGAGAAGTATGCACATTGGAATGATTCAAATCACTATCCGGACGGGAAAAATAAACATACTCCATGGAGCATAACCGTCGCTTTTTAGGCTCTTTAAATTGTTTCGACTGTATTCCTTCATCACTGATAGTCAGTAATTCACCAGGTACAATTTCACGTTCAAACGTCGCTCCAATAATATTAAACGCACATGTTTCAGAAGCTACTACATACGCATCTCCCAGTCTTCCTAACGACAATGGACGGATACCTGTTGGATCTAGGGCAACATACATCTTATCTTCCATCATCATTAAAAATGCATACGCGCCAACTAGTTCATTCAACCCCCGAATAATTGCATCTTCCGTTGGCACCGGCCCTTCTTTTTTGATCAAATGGGCCAATACTTCAGTATCAGAAGTCGTTTGTAAAATGCTGCCTTCTTTTTCGAGATCTCGGCGAATATTATCAGCATTCATTATTTTCCCGTTATGGGCTATCGCCATACTGCCTTCTAATGAATGAAACATAAGAGGTTGGACATTATAAAACACTCCATCATCCTGCGTTGCATTTCTAACATGACCAACAGCCGCTCGGCCATCCATCTTCTGAAAGTCTAAACTTTTAAACACATCATTAACCAAACCTACGTCTTTGTGCTGCTTTAACTCTTTTTTATCTGACACAACAATGCCTGCCCCGTCTTGTCCCCGGTGCTGCATAGCATGTAAGCCGTAATAAGTGATTTCAGCCGCTTGTTTATGTCTCCAAATTCCAAACATTCAGCATTCCTCTTTTTTAGTTAGATTTCAGTAACTGCTTGATACTGCTTGTCCACAGTTCTCTGAGTTCTTTTATGTCTTCTTGAATAACTAGGTTATTTTCCCTTGTTTGGACAGTTAATTTCTCGTCGTTTGTAACTTTACCGAGTTTAATACAATCATCGCTTAACGCTTCGAATTCCTCAGTGTCTTCTGCTTTAACCGTAACAAGATAACGCGATTGTGTTTCGGTAAATAAAGCGGTAGCTGTTTCGTGTTGTAAAGTAATGTCTACCCCCAAGCCTTTTGCTTTCATAGCCGATTCAGCTAAAGCCACTGCTAAACCACCTTCTGCTAAATCTTCACTTGACTGAATGATTCCTGAATGAATTGCTTGTTTTATCATTATCTGACGTTCTTTTTCTACTTGTAAATCGATTTTTGGTGCATGCCCTTCATGCTTTCCATATTGCAAAAACTGTAGTTCGGAGCCGCCGAAATCCGCTTCAGGTTTTCCAACTACATAAACGACATCTCCAGCTGTTTGAAACACATTCGGAGTGATATGACTCAATTCTTCAAATAACCCTACAATGCCGATAATCGGGGTCGGATAAATCGCATTGCCGTGCGACTGGTTGTACATCGACACATTTCCACTAATGACAGGAACATCGAACGCTCGACACGCTTCACTAATCCCGTCGATACTTTTCTCCATTTGCCAAAAAACTTCCGGGTTCGTTGGATTTCCGTAATTCAAACCATCTGTAATACCAATTGGCGTTGCACCTGCAGCCACGATATTACGAATTGCTTCTGCAACAGCAATTTTGCCGCCAGTTTCGGGATCTAGATAAATATACCGGCTATTACAATCTGTGGAGATGGCGATTGCTTTATCTTTCCCTTCAATCTGAACAACTGCCGTCCCATTGCCTGGAGATTTTAACGTATTACCGCGGGATTCTGAGTCAAACTGCTCGTAAACCCAATTTTTGTCTGCTATCGTTGGTTGTTGTAAGAGAGCTTTTAACGTAGCAGCATAATCATCTACTTCTATTGTTTGCCGCCCCATATCTTGAAAGTCGGCAAAATAAGCAGCCTCTTGACTTGGTAATAGATTTTCTGGAGCTTCTAAACTGAATGTCGGAATATCTGCCCAAACAGTTCCTTGATGTTTCACACGAAATACTTCTTCTTCCAACACCTCTCCAACCGCAACTGATTCAATTTCATGCTTCCGGAAAATATCATAAATTTCCTCTTCTCTGCCTTTTTCAACAACGAGCAACATACGCTCCTGAGTCTCCGATAACATCATTTCATAAGCTGACATATCTGATTCTCGTTGGGGCACAAGGTCTAAATCCAACAACATGCCTGTCCCTGCTTTTTCAGCCATTTCACTCCCAGAAGAAGTCAACCCTGCCGCGCCCATATCTTGCATTCCTACTAATGCATCACTATTTACTACGTCCAGGCAAGCTTCAATCAATCGTTTTTCTAATTCCGGATTTCCTGCAGCTGGTTTCGCGTCTTCTGACTCCTCATCGTCCGAAGAATGCGTGGCTCCATGAATACCATCGCGGCCAGTAGGACCTCCGGCATAAATCACGGTGTTGCCCACTCCTTTCGCTAAGCCTTTCTGTACTTTATCATGTTCCAATAAACCAACAACCATTGCATTGACAAGCGGGCGATCCGCATAACATTCGTCAAATTGAATTTCACCGCCAACAGTAGGAACTTCTACACCATTACCATAATCCGCAATTCCTCGGACAATCTCTTTAAACAAATACTTAGTGCGGTCATTCGTTAAAGGGCCAAATCGTAAAGAGTTCATAGCAGCAATCGGCCGGGCTCCCATTGAAAACACATCTCGTAAAATGCCGCCAACACCTGTTGCTGCTCCTTCATAAGGATTGATTCGAGATGGACTGTTGTGGCTTTCCATTTTAAAAACAACTGCCTGGTTATCGCCAATATCTACAACCCCTGCCCCTTCTCCAGGACCAACTAACACATTTGGAGATGTTGTCGGGAACTTCTTAAGCAGCGGGCGAGATGTCTTATAACTGCAATGTTCCGACCACATGACGGAATAAATACCTGTTTCTGTATAATTCGGCTGCCGACCAATTAATTCTTTAATTTTCTGGTATTCTTTATCATTCAAACCCATTTCTTTAAAGATTTCCTGCTCTTCAATATCATGTGGGGTTACTTGATTGCCCATTTAAACCGACTCCTTTTTACTAGTTAATTATAGAAAATCTGGTGTTTTAAAAAATGTTACTGGTGAATATTTTGGATAAACTTGTGCCGGATTCCTCTGAGAAGCGATTCTCAACGGACAAATTTGCGCATATTGGAGGTTTGCTACTCGCAAAAACTCTTTTTTCCGCAAAAGCCTGGGTTATATCCAACATAGTGTGTAAAAAAATGAAACGAAGGAAATGTACGGAGACTCCTTCCGGATGAAAAACCTCGGTAAGACGCCGCACGGCAGAGCCGAAGGAGGCTTAGCAGCGCCAGCTGAAAAGCGAAGTACATTTCCGAAGTGACATATTTACACAAAATTTTGGACATAATCACAATAATAGACCATGAGCTTTCATTTCCTTGGAATTATGTTACCGAACTCTGTCACTTACTCAAAGAAGAGGTCAATAACTGGAAGTATGTTCCCGATCTCTGCTGTTTTTCTTGAAGAGAGTCAAAACAGTTTTCCCAGCAAGAGTTCTTCCTTTTCAGTGTTTGTTGCTAGCAATCCTTTTATTAGAAAGATCATCTAACAATTGCCCTTCTTAAAATCTTGCTGGAGTCCTTTTAGTTTCTATCCGCCATAGCTAGTATTTTTTATGTTTCCCTCGGTTAAGCAAGCCCCAATCGATTG
>DATGTM010000062.1:0-16333 GCA_035301845.1 Pseudogracilibacillus sp. | reverse complement strand
CAAAAAATGTGATTTTTTGATACAATAGATATATTAAAGAACTATTGTTGAAAAACAGTCAACAACCAGGTGAATCCCTGGCATTTTTGTGTGTAATGATAAGTAATGGACTAACTTTTCTTTAAAATTTACAGCTAAGGAAGGTAGAAATGAATAACAAAGACACTTCAACAGACGTGATACTGATTGGTGCTGGCGTAATGAGTGCCACACTAGGAACATTATTAAAAGAGGTATCTCCAGACACAGATATCACTGTTTTCGAAAAATTAGATCAACCTGCCAAAGAGAGTTCTAATGCTTGGAATAATGCGGGAACTGGACATTCAGCTCTATGTGAACTGAATTATACACCTGAAAATTCCGACGGCAGCATTGATATTAGCAAAGCGCTGAATATCAATGAACAGTTTCAATTATCTAAACAATTCTGGAGTTATCTTGTAAACAACAATCTAATCGACCATCCAGAAGACTTTATTCGTTCTGTTCCACATATGAGTTGGGTACGAGGGAAAGACGATGTGGATTTCCTGAAAAAACGTTATGAAGCTCTCGTGGAAAATCCTTTATTTAGTGATATGGAATTCACAGATGAAGTGGAAGAACTGAGAGAATGGCTTCCGCTAATGATGAAAGACCGGATTCAGACAGAGCCGTTAGCAGCTACAAAAGTAGCCACTGGAACTGATGTAAATTTTGGAGCTTTATCAGAAAAATTATTCAAGAATTTAGCAGAACAAAATGTCGACTTAAACTATAACCATACCGTTTTAGACTTACAAAGAACTCGTGAAGGTGCTTGGGAAGTAAAAGTGCAGAACAACCGTGACAAAGCAATCGAATACCATACAGCAAAACATGTATTTATCGGTGCTGGTGGCGGCGCATTACCACTTTTACAAAAAACAGGTATCCCTGAGAGTAAACAGTTGGGCGGTTTCCCTGTCAGCGGGGTATTTTTAGCTTGTGATAACCCAGACATCGTGAAAGACCACCATGCCAAAGTATATGGTAAAGCAGCAGTAGGAGCTCCTCCGATGTCCGTTCCTCATTTAGACACGCGCGTGATTGATGGGAAAGAAACATTATTATTCGGGCCTTTCGCTGGATTTTCACCAAAGTTTTTAAAAACAGGATCGAATATGGATTTAATCAATTCTGTTAAACCAAATAACGCCCTGACAATGGTTTTATCCGGTGCCAAAAACTTGTCGCTCACTAAATATTTAGTTGAGCAGCTTGCCATGTCCAAAGAAGAACAAATGGAAGATTTGCGTGCATTTGTACCCAACGCTCAAACAGAGGACTGGGACCGAGTAACTGCTGGACAACGAGTACAAGTAATTAAAGATACGGAAACAGAAAAAGGGAAGTTACAATTCGGATCTGAAGTCGTTACTGCTGAAGATGGTTCAATTTCTGCTTTATTAGGGGCTTCTCCTGGCGCATCTGTTGCAATCGATTTAATGATTGATATTGTAAAAGATTGCTTCCCGGAAGAATTTAACGAATGGGAATCAAAAATTACGGAAATGATACCAACATACGGAAAAAACTTATCAGATTACCCAGATTTATTGAAAGATGTGCACCAAACAACAGCGGAAGCATTACAGCTAACTAAATAACTTCTTGTAAAAGCATGTGGCATAGGATTCCCTATGTTACATGCTTTTTAACGTTGTAATGGGAATAAATATAATACTAAAATGAAGTTTCTAAAAAGAAAGAATTTTGTCCAGTGGACGAAGCATACTCGTTTTCATTATACTTCTTCATTAATTGTTCAACTGCTAGAACGTTTGCAGGAGCCCACATTAAAGAATTTAAATTTTTTTAAGCCATATCACTTTAGAATGTTCCATCATACACTTAACAGGTATATACAACACTTACATCCTTTCTTTTTTAATATATGCAAATCTGCATTACTTTAAACGAGAGGGTAAATTGACAAAAACCTTATTATCCAAATAAAGATATGGTATAATAAACAAAATTATGCAAAAATGCATGTTGATGTTTTTGATTGAACATACGACGCTAAAGACTGGAGGGTTTATATGTTAAATATTGCTACAGAAAAAATAAAACCGATTTATCGGGTCAATATGGATACACCTACTGCTGAATGGCAAAACTATATAAAAGAAGGTATTCCATTTTTATTTTTAGAAAAAAACGAACACCTTTATGCCTATGTGGAAACAATCGGTTTAGAAGAAAATATATCCTTCGAAGACTTAAAAAACAAAGCTATTTCGCTCGATCTCGTCGGCGTATTAAAAAACAGTGAATCTATTTCACTGCCTTTTATTTTTCAAACTCTTGGAGATCCTATTACGCTCATTAAAGAAAGCGCTAACTTCACTGGCTATATACGACGTGAAGATCTGCTGGTAGAACTGTTGCGTCAAGAAGGAACAAATACGAACCTTGTCAAAGTCATGCTTGCTTCCATACCAATGGGGGTCTTTGTCATCGATCATAACCGGCAAGTTGTCAGTGGGAATGAAGCAGGATTGCAAATGATGAAACAACCTGCTGAAGATGTTATTAATCAGGATGCAGACAGTGTATTCAATAAGGAAAGTATTGATTATGTATTTTCTACTGCGAAAGCATTGCTGAATCAAATTCATATTAAAGATGACTTAGGAGTGCTTTTAGATTATAGTCCATTGCTTGATGGGGAAGTCGAAGGTGTTATGGTCATTGTTCAGGACCTTCCCAAAGTGGAAGAAATGGCCATGGAAATCGAATATGTTAAAGATTTAAATACAGACCTAAACGCAATACTCGCTTCGCTCTATGATGAAATATTAGTGGTAGATTATGAAGGTACTATTTTACGATCAAGTGAAAATTTCCTATCCAGCACAGAGGGAACACTTCCTGAAGAAGTAGTTGGAAAAAATATATTCGACTTAGAAGATGTTATCGGCTCATCTGTAGTGCGTCTTGTCAAAGAAAAACGCAAGAAAGCTTCCATTGTACAAGAGACATTAACAGGAAAAAACGTGATGGCTACTGGAAATCCCGTTTTTAATGAAACAAACCAGCTTTACCGCATTGTAATAGCGCTACGTGATATAACGGAAACAACTAAATTAAAAGGTGAACTCGATGCAACCAAGCAACTAACAAAAGAATATAAAAAAGAATTAGATACGTTGAAAAATAAAGAATCATTTGGTAAAGAAGTTATTTATCGCAGTGAAAAGATGAATAAAGTTATGCTACAAATTGAGAAGTTAGCTGAATTTCATTCTACGGTCATGATTTTAGGAGAATCCGGAGTTGGTAAAGACTTAATTTCCAAAATGATTCATCAACAGGGGAACCGAGCTGAAAATCCATATTTAGCATTGAATTGCGGAGCTATACCTGAAGATCTTTTAGAAAGTGAACTATTTGGTTATGTCAAGGGCGCTTTTACAGGAGCTGACCAGGAAGGTAAGATGGGATATTTTGAACAAGCAAATGGTGGAGTCCTCTTCTTAGATGAAATAAGCGAACTTCCTTCTAGGCTTCAGGTCAAGTTATTACGAGTATTACAAGAACAGGAAATCACGCCTGTTGGGAGCACAAAAACAATTCCAGTCGATGTACAAATAATCACAGCTTCGAATAAAGATATGGAAAAATTAGTTCAAGAAGATAAATTTAGAGAAGATTTATTTTACCGCATCCACGTCATCCCAATTACGATACCACCACTGAGGGAACGATCGGAAGATATTCCTTTGCTTGCTTATCATTTCATTGAACAAATGAACGAGAAATACAATAAACAATACCATTTAGCTCCGGAAGCGGTGAATGTATTAGAAGCTTATTCATGGCCTGGGAACATTCGGGAATTGCAAAATGTGATTGAACGAATTATTGTATTTGCAGATGAAGAAATACTAACCGCGGATTTCGTTAGTCCGTTTATGCATTTTGATCAAAAACGATCTACAAAACCAATTATATCTGAAGTTATTCCTTTAAAAGAAGCCAAAGATTTAGTAGAGGAACAATTAATAAAATTAGCAATCGAAAAATTCGGCACTACAACAAAAGCAGCACAAGCATTAAAAATCAATCAATCCACTGTCAGTCGTAAATATAAAAAAGTGCTTCAAGAAAAATAGCCCATATAACAATTAAAGCTCTAATTCTTTCCATGCATTAAAGCATAACCTATGCTATTTTGCATGGAAACGCATACAATATATTTACTTCATCCTTCAATACTTTTTATCATTTATAAAAAAATAAAACCTGAATAAAAGGGGATAATTTGTTATTTTCAAACAAATTATCCCCCTTTTTTATTAACTTGGCATAAAACTTGCATAATAAGTATGTAAGATTATTTTTTTAAAAGATCAGGAGGAATAAACATGTCAGAATTAAATCAGTTAATTGACTTAGATAAAAAACACCATATTCACCCAGCATCCAATCCTAAAGAGGGAGCAACAGAAGGTCCAAGCGTGCTTTTCTCTAAAGGAAAGGGTATGTATGTAACGAATGAAGTTGACGGAAAAGAATATATTGATGCGATGTCTATGCTCTGGAACGTTAATATCGGGCATGGCAATCAGGAAATGGCAGAAGCAGCTAAAGCGCAAATGGATAAGATTGCTTATAGCTCTGCATTTAAAGGATTCACCGCTGAACCAACCGCAAAATTAGCCGGAAAAATTGCCGAGCTTGCTCCTGGAGATCTAAACGCCGTCTTCTTCACTTCCGGTGGATCAGAATCCAATGATACGAATTTAAAATTAGCTCGTTTTTATTGGGGACTTAAGGGAAAACCGACCAAACAAAACTTTATTGCCTTAGATAAAGCGTACCACGGCGTTACCGTTGCTTCTCAAACAGCAACAGGCATTCCAGCTTTCCATGAGTTTGCTAATTTTAATGTAGAAGGAATTCATCGTGCAGAAGCTCATTTAACAGGTTGTGAACAAGGCGATACATCTCATCCTGATTTTGAAAAATCCATTCGTGGAATTATCGAAAAAGAAGGAGCAGACAGCATTGCCGGAGTTATCTTAGAACCTGTTCAGGGAGCAGGTGGAGTGAATTTGCCACCGGAAGGTTATATCAAAGCAGTGCGTGACTTATGTGATGAATACAATATTTTAATGATAGCAGATGAAGTTATTTGCGGTTTTGGACGTACTGGTGAAATGTTTGGAGTCAATCACTGGGATGTTGTGCCAGATATGATGTCAGTTGCTAAAGGCATTTCCAGTGGGTATGCTCAACTTGGCGGAGCAATCGTCAACGATGAAATTAAACAAACGATTCAAGATTATGATGCTGTACTTGCTCACGGCTTTACGTATAGTGGCCATCCGTTGTCTTGTGCCATTGCGTTAAAAAATATTGAAATTCTTGAAAGAGAAAAGCTGGTCCAAAACACCAAAGAACTGGAAAAAGAAGTCATAAAAGGATTTACTTATTTAGAAGAAAAATATAAACACGTTGCTAATGTTCGCTGTATTGGACTGCTAGGAGCGATTGATTTATATGAAGATTATGATCAAGGTAAGCTTTTTAATGCAGATGTCAAACCTGCAAATAAAGTAATAGATGAGTGCTTTAACAGACAAATGATTATTCGTGCTTGCGGTGCCTATAATGAAACAGTCGCATTTGCTCCGCCGCTAAATTCTACGAAAGAAGATATTCAGGCGATTATTAATGTACTCGACGAAGCTTTAAAGGCATTCGAAACAAGCATCCAGAAAACTGTATAAAATCAATTTGAAAGCGCGAATTTTAAACGCGCTTTCTTCACTACATAAGGGGGATGGAAAATATGGTATATATTAATGGCGAATGGCGAAATGCCAATAAAACAATCAACGTAATCAATCCTGCGACAGGAGAAACTATTGACAGTGTGGCAACTTGTGGAAAAGCCGAAACAGAAGAAGCAATAAAACATGCCGCAACAGCCTTTAAAACATGGAAAAATACACCCGGTCCAACGCGCGGTAATTACTTAGCGAAAGCTGTAGCACTTATGCGCGAGCAGGCAGAAGAATTTGCTGAAATTGTTACCAAAGAAAATGGAAAACCATTAGCTGATGCAAGAGGTGAAGTGGCCAGTGCAATTAATTACCTCGAGTGGTATGCAGAAGAAGCACGTCGCATTTATGGCGATACACTCACGCCGTCACATGAAAATAAACAGTTGATGGTCCTGCGTGAACCAATTGGTGTAAGTGCCGCGATTACTCCTTGGAACTTCCCTTTATCGATGATTACTCGTAAAATCGCTCCAGCACTGGCAGCAGGTTGTACCGTTGTCTTAAAGCCCGCTGCTTACACGCCTTTATCGGCTATTAAAGCATTTGAATGCTTTCATGAAGCAGGAGTTCCTAAAGGAGTCGTCAACCTCGTGATCGGATCCGCTTCTGATATTGGCGAAGTGATGACTTCACATCCTGATGTACGGAAAATTTCTTTCACTGGATCTACAGGAGTTGGGAAGAAATTAATGGAACAATCCGCTAGCACCGTGAAAAAAGTATCCATGGAATTAGGTGGCCATGCACCACTCGTGATTTTTGATGATGCAGATATTGATCAAGCTGTGCAAGGTGTGCTTTCTTCCAAGTTTAAAAACACCGGTCAAACTTGTATCAGTACCAATCGTGTCTACGTTCAAGAAGGGATTGCTGAAGAATTCAATAAACGTTTAGCGGAAAAAGTATCTCAATTAACGATTGGTAATGGACTTGATGAAGGAACAGACGTTGGTCCATTAATTGATAAGAATTCGATGGAAAAAGTGGCTGCTCAAGTAGAAGACGCTATAC
The DNA here is from genome assembly GCA_035301845.1 of Pseudogracilibacillus sp. Taxonomy (GTDB): domain Bacteria; phylum Bacillota; class Bacilli; order Bacillales; family Amphibacillaceae; genus Pseudogracilibacillus. Next base: position 9,503 of record DATGTM010000062.1, on the reverse strand, counting down.
AGCATAATGGAAAAGTCATCTGTGGTGGAAAAGTTCACACAGCAGATAATATCGATGGATATTTTTATGAGCCGACTGTTATTAGCGGGGCAACCGATGACATGGAGATTGCCACAGAAGAAACATTCGGGCCCGTTGCTCCTGTATTTATATTTAAAACGGAAGAAGAGGCTATCAAAAGAGCCAATCATAAAGAATACGGGCTTGCTACGTATTGTTTCACTTCTGATTTAGGACGTGGAATGCGAATGATGCGCGAATTAGAATACGGAATCGTTGGAATTAACGATCCAGCACCAATCGTTATTCAAGCACCTTTTGGCGGAGTTAAAGAAAGCGGTATGGGGAAAGAAGGCGGGAAGTACGGCCTTGAAGAATATCTGATTGAAAAATACGTTTCCATTAAAATGAACTAAAAAGTAGCGAAGTCAGCTTTTATAAGCTGGCTCGCTGTTTTCATATTTGCAAAAAAGCATATAAATCTACTATATGAGGAGAATATAACATGCAAACAGAATCGAAACATGACTTAGTCATCAGAAGCATTTATCCAGAAGATTTAGACGAGATTTCGGCGCTTTCTATTAAATGTTTTGGTCCGGAAATGTGCCTCAAGAAAGAACATTTCAGCAGTCAACTGAAACTCTTTCCAGAAGGACAGGCTTGCGTAGAATACAAGGGGAAAATAGTAGGTTGTGCCATCAGCGTCAAGGTGAATATAGAGGATTATGGGCACAATCATAATTACGACCAAATTTCAGATGAAGGATATATTCGCAATCACAACCCACACGGAAAACATTTGTATGGCATAGAAGTTGGTGTTGATCCAGATTATCGCAATATGAAATTAGGAAAGCTCTTATACGACGCCAGACGAAAAATTTGCCGAGAATTAAATCTTGAAAGCATCTTTATTGGTGGACGGATGCCGAATTATCACAAATACGCGGATGAAATGGATGCTTTAGAATACGCAAAACGAGTCGTCGCAGGAGAAATTTATGATCCGGTAGCTACTTTTCAAACCAAATGTGGATTTGATTTAGTCACGGTCATGCCAGAATATATTCCGGACGATGCGGAGTCAAAAGGATACGCCAGTTTGATGGAATGGAAAAATGATGAGCACGTTGCTAATGCATAATTATTTAAAAATAAAAATGTAAGCGTTTCATGGCAATAAAAGAGAAAATAAGTGTTTAATGGGCAGCAAAGAAACATAGTCATCACGAAAAAATTCTGATACCTCTAAGATGGGAGAAGATAAGACTATGAGTTCAACTCGTCGCACTACGAACCAGTACTTAAAAGACAGAGGAACATTGAAAAGATCTCTAGGTGTTGTTGCCATTGTAGCTCTCGGTTTAGGATATATGACCCCTACCGTTGTTTTTGATACGTTTGGTATTGTTTCAAGGCTTTCCGATGGCGTTGTCCCCTTGGCTTACGTTTTTGCATTAGTTGTGATGATTTTTACGGCCATTAGTTATGGAAAAATGGTACAAATTTTTCCAGACGCAGGTTCAGCTTACTCTTATACGCGAAAAACGATGGGAGAATACCCTGGTTTTTTTGTCGGCTGGGCAGCTCTTCTGGATTATTTACTGCTTCCGATGGTGAATGCACTAATTATCCGAATTTACATGGAACATTTATTCCCTCATATTCCGTCTTGGATTTGGGTGATTGTTTATGTCATCGCAGTAACTGGAATTAATATATACAGTATGAAATCGACTTCCAGTTTGAATTTAATTTTAGTTGGCTTCACCCTAATTTTAATGGTTGTTTTTATGATTATTGGTGGTGTCCAATTATATAATGGAATGGGAACAGGAACTATTTTCACTCTTGACCCTTTATGGCATGCAAATGTTGAAATAGTCTCTGTTTTTACAGCGGCAACCGTAGTAGCTTTCTCCTTTATCGGTTTTGACGCTATTACCATGTATACAGAAGAAGCGAAAGATTCCAAAACTGTACCACGGGCGATTGTTTTGACAGTGTTAATTGGGGGATTAGTCTTCTTTGTTGGTGGCTACTTTGCGCAAGCATTATTCCCAGATGTAAGTGGATTTAATGTAGTTGATGATACATTACCTGAAATTGCATTATATGTTGGTGGAACTGCATTTGAACTGATTTTTATGGCTGGTGCTTTTGCGGCAACAGTCGCTTCAGGGCTTGCTTCTCATGCAAGTGTATCCCGTTTATTATACGTCATGGGTAGAAATCGGATGTTACCCCGTAAAACTTTTGGTTACGTGCATCCGAAATACAGAACCCCAGCATTTACCGTCTTATTAACCGGTGTTGTTTCCCTTGGAGCAATCGGACCTGACTTGGAGTTAATTGCTTCTGTTATTAATTTCGGAGCTTTAATTGCATTTACCTTTGTTAATTTGTCCGTTATTGCTTACTTTGTGGTGAAAAAGAAACGGTATAAAACTGGAAGAGACTTTTTTAAATATTTGATTATGCCTACTATTGGAGCGTTTGCTACGGGAATACTCTGGTATCATCTTTCCGCGGATGCTTTCCTTGGAGGAACAGTTTGGTTAGTCATTGGGTTTATCTATGTGCTATTTTCCACAAAGTTCTTTAAGAAACCTTTAGGTGGTTTTGATTTTGATGAAAAAGAAGAGATTGGATAAGTTGAGATTGACGTAATACGAAACAGTGCAGAATAAGGAGAATAATCAATGCAAACAGATATACGTACTTATATGGAAGAACATAAAGAAGAATTTTTTAAAACGATTCAAGAATTAGTCAGAACAGAGACAGTAGTAGGAAATGAAGCGCCTGGCCAAGCATTCATGAAGCAAAAGTTTGAAGAACTTGGCCTGGAAATCCATGAAGTTATTCCAGATTATGAAAAATTATCGCAGCATGAAGCATTTGTTGATTCAGAAATTCCGTTCGATGGACGAAAAAATATAGTCGGCATTCATCGCGGATCCGAAAATGGACGGTCTTTGACTTTGCATGGTCATATCGACGTTGTTTCTCCAGGCGCTTTAAGTAATTGGACAATAGACCCTTGGAGCGGAGAAATCAAAGACGGAAATCTATATGGACGTGGTTCTGCAGATATGAAGTCTGGTTTACTCGCCAATTGGTTTGCTTTAAAAACATTAATGGATTTAGGATATGATATCAAAGGGGATGTACAACTGCATTGCGTCATTGAGGAAGAAGCAGGCGGAGGGGGAGGTGCTTTAGCTTGTATGGAAGAAGGATTTCTCACCGACGGCTATATTTCTACCGAACCTCATAACTTTAACATGACCATATCCCATGCGGGGATCATGTATTTCCGAGTAAAAGTGGAAGGAAAAACTGCTCACGCCGGACTCGCTCATCACGGGGTTAATGCCATTGCTAAAATGAATAAAATTATTGCTGCACTGGATGCGTTAAATCAAGAACGAGCAGAAAATGTGCATTTTGATTTATATGAAAAAGGTTCTGGCCAATCTGTCCATTTAAACATGGGGATGATGAAATCTGGCGATTGGGCTTCTACTGTGCCGGGGGATGCTGTTCTCGAATGTCGAATTGGATTTATCCCTGGGGAAACGAGAAAAGATATTCAACAGTTAGTCGAAAAAACTGTACAGGAAGCAGTTGTTAATGATCAGTGGCTCGTAGAACACCCGCCAAAAATAGAGTGGTTCAGTTGGTCTACAGAAGCTTGGTATCAAGACCCTGACCATCCATTAGTAACTACCTTTAAAGAAACAGCAGAAAAGACGATGGGACGTGAAGTTCCAATTATTGGACGAGCTGCAGGAAATGATGCTCGCTTTACACAAAACTACGGACGAGCAGGAATTTGTTTTGGTCCGATTGGACATCATATGCACGGGCCAGATGAGCATGTAGAGTTAGACAGCGTACTGGAAGTTGCAAATGTCTATGCGAATTATATTTTAGCTTGGACAGCTCAGGAAAAATGGAAAGATTAAAGTTCATACGAATTATGATGATAAATTACTATAAAGGCTGCTCCCTATACGATGAGGAAGCGGCCTTTTTAAATAGTTTAAGCATGACTGATGAAAAGTTTTAGATAACCTCTATGAATCAATAGCATAAACGAAAGCAATCTTTTAAAGTGGTACCTACACGTTACTTATTTTGTCAGTCCATGTGAATAGTCTCTTGGAAAGACATGTGGTAATATAATCAAGTATGTACTAAAGAAGACACGACAGACAGTTGACAAATATTTCTACTAAGCTTCACAATAAGCAACTACCTGAAGGCTCTCAAAAAGTTTTGCTTGCCTTGTTGATGATGGTAAAAAAGTAAAAATAGTTTAATATCTAATAACTGACAAAAGGGAGAAACGAACATGAAAATTATGTTGCGAGTCAGCTTGATGCTGACTAGTATAGTGCTTTTAACAGCTTGTGGAACTTTTAATTCAACGGAAAAGTCTGAAACTCTCTCGGAAATGGAACCTTTTCGTCTAGCAGATTATATCGATATTCCGAGACTTAACGAAACGTATTACGATTCACTTCCAGACCAGGATATAGATGTTAAAGCTGCTTACGTTCTACACGTCAATACAAAGGATACATTATATAAAGAAAATAGTGATGAATCATTAGCTGTTGCTAGCATGTCTAAAATTATGTCGGAATATATTATTTTGCAAGCAATTGACAATGGAAACATTGCTTGGGACGACAAAGTAAAAATAAGTGATTATGCTTATGAAATTTCACATAAACCCGGATTTGCATCAGTAGATTTAAAACAAGATAAAAAATATACGGTCAAAGAATTGTTTCAAGCCATGTCTATTGGCTCTGCGAATGGAGCGACTATTGCTTTAGCAGAAGAAGTTGCTGGTTCAGAAAAAGAATTTGTTCAACTTATGAACGAAGAAGCAGAGAGTTTACATTTAGACAATTCTTCCTTCGTCAATAGTTCAGGTCTTTCTAACAAAGACTTAGGAGAACATTATACAGTAGGAAAAGAATCAGATGACAATATGATGTCAGCAGCAGATTTAGCCACACTTTCCGATCGTTTAATGAGTGATTTTCCAGAAATAGTGCAGATTATTGAGCAAACAGAACTGGATATTGATGGGGAAACATATGATAATTCGAATTGGATGTTACCAGGGTCAGAAGTAGACTTTATTGATGAAGACTTGAGCTATGAAGGAGTCAATGGGTTAAAAACAGGTTACACAGAAGAAGCTGGCTATGGCTTTACTGGCAGTGTGGAAATGGGAGAAGAGCATTTCATTTCTGTTGTTATTGGAGCTGATAGTTATGAAAATCGCTTCAAGCAAACAGAAAAATTATATGACGCGTTAGAAGTATTAATAGAAAAGAATGAAGATTAAAAAAAGCTTAAAGAGCGATTTGATGCCCCCCCTCTAAAGTAAACACTGAAATAATAAAACTACCTTAGAGGGGGAGTTCTTATAACCTTTGAGCTCTTTTTTAGTTTTTAAAACTGTTCAACAGCTTCTTCAATAGAATCGTCACCTGAAACAACATCAAATGATTGGTTATACATTTTTTCTTTCCCTAAAACTTCATACAATACTTCAGCTACATCTGCACGAGGAATCGTAGAGCGTTCGATATCACTTGCCAGAGAAATTTTTCCAATAGCTGGTTCATTCAATAAACCACCCGGACGAACAATCGTATAAGGAACACCACTTTCTTGCAATAAGCGGTCCGCATGGTGTTTTGCAACCATATAATGCTGAATGCGTGTCCATTTCTCCCGCTGATTCGCGTGGATTGCGCTCACCATCACAAATTGTTTCACAGATAATTGCTGAGCCGCTTCAATCGTTCTTGCTGCACCTTCTAAATCGACTAATAAAGTTTTATCTGCACCAGTGTGACCTCCTGACCCTGCAGCAAACACAATAGCTTCGCAGCCTTTTGCAGCAGTAACAAGATCTGGCACACTTCCTTCTAAATCTGCTACCACTACTTCGATACCTTCTTGCTTAAAAGCTTCCGCTTGCTCTTTACTACGTACCATTGCTCGCACTGTATGTTCTTTGCTATTCTGAAGTAAATGAACAAGTTGTTTGCCTATTTGACCATTTGCTCCCACTACAAATACCTTCATATCCATCATCCTTTCTTTCTTTAGAATAACCTAATCAGCAAATGGATTCAATGGATCTTAGTTGTAATAAAACGGTTAGAAACTTTATACTTCTTATCACTTATCAGTCAAAATAAAAAGACTTCAACTTATTTAAGTTAAAGTCTTCTTTAAAAATTATAAATCCGTAAATAAAGATGTAATATCAAAGCCTAATGCAATGACAATTAAAAAGCTGAAAAACATCAATAAATTAAGCAAAACAAACCAAAGATGGCGAGCAATCACCCCAAAAATTACGCCAGCAGGGGAAACAAAGAAAATCACAAGCCACCATGGGCTGTCTATATTAAGCACTAGATTAGGGACCCACAATAACATACTAATTATTGCAGCTATTAGTGATAAATAAGTAAATGTAGAACGTTGTTTCATTTTCCGCCTCCTCTCGTATATCATACTCTTTCTTAATTTATGGAGCAATAAAAATACCCCTAACAAGTGGAGGTAACACTTATTAGGGGTACATTAATGCTTATTTAATTTCTCCTTTATAAACCAATCCGCCATCTAAGTCGATAATTTTAATGAAGTTTTTATTTTTTACGTAAATGCTTTTATATTCTTTTTTTCCATCTTCATTTTTCAACAGCGTGATACGTTTATTGGAATTATCTTCTACAACATCCGTTTGTAGGCCATCCATATCTACTTGGTCTTCTAACGTGCTGTACTCTTCTAAGTCTGAATCTGATGATTCTTTTTCGTCAGAGGATTCTACTTTTTTCTCTTCTTTTTTACTATCTTTAGTTGTTTCTTCTTTATCATTATCTTTTGATGCTTCTTTATCACTTTCGTCTGCTTCACCAATTTGTTCGTTGTAAATTAATCCTTCATCAAATTCAATGACTTTCAACCAGTCTTTATTCTTGATATAAATACTTTTGTATTTTTGGTTATTATCTTCGTCTTTTAGGACTAGAATTCTTTTTTCATCATTATCTTTGACTACTTCGAAATCAACCGCTTCTCCATCAATAACACTTTGTAATTCTTCTGATTCAGGAAGTTCTGTAAGAGATTCTCCATTTTCAGCATTCATATTGATCTCACTTACCGGTGATTCTTCTTTATCTGCTTGGGATGTATTATATGAACTATAAGCATATCCAGCGCCTCCGCCAGCTAGTACAATAACACCTGCTATAGTTATAAGTAATGTTCTCATTTTCCATGTCTCCTTCATTTCTTTTGTTATCTCTATCTTAAAGCATCAAAATAAAAGCTGCATGTGAATAAGATTAAAAGTTTATGAGAGTTTATAAAAAAATTAAAAAAAAGAGGTTTAAACTTTTACATTTCTGGTAAAGTAGTCACTATACTACATTTTACTGAAAGGGGTATTTAATATGGATGCATTTGAACAATATTTTTCATCATCATTATTACAAAGCATTCAAACATTTGTTGTAGCCATTATTGTCCTTTTAATTGGGTGGTTAATAGCAAAAATAATCGCAAATGGAATCGAGAAAGGATTGCGAAAAACCGGAATTACTGAAAAGTTTTTCAGTAAATTTTCAACTTCTGAATCAAAGCCAGATATAGACAGTAGTAAAATTATAGCCAAGGTCATTTACTACATATTAATGGTTATTGTGTTTATTATATTCTTCAATTTATTAAATCTGCAGATTATTGCAGGGCCATTAGCAGACTTAATTTCTACATTCTTTGATTTCATCCCTGCTGTACTGAAAGCAGCACTAATCCTACTTGTTGCTTTCATGGTTGCATACATTGCACAATGGGCAATCGTAACCATAGGGAAAAAGACAGGTTTAGGCAAGCTTTTTGTTAAGTTAAAAGTTGCTGACACTATTGAAAAAGCAGAAGAATATGTTTCAACTGTTGCTAAAGTAGTCTTTTATGTAATCTTGCTTCCTGCTATTCCGGGAGTTTTAAACGCTCTTGGCGTAACAGGTATTGCTGAACCATTCAGCAGTTTACTGGATAAGTTCATCATTTTCATACCAGACCTTATTTATGCAGCTATTGTATTTGCTGTTGGCTGGTTTATTGCAAAAATTGTTAAATCAATTATAACGAATTTACTGCAAACACTAGGCTCTGAGAAATTAGTCGAAAAGTTAAATTTAAAAACACTTTTTGAAGGAACTAGCCTTGCTTCAGTAGTTGGAAATATCGTGTTTGTATTAATCATCATACCTGTTTCCATTTCTGCTTTAGAAATACTGGATTTAGCAGGAATTACAGATCCGGCAATAAGCATGTTGAATCAAGTTATGGACATGATTCCAAGTATTATCATTGCCGTATTGCTAATTTTACTTGGCATTTGGTTAGGTAAATTCTTGGGCACGTTCGTTACTGATTTATTAACACGTGTTGGATTTAACAATATATCTTCCAATATGAAACTGGGGAATAAAGAAGTTTCTTCTGATAAAATGACTCCTTCAGCTCTTGTTGGATATGTTGTGCAAGTTCTAATCGTCTTTTTCTTAGCTATCCAGGCGCTAAATTTAATCAAACTTGATTTTCTTGTAGACATTGCTTCTAGCGTTACGGCTTATCTGCCAAACGTTTTAGCAGCTGTATTAATTATTGGAATTGCGCTGATCCTGGGTAACATTGTTGAAAAAGTAGTTACCAATATATTAAGCGGTCCTGCTGTTCGACTCTTAGCTGCATTTGCTAAATATGCTATTCTTGTATTAGCTGGGTTCATGGCATTAACGCAATTAGGTATTGCAACGTCTATAGTCGCTTCTGCATTCACCTTAATTCTTGGTGGTTTAGCGTTAGCCTTTGGATTAGCCTTTGGTTTAGGCGGCAAAGAATTCGCTCAGAAGTATTTGAAAAAAGCAGATGAAGCAATAGAACAAACAAACAGTAAATCATCAGACGAATAATAAAAAAATGATTACAGAATATTAGAAAGTATGATTGATTCAATATGGAAATTGAAAAATGATTCTGTCATATTTTCATAAAAAAGGCAGGCAAATAGAGGCAATCCCTCATTTGCCTGTTCTTTTTTTTAATACAACATGATACACTTAAACATAAAATACGGTTTATCTGACAAAGGAGATTCATGAATATAGTTTTTTTTAGTTTTATTATATTAATTGCTGCAATCTTACAAACAAGTACGGGATTTGGATTTTCGATTTTTGCAACGCCTTTTTTACTGCTTCTTTTTACACCAAACGAAGCTATTCAAATTAATTTAATTTTTGATTTGTCAAAATAAGCGAGACAATATACTTTTATCAAATTTATCACCGACATAACTCATGAAACACTCAATAGGCGTTTGATAATTCAGAGATTTCCTAGGTATGTTGTTTCTTTGAAAAGCGACATGAGAAATT
>DATGTM010000061.1:0-16680 GCA_035301845.1 Pseudogracilibacillus sp. | reverse complement strand
ATAGCTAAAGCGGTGGATGGGGTCAGCTTTTCAATTCGTGAAAATGAAACACTTGCGATAGTAGGAGAATCAGGCAGCGGGAAAAGCGTGACAGCACTGTCGATTATGCGACTCATTTCAAGTCCTCCAGGAGAAATTGTCCAAGGAACGATTGAACTAAACGGGACAAATTTGCTGGATTTATCGAAGAGAGAAATGAACCAAGTCAGAAAAGAAGAAGTCGGAATGATTTTTCAAGATCCGATGACATCGCTTAACCCTGTTTTTACGATTGGTAACCAGATGGCAGATACATTGATTAAACATCAAAAATATAGCAAGAAAGCGGCATATAAAAGAGCAGTGGAATTATTAGAAGCAGTGGGGATCCCCCGGGCTGAAAAAATAATCATGGAATATCCACATCAGCTGTCCGGAGGAATGAGGCAACGTGTCATGATAGCCATGGCAATGTCGAGCCACCCTAAGCTGTTAATTGCCGACGAACCTACAACGGCCTTGGATGTGACAACACAGGCACAGATTCTTGATTTAATGTTAGATATGCAAGAGGAGTATCATTCTTCTATCGTGTTGATTACACATGATCTGGGAGTTGTAGCGGAAGCAGCAGAACGTGTCGTTGTTATGTACGGTGGACAGGTGGTGGAAGAAGCTTCTGTTGAAGATTTATTCAATCAGCCGTTGCATCCATACACAAAAGCAATGTTGGATAGCATACCTAATCTCGAAGAAGACGTGAATCGATTAGCAGCTATTCCTGGAAAAGTACCACCTGCAGATGATTTTCCGAAAGGGTGCCGATTTGCTCCGAGGTGTCCGTTTGTCATGGATAAATGTCTTGAAGTGAACCCGGAATTAGAAAAAAGTAGCCCACAGCAAAAGGTGAGGTGCCATCTCTATGAAGGAGGAAAATGATATGGCAGGGCCGGAAGAAACATTGTTGGAAGTGAAGCGGTTGAAAAAATATTTCCCCATTAAAAAAGGTGCCTTTAAACGTCATATAGGCGATGTTAAAGCAGTTGATGACGTGAATCTGACTGTTTACAAAGGAGAGACATTAGGAATTGTCGGAGAATCAGGTTCGGGTAAATCGACACTGGGGAGGACGATAGTAAAATTATTGAACCCTACTGCAGGCGAAATAATTTTTGAAGGAACGAATATTGCTCCTTTTAGTAATCGTCAGCTGGATGCATACAGAAAAGATATGCAGATGATATTTCAAGACCCGTTCGCTTCGTTGAATCCAAGAATGACCGTTGAGCAGTTAGTGGAAGAACCTATGGCTGTACAGAAAACCTTATCTAAGAATGCACGGAAAGAAAAAACGGTTGATATACTGGATAAAGTAGGGTTATCGGAGGAGGCGCTCCATCGGTACCCACATGAATTTTCCGGCGGACAAAGACAACGAATTGGTATAGCAAGAGCTCTCACACTGAATCCTAAATTCATCATTGCCGACGAACCTGTATCTGCACTGGATGTATCAGTACAATCTCAAGTTCTGAATTTACTGAAAGATTTACAAGAGGCGTTTGGTTTAACGTATTTATTTATCGCGCATGATTTAAGTGTCGTCAAACATATTAGCGACCGTATTGCTGTGATGTATTTAGGACAAGTTGTAGAAATTGGACCTAAAAAACAACTATATAAAAGGCCGCTGCATCCCTATACGAAAGCGCTGCTTGATTCAATCCCAATCCCTAAAGTAAAACGGGAGCGACAAAGAACAAAAATTGCAGGAGAAATTCCTAATGCTGCCAACCCTCCATCAGGATGTCCGTTTCGAACCAGATGCCCGTTGGCGTTTGAAAGGTGCAAAAGAGAGCGGCCGATGATGAGAAGCGAAGAAAAGGGTCATCAGGTTGCTTGCCATCTTTATACTGAATGAAATTCATAGAATGGAATGACTTGATATGCAAGTGTTAATGAGAAGAAAATGTGCATTCCAAGCGGAAGCGAAGCATTCTACAATTTCAAGTACATTGAAAGCGATAACAATACTTGTGTTGCAAGGTGATTATGTACTTTAAAAATGACCAGGAGGTTATGAGTGTGGGAAATATTACAGATGTAGCGGAAATTAAAGTTGGAAATATAGAAGATACGGAAGCGCTAACGGGGTGTACTGCAATTGTTATCGAAAAAGGGGCAACTTGTGGAGTCGATGTACGAGGCTCTGCTCCAGGTACACGAGAAACTGACTTATTGGACCCGGTCAAGACAGTAGATGTTGTTCATGGGATTTGTTTAGCCGGTGGAAGTGCATTTGGATTAGATGCAGCATCAGGTGTGATGGAATATTTAGAGGAAGAAAATATTGGCCTTGATGTCGAAGTGGCCAAGGTTCCCATTGTTCCGGCCGCTGTCTTATTTGATTTGCCTATGGGAAATGCTCATGTACGACCGGACAAACAAATGGGATATGAAGCAGCAAAGCAAAGTTATAAAGGTGCGTTTGCATTCGGTAATTATGGAGCCGGCTGCGGAGCTGCAGTAGGAAAACTTGCTGGGTTTGAACATAGTATGAAAGGTGGTTTAGGAAGTGCCTCGGTTGAGCTAGATAACGGATTGGTTGTGGGAGCAATAGTGGCGGTTAATGCTCTTGGAGAAATTCGCCACCCGGAAACGAAAGAAGTACTTGCAGGAGCCTATAATCAACAGACAGGCCAAATGATGAATAGTTTGGAATTGCTGCAAGAAGGTACAGAGCATGACTTTCTATCAGGCGCGAATACAACGATTGGTGTCGTTGCAGCAAATTCTAAATTGACAAAGGCCGAAGCGCAAAAAGTAGCTCAGGTTACACAAAATGCATTCGCGAAGACGATTTATCCCGCACATACAACCCAAGATGGCGATACGGTTTTTGCAGTAGGAACAGGGAATGCTACGTATCATGTTGACTTAGTAAGTTATCTTGCACAGCAAACAATGGAGCAAGCTATCATTGAAGCAATCAAGGCTGCTGAAGCCGTTCCTTGTACGCCTTCTTATAAAAGTGTATACCAATAATAATATAAAAGGCAGGATGAAGTGATGAATTAGCACAAAGTGCCTTTCCTTTAATAAAGGATGAAAGCATAAAAAGCAGCAGTTCTATGAAGGATTGAAAGAACGAAAAGGAGACTATAATCAATGAAGAAATCTCTAATTATACATATGCTGAGAGGGCTATTTTTAGTTGCAATGGGGCTGTTTTTAGCAGCTTGTTCAGATGAGAACGAGACTGGTTCTTCAGAAAAAGGGACATCTGATGAGGAAAAAGATTCGATTCATTTACGAGTTACGGAAGATCCGGATTTTTTAGATCCGCATATGATGGAAGCGTCGCTTACGGAGCAAATGCTGTTGAATGTTTTTGAAGGTCTTTTGGCTCCGGAAGAAGATGGGGATTTAGTGCCGGCTATAGCTGAAGACTATGACATTTCAGATGATGACTTAACCTACACCTTCGATCTAAGGGAGGATGTGATGTTTCATAATGGAGATCCTGTTACAGCTGAAGATGTGCAGTATTCCATTGAACGTCTCACGGGCGAAAAGTCAGCTGATGCCAAGGATGAAGACTTCGATATTGTAGACGAAGTAGAAGCGAAAGATGAGGAAACGGTTGTTATTACGTTGAAAAAGCCTAATTCTGCCTTTTTGTCGTATTTAACTGGTAAAGACGCTGCAATTATTCCAGAAAGTAATGATGGAAAGCATAATGAAAATCCGATTGGTACAGGACCATTCCAATTAGCAGAATACAACCCAGGAGCTGACATAGTCCTTGAAGCAAATGAAGCGTATTGGAAGGAAGACTTACCGTATTTATCAAAAGCCACGTTTGATATCCAAGAAGATGATGAAGCGGCTTTTGCTTCGATGCAAGCTGGAGAAATAGATTTAATGCAAATCCCCGGCCACCGGATACCAGAGATAGAAGATGATTTTGAATTAGAATACCAAGATAATAATTCGACAGTGCTGATTGGCATGAATGAAGAACAAGAACCGTTCGATGATAAAAAAGTTCGCCAGGCAGTAAACTACGCGGTGAATAAAGACGATGTCATTGATGCAGCGTATTCAGACTATGCAACCCGAATTGGGTCCAATATGAGTCCTGCCATGGGGGACGCTTACAAAGAAGGTTTGGAGCATGTGTATGACCAGGATATAGCGAAAGCCAAAGAATTATTATCAGAAGCTGGTTATCCAGATGGGTTTGAGACCTCTATCACCATCTCTTCGCATACAGATAATTATAGTGATATTGCTCAAGTGGCAGTGGAAAACTTAGCTGAAATTGGTATTGATGTCGATATTGATGTAATTGAATGGGGAGTTTGGCTAGAAGATGTGTATGAAAATAGGAATTACGATATGACGGCAATTGATTTCACTGGTAAATTGTCTGCTTATGATATTTTGAATCGATATATAAGTGATGAAGATAATAATTTTATGAATTTCGAAAATGAGGAATACGATACGCTTTTAGAAAAAGCTTTAGCTGAAGAGGATGAAGAGAAGCAGAATGAATTATATCAAGAAGCACAACAAATTTTAAGTGACGAAGCAGCTGCTGTATATATTGCGGATTATCAATTTATTTGGGCAATGGACCCAGCTTTAAAAGGATTTAAAAAGTATCCGATATTCTTCCTTGATTTATCTGAAGTAGAATTTGACTGAATGCTTGTTACATGCATGGTAGGGATAAACGAACTTGAGATAAGTGAGAGTGCTTGTGTAAAGAAGTGAAGATATAACCCTTTTGAATGAATAACAAAAAAATGGAATCAGCTTTTAAAGAAAGGGAAGGAATAAATGAGCTATGTTATAAGAAGAATTTTACTATTGTTAGTTACATTAATGCTCGTTTCTTTGATAACCTTTTTCGTTTTCCAAATTATGCCGGGGAATCCGGCCAGAATCATGTTAGGGACAGAAGCGAGTGACACAGAAGTGCTTCAGCTGGAAAAACAATTAGGACTGGATAAGCCATTGCTGATTCAATATACAGATTGGATGAAAGGAATCATAACTGCTGATTTTGGTGTGTCGATTAAATATTCTAAGCCAGTCAGTGATTTAATTTTGAGTCGTTTACCTGTTACGCTGTCTCTGGCTCTGATGTCTATAATTATAGTTGTAGTGGTCGCTATTCCATTAGGGATTTTCATGGCACAACGGCAAAATAAAGTAAGTGATCTGTTTTTCTCCTCAGTTACGCAGCTCGGTATGGCAATTCCACCATTTTGGTTTGGGATGTTGTTAATTATGTATTTAGGCATGGTTTTTAGCTTTTTTTCTGTAAGCGGTTATGTGCCCTGGTCAGAAAGTGTGCAGGGAGCATTAGGGTCTTTATTATTACCTGCCGTGACTATTGCACTTCCGCAGATAGCCATTAAATTTCGGTACGTCCGAAATTCTATTATAGAACAACTGGGACAAGATTATGTCCGGACAGTCCAGAGCAGAGGATTGAGTGCGAAACTAATCATGTTTAAACATATATTAAAAAACGCGATGATTCCTATATTAACTATATTTGGTCTCATTGTGACAGAAATTGTTGCTGGCACAGTTATTGTAGAGCAGGTATTTGGTTTGCCCGGTGTCGGCAGTTTGCTCGTCTCTTCGATAAATTATCGTGATTTTCCGCTCGTTCAAGGTATCATTATGTACATTACTGTGGCTGTTGTTTTCGTCAATTTTATTATAGATATGCTTTATACGGTAATGGACCCGAGAATACGATTGGAATGAAGGAGGAACATATGAAACGGGTGAAACAGCGTGGGAAAAACCTCAATTTGATTATCGGCGGCGGAATTATTGTTGTTTTTTTAAGTGTGATGATTGTCAGCTTTTTTTATACACCTTATGATCCTAATGGGATGGATGTGTCTAATAAACTGCAATCGCCAAACAAAGGGAATTGGTTAGGGACAGATGACTTTGGAAGAGATATTTTCAGTAGAGTCATGAGCGGGACCAAAACAGCATTCTTAGTAGGTAGTATTGCAGTAGGAATCGGTCTCATCTTTGGGACCGTAATTGGTGGCGTTGCCGGCTATATCGGAGGCTGGATAGATGAGATTATGATGCGTATCATGGATGCTTTGATGGCTTTTCCAGGGATTATTCTTGCATTAATGCTTGTGGCTGTTTTCGGGCCTGGGCTTGTCAATACATCTATAGCTATTGGGCTGATGACGGTTCCGGGAATCGCACGAATTGCCCGAAGCGGTTTTATTCAAAATAAAGAGTTTGAGTACGTACTTTCTGCTAAATTAATTGGAGCGAAGCCGCTTAAGATTATGTTTAGACATATCTTGCCAAATGTATCTTCTCCACTGATTGTAGCAGCCTCTATTGGCTTTGCTACAGCGATGCTAGCTGAATCCGGCTTAAGTTATCTTGGATTAGGAGTGCAACCACCAGACCCAAGCTGGGGGCGAATGTTGAAAAATTCTCAAACATATATGGCAAGTGCCCCGTGGTTTACATATGCACCTGGAGTAGCGATTACGTTAATGATTCTTGGATTTTACATGCTCGGAAATGCTATTAGAGACTTAAGTGATCCGCGGTCAAAAAACGAATAATTGAAGAAAGTCGCATGAACCTCATAACAAAAGAACGACAGGAGGGATTGCTTGAATACAAAAGAACAGATTAGTTTAGCAGCTGGCGTCATTGTAGAA
This sequence comes from Pseudogracilibacillus sp., assembly GCA_035301845.1. Taxonomy (GTDB): domain Bacteria; phylum Bacillota; class Bacilli; order Bacillales; family Amphibacillaceae; genus Pseudogracilibacillus. Next base: position 9,970 of record DATGTM010000061.1, on the reverse strand, counting down.
AAGAATCAATCGGTATTAATGGTGTATGAACACGGACGATGGGGGTTGCCAAAAGGAGAACGTAATTTGGGAGAATCGATGAGTGAAACGGCCATAAGAGAAGCATATGAAGAAACTGGTCTCCGAGTTACCCTAAAAGACGTTGCCTTTGTTACTGAGTTTTCTGCAAAGACGATGGGGTTTTATTTGCAGGTGTTTTACCACGCAGAAGTTGCAGGAGGCAGTTTACAAATAATGGATCCTGATAACGAAATAGAAAAAGTTGATTACATCCATCAATCTAAGGTTAGAGAGAAAATGACTTTTAGACCACGTCTCTTACCGCTGGAACATTGGCTTAATACGAAACAAAAAGGGTACTACTCATATGACTTGAATATTGAATCTCCATTTGTCTAATCGAATTGAAATAATGTTGGTATTGAGTGTCCACTGAAATCATTATTTTTAGATAAAATCCGCGCTCCATTTGTAAATGAAAAGAAATGTAATCAGCTGTTCTTTATTTTTGAAAAAAGATAGCCCTTGACTTATGATAGTTGATGGAGTTTGATTCGGAATGAATAGAGGGGATTAAGCGTGAGTGATTTTTTTAAATTAAAAGAACTGGGAACAAATATACAAACGGAATTGTTGGCGGGAATGACGACATTTTTAACGATGGCTTATATTGTGGTCGTTAATCCAGCGATCTTATCATCTGCTGGTGTGCCATTTAATCAGGTTTTTATTGCAACGGTCGCTTCGGCAGTAGTGGGCACGTTGATTATGGCTTTTTGGGCGAATTATCCAATCGCAATTGCACCGGGAATGGGGATGAACGCTTATTTTGTAACAGTAGTGACGACGCAAGGAATTAGTTACCAAGCAGTATTTGGGGCTGTGTTATTTGCTGGGATTATTTTCTTACTACTGACGTTCACACATTTACGAGAGTTATTGATAGCTGCTATCCCGGAACCACTTAAAATAGGCATCACCGCCGGGATTGGGTTGTTTATTGCTTTTCTGGGATTGCGTATGGCTGGTATTGTCGTAGCAAATGAAGAGAATTTAGTTATGCTGGGAGATGTGACCGAACCAGTAACATTACTTTCGATTGTTGGGTTGTTTGTGACACTTATATTGGTCGCCCGTAATGTGAAAGGTGCTCTATTCATTGGGATGTTTATTACGGCTGGAATTGGCATGGTAACTGGCATGTTTCAAGTAGAAGGAGTTGTCGATGCGCCACCTCCTATGGTGTTTTTCGATATGGATATTGCTGGTGTGTTTTCTCATTCTTTATATACTGTCATCTTTGCGTTTTTACTCGTTACTATCTTTGATACAACTGGAACAATGATAGGAGTTGCAGAGCAGGCCGGGTTAATGAAAGACGGCAAACTTCCTAATGCAAAAGCAGCTTTGACAGCAGATGCAGTCGCAACGACGGTAGGTGCAACTTTAGGGTCCACACCGTCTAGTGCATATGTAGAGTCGACATCAGGTGTTGCAGTAGGAGGACGCTCCGGACTTACGACGCTTGTTGTGGCAGGACTTTTTTTAGTTACCCTATTTTTCTCACCAATCATAGAGGCTATTTCTGATTTACCATCGATAACAGCACCTGCTTTAATTATTGTAGGCAGTTATATGATGGCAGGGCTGGAGCGGATCAATTGGAAGAAATTTGACGAAGCATTTCCCGCATTTGCTGTCATCTTATCGATGCCGCTTACTTCTAGTATTTCTACAGGAATAGCTGTAGGTTTTATTACATATCCATTGTTAAAACTTGTAAGTGGAAATGGAAAACAAGTACACCCACTTGTTTATGTATTTGGAGTAATCTTTATTTTACAAATGATTTATTTCCCGGGTAATTAAAAAATCTGACAAACTAGCTTGTGAATTACTTTTCGCTCCATAAAAAAAGAAAATCATAATATATGTCGTATAAATTTTATGTTGGACGAAGCGAGATGAAAATTGATAGAGTTTCATTCGTTAGTATGTATGATTAAGAATTAAAAATGAGCTATGTACTTAAGTTTAAAAGAGGCAAGGGCATGTGACGTGCGCTTGCCTCTTCTTTTTATGTATTATACTACTTTATGCATATTGGAATAATTAAATGAATAATTGCATAGAAATAATTTTTAGAATATTGTAATAAACGCATTTTGAAGTTGGCATGGATTTTGCATATACATTTGATAAGGTGAATCCTAAAAGCAGCAAATGAAGAAGAAATAGATTGAATCTTTTCCTAAAATATGAAAGCGCTATTTTAGTGTAGTCGCTTCTGTACTAACTGTGTAAAAGTTCATAAAAAAGCAGTGATTAACTTAAGAGAGCAGTTCCATACTGAAATTCGCCTTTTTCAAGAGTCGTTTTTAAAATGATGCTCAAAGACATAATCCAGGAAATAAAATAAGAAAAATATTGTTATGTTACATATAGGAGGTATACACTCTGTGACCCGTCGTCAAAAATGAACTGTTTAGAAATAGAATGCAAAAAGATCAGGATAAAAGCCCAAAATATCATAGGTGAGTTACTCCACCTAAATAAACGTTATAAGGAGCAAAAAAACATGAGTCAAGAGAATGAGCAGACAGAGGTAAGGAAACCAACGTTAACGGAAGCTTTAGTTCCCATCGTATTTATGATTATTGCATTAATTGTCGGCATATTTATTTACGGAGCGGACCCCCATATCCCGTTATTATTGAGTGCTGGAGTTGCTGCGATTATTGCTTTCCGGTTAGGGTTCAAATGGACTGAAATAGAAAAAGGCATGTTGGACGCAGTGCGTTTAGCTTTACAAGCGGTCGTTATTTTAATGGTTATTGGAACAATCATTGGATCGTGGATTGCCAGTGGAATTGTGCCAACGATGATTTTTTATGGACTGGATATACTGTCTCCTAGCTATTTTCTAGTTGCTGCTTGTGCGATTTCTTGTATTGTGTCGATTGCTTCCGGGAATGCTTGGACAGCTGCGGGGACAATTGGAATCGCTATCATGGGAATTGGTCATGGTTTAGGGATTGATCCGGCAATGGTCGCAGGTGCAGTTATTTCAGGGGTTTATTTTGGGGATAAAGTTTCTCCGCTTTCAGAAACAACCAATCTGGCGCCAGGAATTGTAGGTTCCGAACTGTTTGAACACATAAAACATATGTTATTTACAACGGTGCCGGCGCTTGTCATTGCATTGATTGTATTTGCGATTCTGGATTTCAGATATTCCAGCGGAGGTGCAGGCATTGAGGAAGTTCAAATGCTACAATCGCAATTAAGCGAAATTTATACGATTACGCCATGGTTACTGATTGTGCCGATGTTCATTATTGTGATGATGATATTTAAAATACCGGCGCTTCCAGGACTAACGATTGGGTCGATTTTAGGAGCGATTTGTTCCGTTGTTGTACAAAAAGTTCCTGTAGGAGAAGCAATTAACATTTTATATTATGGCTTTTCGATTGATACAGGAAATGAAGTTGTCGATAATTTACTGAATAACGGCGGTATTGAATCAGTCATGTTTACCATTTCGTTAATCATCATTGCTATGTGCTTCGGAGGAATATTGGAATTTACGAATATATTTGAAGTGCTTGTCGAACAAATTATTAAATTTGCCAGAAAAACAGGCAGTTTAGTAGCTGCGACAGTAGTGACTTGTATATCTTCTAATATTGTCGGCTGTGAACAGTACATGTCGATTATTGTACCAGGAAGAATGTATGCGGAAGAATATGATAAACGTGGCTTAAAGTCTAAAAACCTATCCCGAACATTGGAAGACGCTGGTACGATGACTTCACCTCTCGTGCCATGGAACACTTGTGGCGCGTTTATGGCCACTACGTTAGGCGTATCGACAATCAGTTATCTTCCATTTGCAATTCTTTGTTTGATCAGTCCGGTCATTGCGATAATTTACGGCTTTTTAGGATTTAAAGTAGAGTATAAAGAGGATTATATGGAAAAGAACGCTCACGTAGTTGAAAAAGCAGCCAGATAAAAAATCAACATAAAACGGATTTTGTCTTATGGCAAAATCCGTTTTTTATATGGAAAGAATATGGATTCATATTCTATTGTAACATCTGATTGTTTATCTACTACCCAGTTAGATCAGACATGCAAACAAAGCTTTCATCAGCGTAATCATATTAACTGGCATATGAAGCTGCTAAGAAAGTTATATAAATTCAGATATCATAACATACTTTTGAATAGGTCTATTAATACAATGAGACCGCTTCTGTTTAATCAGGAGCGGTCTCCTACAATGTAGTAAGACTTTCTGTACAAATAGTATACCTCGTTTCATCAAAGAATAAACTTGCTATAATCGAATGTTGTTTTAGTATAACTTTTTCGTTATATCTCTATAAAAAATAGGTATTATACAAAAGTGTTATTATTCTGATAATATTTGAATAGACTTTGAAAGAAGAGGAGATAGATCTAATATGACGAATAAAGCAGTTGTAGAGAAATATTTAGCAGATAAATTCTCTAAAATAAAAGAGGTAAATGAAAAAGTTTGGAATTATGCTGAGATTGGTTTGGAAGAAATGAAATCGGTTTCTTTATATGAGCGATTGCTTACAGAAGAAGGGTTTGAAGTGGAAACAGGAATTGCAGGTATGCCAACAGCTTTTGTGGCTACATATGGCAGTGGTTCTCCAGTCATTGGTATTACCGCTGAATATGATGCCCTCCCGAATTTAAGCCAAACAGCAAGTGTAGCGGAGAAGTCCCCCTTAGAAGTCGGTGGTCATGGACATGGTTGTGGGCATAATTCTCTTGGAGCGGCTTCTTTTGGTGGGGCGTTAATCGCTAAAGAATATTTAAAAGAACATCAAGTCTCGGGAACTATTAAATTATTTGGAACTCCGAGTGAAGAGAAAGATAATGGAAAAACATTCATGGCTCGCGAAGGCTATTTTGATGAGCTTGATGCTGCTTATACATGGCACCCTATGGATAGAAACGAGGTTTGGAGTGGCAGCAGTTTAGCAAATGTCAGTGTTATTTTCAATTTTAAAGGAACGACTGCTCATGCTTCGGCATCTCCTCATTTGGGAAGGAGTGCGCTGGACTCAGCAGAAATCATGAACGTGGGTGCAAATTATTTAAGAGAACATATTATACCTGAAGCGCGTATCCATTATGCTTATTTGGATGTGGGGGGGACTGCTCCTAATGTAGTACAAGGCAGTGCTAAAGTTCATTATTTAATACGAGCGCCGAAAGTGAAACAAGCATTGGATATTTTTGAACGGATGAAACAAGTCGCTGAAGGAGCGGCGTTAATTTGTGGAACAGAATCAAGCTATGATGTATTAACAGGTTTGAGTGATTTTATTCCTAATTATAAATTATCGACTGTTTTACAAGAGTCGATGGAAGAAATCGGTGCACCAGCTTTTGATGAAGTTGATTTTAAGCAATCGAAACAATTCTTCGAAACATTAACGGAAGACGAACGACAGCAAATAAATAAGAGAGTACAAAAAGATTACAGTAAAGAAGAAGCAGCGGAGATCTTAGAGAACCCTTTAGATACTAAGATCCATCCATTAAATTATCCAGCGCCAACTATGCCCGGTTCTACGGATGTAGGAGATTTAAGTTATGTTACTCCGACGGCACAATTTACCATGGCGACAACGGCATTAGGAACATCGCCACACACTTGGCAAATGGTTGCTCAAGGAAATACGAATCAAGCTTTAAAAGGCGTTAGAGCGGCTGCTGGAGCTTTAGGTCTTGCTTCGATTAAACTCTTTGAAGATCCAGACGTAACGGACAAAGCACGAGAAGAATTGCATATCGAAACAGGTGGGGAATATATCTGTCCGATACCGGAAGACGTTTACCCGAATATACAAACGAAATAGACTGGTACGTTTTTGTAAATTATAAGAGTACGTTAAGAAATAATCTTACTCAAAGAGAGAAAGGAGCAATGACATGAGTGTTTCAGAGCTATTAAATGGAGTTGTGTTGTATATTGCTGTAATTATTGGTCTCACTATTGTTTTCGCATTAGCTACCGTTTTCTTTGTGAAATCATGGAGACGAGCTATTGAACTGGGAATTGAAAAAGCAAAGCTTAAAAAAATTGTAAAGTCGTCGATTATTTTTACAATTATTCCAAGCTTAGCTATTGTGATTGCTCTATTTTCTTTAGCTAGTGTCTTAGGTGTCCCACTGTCCTGGTTTAGATTGTCCGTTGTCGGTTCTTTAGCTTATGAATTATTAGCAGCAGAAATGTCCGTATCAGGAGCAGGATATGATTCATTGAGTCAGTTTATCACGACAAATGATATCGCAAACGTGACTAAAATTATGTACGTGATGGGGATTAGTATTATTGGCGGTATAGTATTTATGATTTTCTTCGGAAAGAAAGTTCAGATGGGCATGCTTAACTATCAGCAAACGAATAAAGAATGGGGTACGTTGGCGATGAGTTATTTCATGCTTTGTATAGCGGTTGTATTTTTACCGGTTGAAGCTACTAAAAGTACAGTACATTTAATGACTTTATTAACTAGCGCTGCTTTCTGTTACCTCCATATTGCAGCTATCAAAAAATATAATTTAAAGTGGTTGAATGATTTCGTGTTGGCTAATTGTTTGATTATAGGAATGGTTTCTTCAGTTTTTTGGGAAAAATTATTAGGATAACTTGAAAAAGGAGGTACACTGATGAATTCAAAGTATTTAGACTCGATTCATCGCTTGGGGAAAATAGGAAGTACTTTTGCTTTACTTGCGATGCTTGGTATTCCAACCGTTATTGCGATTGTTTATAATATTATGCCGGATTTTGGTGAGATATTTAAAATTAGTTCTGGTTTGTTAATTGTTTTCGTTCCAGTTGCCGTATCGGAATGTATTAGTTATATGCCTGTCTTAGGGTCAGCGAGCTATATCACATATATTACTGGAAATGTCCTGAACTTGAAGTTACCAGTAGCGATCAACGCTACAAACGTGGCAAAAACAAAGCAAGGGACAGAGGAAAATGATGTGATCGTCACACTTGCGGTTGCTATATCATCTATGGTGACCATGGCAATTCTCGCAATTAGTATTTTGCTCATTACGCCATTATCCCCTGTTTTCTCGCTTCCATCTGTGCAAACAGCAACAGACTATATATTGCCAGCCTTATTTGGCGGGATGTTTTTACCGATGTTACTAGATCATACGGCTGGAGATTATAACGTGAAAAGGAAATTATTGCCGCTTCTTATTCCATTTGTGTTATTGATTCTTCTTAATTCTTTTGTTTTTTCCTTAGATGGATACGAGGGGCCAGCTCTTTTAGTAACGATACCTGTCACTATATTGCTTGCCAGATACTTTTATAAAAAAGGGATTATTAAAATGAAGCTAAAAGAGGAAAATGAGTTGTAGCATATCTATTACAGTGGACTTTTAAAATATTTTTGGTCCATAAGGAAAAGCATATTTAAAAAAGACAGGCACTTACCATTATAACTGGTAAGTGTCGTTTTTATATGTTTTATAATTGATAATGTTTTCGCAAAATAGTAACAAAAGAATTAGCCACTTCATGTAAATTGGTACTTTTTCGATATATTACGCCCATTTCCATTTCCGATTTATTAGATAAAGTATCAATAGGGATAGAAGTGATTTTAAATTTTTCTTCTTGGCTTTTTGCGGATTGAGTCCCTATCGAAAAGAAATTCGTGTGAGTTAAAATATTATGCAAAGAAGCCCTGCTGTTAACATAAATTATTTTATTATAAAATCTGGCTTTTATAACACTGTCCAGGCTGTCGGATAATCCTTGATGTTTTTGATAGGGCAAATGTTCATTAGAGTAGGTAACTAAACCATATTCACTTAGTTCTTCTAAAGTTATACTTTTATTTTTCGCGAGTGGGTGATGTACGCCAAAAATGATGCAATTATTGAAATTGCAGATTTTTTCGTAATGGATGTTATTTTTTTGCAAGTGATGCATGGTTTCCGTTTTATTCTGTTTATGCATGTAAATGACCCCGAGGTCTGCTTTTAAATACGTCACATCTTGAATCGGCATATCGCTATTAAGTTCGTTAATGGTAAACTCATAATTTGTATCATAATATGTTTCGATTAAATGAATAAATGATTCCATTACAAGAGAAGAACGTATGGTAGAAAGGACAATACTATTTTTCTTTTCTTCCGTATGATCAGAGTGAATGTCCAGTAAAGAATCGTATTGTTCTAAAATTAGCTTTGATTTATTAAGAAATTGAATTCCCTCTGAAGTTAGTTTCATACCTCCTACGGAACGATTGAAGATTTGGATATTCATTTCTCTTTCCATATCTTTAATAATTCTGCTCAAATAAGGCTGTGATAAAAAGAGAGTTTCGGCAGCTTTAGAAATCGAACCCAGTTCAGCAATTTCTACAATGTATTTGAAGTGATTTACGTTCATTAAAATGTTCCTTTCCTATGAACAATAAGTTAGTTCTATAAAATGTATTATACAACTAACGATTGTTGAAGGACAATTAGTTGGTTGGTTATAAACGTATGTTTTAAAATATGAGGGGGATGAATAGGAATGCGTTTATATATACTACTTTAACTGTCTCTAACTGACCTCTCACATCGTGGTGGAGGTTCATTATTGGCTATTTAATTTAATCCCTTTTTGAACACGAGGAGATTAATCTTGTTCTGGCAAAAGGGGAGTGTATCGGTATATGGAGAGTGGTTTTGGAAGCTTATTGTTTAAAAAAGACAGGGAGCTCCTGTCTTTTTTCTTTATAACTCCATACTCAAGTATCTCTCTCCGGTATCAGGGGCGATGCATAAGACTTTCTTTCCAGGGCCGATACGTTTGGCGACTTCGATAGCTGCATAGGCGGCAGCACCTCCAGATAATCCTGTGAAAATCCCCTCTTCAGCGGGCAACTTTTTAAAAAAGTCCGCGGCATCTTCGTCTTCAATCTGCATAATTTCATCAAAAATATTTGTGTTAAGAATATCCGGAATAAATCCAGGGCTGGTGCCGACTAATTTGTGTTTACCTGGCTTTCCACCTGATAACACAGGCGATCCTTTAGGTTCTGCGACGGTAATAGCTAATTCTGGCAAAGCTTCTTTTAAACTTTCTCCCGTTCCTGTAACGGTACCGCCGGTTCCTGCTGTACAAACAAACGCGTCTAATTCATGTTCCATTTGTTCGAGAATTTCAACAGCTGTAGTTGAACGATGGATATTTGGATTTGCTTCATTTTCGAATTGCTGAGGGATAAAACTTCCAGGAATTTCAGCTTGAATTTCTTTCGCTTTTTGAATTGCTCCAGGCATTTTTTCACTGCTTGGTGTTAGTACGACTTCGGCGCCATACGCCCGGAGTAAATTCCTTCTTTCTTCTGTACTGTTATCCGGCATTACCATAATGGCGTTGTACCCTTTAGCTGCTGCATTCATGGCGAGACCAATTCCAGTGTTCCCGCTTGTTGGCTCAATAATTGTTGCTCCCGGTTTCAATTTTCCTGCTTTCTCCGCAGCATCTATCATACTGAATGCCGCCCTGTCCTTCACGCTCTTAGTCGGATTTAACGATTCTAATTTAATATAAACGTCGGCAGCGTTATCCGGAACTATTCGATTCAGTTTTACAATCGGCGTATTGCCAATCAATTCTGTGATATTATTTACTACTCGCATGTACGTCACCTTCTCAATTGTTTAATTCCCACCATAATAATATGAATTGAAAAATAATGCAAGTTTTACCACAACCGGAAATAAATTTTACTTTAATTCATGTATTCGATTGGTTCATTGTATAATTAAGTGCAACGGTTGAATAAATAGAAAGTCATCGTGAAACCACGTATAGTTAAGGTTGACCAAAACACAAAATATACGGAGGTAAATCACGATGACTCAAACCCATTCTACCACGAAAAAACAA
>DATGTM010000060.1:0-18915 GCA_035301845.1 Pseudogracilibacillus sp. | reverse complement strand
GTTTCTTCTTCTTGTTCTGTTTCCGGTTCTTTGCTCGGCTCTTCCTGTGCTGGTTGTGAACCTTTTACGTAAAGTTCTCCACCAATTTCAATGACACTATCCGGTTTTTTGAAATCTTCCATAGAAGGATCCGAAACTTGCGACATAATCTGTTGAAAGAGCTGTTTTGCTATATGTTGTGATCCATCTTCATGAATATATTGGACTTCTCCGTCTTCATTTTTAAAGCTAGGATAACCCGTCCATATCGCTAAGGAATATTGCGGTGTATAGCCGACAAACCAGGAATCCAGCAGACCGTCATCAATACCATGTTCCGTTTTCATTTCGTCTGGAATGTTCGTTGAACCAGTCTTCCCAGCAATAGGCAATTCGGGTACATTCGCTTGTGAACCTGTTCCAGTATCAATAACTGTTTTTAACATATCTGTCATCATGTAAGCTGTATAATCTTGCATTGCCTCACGTGACTCAGGCTCTTCCGCTTCCCACTCTGTGCCATCCTGGTATTCTATTTTCTTAACTAAAGACGGTTTATTAAATGTTCCTCCGTTACCAAATGCTGCATAAGCTTCAGCCATTTGCAAAGGCGTAGACCCTTCTTCAAAACTTCCCAATGCAGCTGAATCATACGTCGTGTCTACTTCTATGTCCAAATTATTGGCAAATTCTTTTGTTTTATCTTTGCCGACTTCCTGGAACGCTTTTACTGCCGGTATATTTCGTGACCATTCCAGTGCTCGACGCATTGAAATGTCTCCCCAATATTCACCATCCCACTCTCTTACAGGAGTTCCATCGTCATAACTATATTCTTCATCAGAAAGAATTTTTTCAGTCGACCAATTTAAATGTTCTATTGCCGGGCCATAATCCAGAATTGGCTTAATCGTTGATCCAGGGCTGTTCGAACTAGAGGCACCGTAGTTTGTATCGTGAATAGCTTGAAAATTACGTCCTCCGCCAATTGCTTGAACAGCTCCCGTTTCTGTATCAACTAAAGCGATTCCTGTTTCATAACCGTCATCAGGATAAGGGAAATCGTCTGAATGCATGAGTTCATGTACTAACTCTTGCGCTTCTGAATTTGCTGTTGTGTGTATTTTCAACCCGCCTTGATAAAACTCCTCTTCCGTGACAATTTCGTCCCGATTCACGATTTGATCGTACACAGTATCAATGAATCCTTTAAAGGCAGTGTCTCCACTTGAGGTATCTGTTTTCTCTACAATATCTTCAATTGATTTATCTTTCGCTTCAGCTGCTTCTTCCTCTGAAATAATATTATTACTCACCATTGCATTCAGTACTTTGTTGCGTCGTTTTTCTGCTCTTTCCGGTTCGTTAAAAGGCTCGTCTGCACTCGGTGCATTGGGCAGTCCAGCAAGTAATGCAATTTGAGATATGTTTAAATCATCTAAGTCTTTATTAAAATATGTTTTTGAGGCTGTCTTAACACCATAAGCGCCATTTCCTAAATAGACATTATTTAAATACATTTCGAGAATTTCATCTTTAGAATATTGTCTTTCTAATTTTAATGCCAGCCAAGCTTCCTGTACTTTTCGGGTTAACGTTTTTTCAGAAGATAGAACACTCCCTTTAATAACTTGTTGAGTTATTGTAGATCCACCTTCAGCGCCCCACCCTTGTCGAAAGTTGGCAATCGCAGCTTTGGAAATTCGACGATAATCAATTCCTTTATGTTTATAAAAACGTTTATCTTCTATTGATACAATTGCATTCTTGACGTCATCAGGTACATCGTCAATATCTACATGAACCCGATTCTCTTCCTCGAACACATTTCCTATCAATTCCCCATCCTCGTCATAAAGTTGCGTGGATGTAGGCGTTTCTAAATCACTTGCTTTTAATTCTGGGGCACTATATATCATTTTTCCAATAATCGCAAGGAAGACAACACCTACTGCAAGAAAGCAAAGAAGCAAAATAAGCACTATTTTTTTCCACCATTTTCGCTTGGGGCGATTTTTTTGGGCCTGTTGCTCCTGTTGCTTTCGTTCTTTTCTTGAAGTACTTTTATTAGCCATCTATTTCATCACCTTTTTCTTTTTAAAAACATGCCTGTAATAGAAAGTATTCTTTTTTCCTATTATATAATATTATAATTTATAAAGCTATTTTGCACCTTAATTACGCATGCTTTTTATCATTAATTAATAGATTATGTCATTCTTGTGAATAAATAACAACAGACTTCAAGCCCATTATAGTAGTGTTATATCACTAAACATCTGCAGCAAAACATGTTTATTTATTCCGAAAATTATGAGAGAAGGCCATGCACTATTATCTAGCAGCAGAAGCCGCTTTATAACTAGGAAAATAGTATTTATTCTCATGGATGATTTCATTTCACTGTATGTAAGCCGCGATATGTATGAATCTTTGTTCTACGGCTTCAAATTTTACTGAATTCTATCGATAGCATCATACGCTTCTTCATTTTTTGAAAAACAGCATCATTCCATTACTGCAGTAAACATGTTTACTAAATAAAACAAGCCTAGAAAAGTTTTCAAGGCTTGTTTTCACTCTCTTATTGATTCATGTAAATCAGGCTCGCTTCAGGAAGCTCAGAAGGATCCATACTTTGAAATAGTAAGTATCCTAAAATCATAAAACCTATTGCAAATACGAATGCTATACTGTTACAAACAATTCCTGCAACAGCAATCCCTTTTCCTTTTTGCCCGAGTTTTTTAATATTTTGCAGACCAAGAATAGCAAAAATCAGTCCTACAATAGCGATTATAATTCCGAAAAAACCAAAAAAAGAGAAGAAAATTGCAACTATCCCAAGAACTAAACCAGCTATCGCTTTACCATTTGTTACTTGATTTTCCATAATCTTCTTCCTCCCTAATTCTGTTAAAATTGTTCTTGAGACGACTCTACTAAAGTTTTACCTTTTATTGCAATAAAAGGTAATTAAAACACGTATTGAACTTATTTTTGCTCTTTATATTCATATAAAAGAATCTATCGCTATTTGAGCTTTAGCTATTTGACGCTCCACATTTTTAAAACCAGAACAGTATCCTCTTAAATTTCTTCCAGGTACACATACGATTCATGTCACTAAAAAGAGCTAACCTACAAAGATTAGCTCTTATCCTCCACCTGTCCTGTTCATTCAATTTTTAGGTCATTTGCATATCTGTAATACATGTTTTATCACCGTCAAAAGTTGTGATTTCAGAAGTTGATTCTTCACCGTCTTGTGTAATGGTCACTGTCAGTGTCTCATTACGCGGGAGCCATAAATCAATAAAACCATTGGCTTCGGTTTTCATTTCTTCATCTTTAATAACTTCGCCTGCTGAATCTTCTATATATACTTCAAATTCTGTATCAACAAGTTCCCCTTGGCAGCCTGTTAAACTATGAATATCGCATTCATGCGTTTCATTAACAAATGGCGCGATTGATACAAAGAATTCGTCTTCTGGCAGTTCATACGCTGTTTCTTCCTGGTTTTCATCTTTAACCATCAGTTCTGACGATGTAATAGATGCCGCTTCTGCTTCTATATTCCCTACACTATAATCATGTACTAATTCTTTAATATCTTTATCCGAAGCTGCATCTTCTCCTCCATCACTACATGCAGTAGAAAATACAGCGATAATTACCAATATAATTCCTAATCGTAAGTTCATTTTTATTTTCACGTTATACATTTCCTCCCGTAAATATTGTAATGTTTAATTTTATAATTATTCAAGTAATGAATAATCAGGCAGCATTTTACCCCGCCACCGTATTTCCATATCTATTTTATGTAACTTTAAAAACAAAAGCAACTAAAATTAAACATCTTCAAAATTCGGGAACAACAATGTGTAAATCTATTTTATTCGAATATAGAGCATGTTGAAAGCCATTATTGAACCATATTTTAAAACACTCAAACATGATGATATATGTCTAAACAATGAACATTTTATTTTCGAATGCGACTATTTTTAAATTGAAAATCTTTTATATGTTTATTAGCTTACATGGAAGGGAAAATAAGTTCCAGTATTATTTAATCGATTAAAAATGAAACACTAATACAGAGTCTGTTTCAATATCCCAAAAAACACTGCTAGCAACTGAGACCATTTTTATTTTAATACAAAGAAGTTACATTACCAAACTTCACACACATTCATTTTTGTATCAATGCCTTGAAAGCGAATTCCAGTTTACTCTAAAGAAACTTATATACCTAGAGATTCTCTTTTTAATTGAAATTGGTTCTATCTGGTTCAACTAAACAAAAGATTCGAAATAGTTGTTTACAAACAAATTTAAAGGAGCCCCCCATGAAAAAAACAGGGTTTATATTAGCAGGGTTAGGTTTATTAAGCTACTTTTTATACAAACAAAACAACGATATAATGATTACTAACTATACGTATATAGCTAATAAAATTCCTCATGTATTTGAAGGGATGAGAGTAGTACATCTATCAGATTTACATAACAAATCCTTTAAAGAAAATCAGCAATACTTACTTTCTAAAATCAACAAAGCTCATCCGGATGTAGTATTTATCACAGGAGATATCGTGGATTCTCGCCGCTACGATGATAAACCAAGTTTACTTTTAATAAACGAACTCACTAAAAAGTGGCCGGTTTATTATGTCACAGGAAACCACGAATGTAATTCCAATCATTTTCATCAATTGGAAACTCTAATGAAACAAGCCGGAGTACATGTGCTGCGAAATCAAACAAAAGTCTTTACTAAACGAAATGAAAAAATTTATATTTCTGGGATTGATGATCCCTCTTTTGCTATTCATTTTCCTGATTCTGATACGGAATTGTTTACTGAAAATTCACTTCAAATTGCTCAAAAGAATATCGAATTGAATAAAAGTTTTCGTATACTTTTAGCTCATCGTCCTGAATTGATGCATCTGTATGCTAAACACTCGTTTGATATTGTGTTTACAGGTCATGCGCATGGCGGACAAATCAGAATTCCCTTTATTGGTGGACTGATTGCGCCGCATCAAGGATTTTTTCCAAAATATACTGCAGGAGTACATAAGAAAAACAAAACCAGTATGGTTATTAACCGCGGATTAGGCAATAGCTTATTCCCTTTTCGCATATTCAACCGACCAGAGGTAGTTGTATTGACTTTAAAAAGCAGATTATGGAACGACTTTCAATTTTTAAATGAGTAAGGATAGCTTTTACCATATTTAAAATAAAACATCAGATTTTATATCATAAAGTTAGTGTCGAAACCATATAAAACGCAGAAAGGATATGAATATGTTGACAAAAAACGTTCATCATCACCATACAATCCAAGAAAAGAAGTGGAAGTCTGCTGGAAAAGTAACTAGCATTTTTCTCGGGGCATTTGCGATTGGATCGGTGATTGGAAGTGTATTAGGAATTAAAACAGTTAAAGCACCTGGTCATAAATGGGCCCCTAACGAACGCTTATTTTTAAAAAAAAGAAAAGAATTCGCTGTATTAGAACAAGCGGTCGAGCGAATTTACCCAACAGATCAACATGGTCCTGGAGCGATTCAATTAAGAGTCCCTCACTTTATTGATAAACAGCTGGCCAGCTCTTGGGGAATTAATGCAAAAGATTATCGGAAACCGCCTTTTGTAAATGAACAACCGGAGGTCGGACAATCAGCGCTTACTATTCGTGAAATTTTTATGAAGGGGCTTCGAAAAATGAATGCAGTAAGTCTAGCAATGTACCAGGTCTCTTTCGACCAAGCAAGTGAGGAACAACAAATAAACATCTTAAAAAAATTCGAAAATAATGAAGTAGAACTAAGCGGAGTCCAAGCTGGGAGTTTTTTTACATTGCTTCGGGAAACAACATTAGAAGGCGTTTATGCTGATCCCTTATACGACGGGAATAAAAATATGGCAGGTTGGAAAATGAAAGCATATCCTGGAGCGAGATATTCATATAAAGAAATAGTAGAACATCCCGATTTTGTATGTTTAGATCCTGTCGATGTGACACGTCACCGACAATTGTTTTTAGAGAAAGAAGGGGAGAATCATGACTGAAAAATTACCTGAAACAGATGTCGTCATCATTGGGTCTGGCTGGGCAGGAGGTATAGCGGCTGCTGAATTAACCAAAGCAGGTTATCAAGTAATCTGCTTAGAACGTGGGCCAGACCGAAAAAGAGAAGATTTTATTGCTTCCAAAGATGAGTTGCGCTATTTAGCACGACATGAATTATATAAAGATTTATCTGATGACACCTATACCATTCGAAACAATTCGGATGAGGAAGCAATACCACTTCGTAGACATCAAACAGATATGCTACATGATGAAGGGACTGGCGGAACAGGGGTCCACTGGGCTGGACAAACAGACCGCTATTTACCGTTTGATTTTACGATAGGAGATACATTAATCGAAAAATACGGAAAAGCTAATATCCCCAGTAATATGACCGTACAAAACTGGGGAATAACTTACGAAGAACTGGAACCTTATTATCATATATTTGAACAGACGGTGGGAGTCGCTGGAAAACAAAGCCCATTAGGAGCTGCGCGCTCATCCGATTATCCTAATCCACCGATGAAAGAAATGCCAATGATGCGTTTGTTTCGTGAAGCTGCGGAAAACCTTGGTTACCACCCCTATCCTATTCCTGCTGCTACGATGTCTCAAGCGTATACCAATCCAGATGGAGAAAAAATGAACGCGTGCGAATATTGTGGCTTTTGTTCAGGGTATGGTTGCGGTTACGGGGCAAAAGCTGATCCATTGAACACCGTACTATCGACAGCCAAAAAATCAGGACGTTTTGAATTAAAAAATCACGCTTATGTTGCTCGAATTCTCTATGAAGGAAATAAAGCTATTGGAGTTCGCTATATCGATACTCAAACAGGCAAAAAATATGAACAACCAGCTGCTCTTATTGTCTCTGCAGCCTTTACATTTGGAAACACACGGTTATTGCTGCTCTCCGGGATTGGCGAGCCTTATCATCCAGAAACCAAGACAGGGGTGATAGGGAAAAATATGACTGCACATTATAACAATTTATCTATTAAAGCGGGGTCCGTCGGATTTTTCAATGAGAAGAAGTTTAATTCATACGCAGGTGCGGGTGGATTAGGTACGGTAATTGATGATTTTAACCCGGAAAATTTTAACAATGAAAACGCAGATTTTCTGCATGGTTTTCAGCTCAGTATCAGTCAAACCGGAGCAGGTGCAATCGGAAACAATCAAGTGCCTTCCAACATACCGTCATGGGGAAAAGATTTTAAAGATGCCTCTTTATATTATACACACCGGAATCTGACTGTCGGCACTTTGAATAGTTGTTTGCCTCGTGACCATAATTACATGGATTTGGATCCAGTTTATAAAGACTCTTTTGGCGACCCGCTGCTGCGCTTAACTGTTCAATATACCGATCAAGAACGTAATATGCTTCGTTTTACAAATGAAAAATCACAGGAACTGTTACAAGAAATGGGAGCAGACATTATTGATTCTGCAGAAAATCCTGAGGATATTGAATTCACTCCATATAGTGTACATAATCATACAGTTGGTGGAGTTATGATGGGCGAATCTCCGTACACATCAGCCGTCAACAATTATTCACAAATGTGGGAAATGGATAATTTATTTATATTAGGAGGATCGTCTTTCCCACATTCGAGTTGTTATAATCCAACAGGCACTATTGGCGCACTAGCCTACCGAGCTACGGAAAGGATGATTCAATATCTGCAAAGCAACGAGGGGTAATCAACCAATTTAATAGAGCAATCAAAAAAACAGAGCACTAAACCATCACATGATGTTTAGTACTCTGTTTTATCTTTGGTAATTCATAATCGAATTCCTCATTGAAATTACTTTTTCCTTATAATGTGCTCTAGTGAAATAGGAGGTGCAACACAGCTAAGTTACACTTGTCTCCAAAATTTAGGATGGTTTTTCACGATTGTGGAACAGAATTTATAAAAATAATAAACTCTTTTCGTATACAATATTTTATTCTCGTTTATGATTTGTTCGCCCCACACTAAATGATATCGTTTTCAGCAATTTAAAAAACCTTGAGTACTCAAGGCTTTCAATAACTTAGTTTACTTAGAAAACTATAATAAAAAATGTAAATTCAATGACCAATAAACAGTCAGCAGAAAATTATATTTTATCTGCCAGACTGTTATAACATGATTAACATTTTCCAATCCATGTTTAATTCTGCCGCAATCATACAGGCAGTATCGTATTCTATCAATGTGTTTTTTTCATTTATAAAATTCTCTATTCTTCTTTTATGGATACTCGTTTCCTTGAAAAAAGCAGCATCAAATTCACCGGCATCTTTCAACGTTTGAATAACCATTGGGTCGACTTTATAATAAGTTTGTTCTATCATCTTTACACCTTCTTAAAACCTTTCGCTTAAAAATTCTTTAATATTCTATACCCTTTTTTGTAAAATTTATTCTTCCGTTTTATAATGTTTATTGCTACTGCTTTTTTTGCTCATGCATCCTGGTCTATGCAGTGTTGAACGACATTTAAATCGCTACAACAAAGCAAGCTTGAAAGTTCGTTGAGGATTAGAGGGTTGTGGGGAATTAAATTGTAAACATTCCCTAGCGTATGTTTTACTGGATCAAAACGGACCTATTTACAAAACATATGATTTCGATAAATGAATAAGCGATTTGAAAGAAAATCCTGAACCATCATATAAAAAGCACCTCAAAATGAATATTCATGTCAATTTGGGGTGCAACTTTTATGCGATTATTCGTCTGTCTCATTAGTTCATTCGATGGTTCCGAAGCAAAATGATTCAAATTAGATAAAAATCAATTATCTTCTTGATGTATTGTAAGATAGAGTATTAACCATACTTATCCTGTTTATAAATTTTCAATTCCATTTTTCTTAGTTTTGATGATCATCTTGATCACTTTGATTATCTTCCATTTCCCGCTCTTCATCTTTCCACCACAGTTCTTCGTCTTTTTGAGCTTCTTCTTTCTTTTCCTTCTCTGTTTCTACTGTTGGAGTGTCACCTCGTAAAGGGAACCCAGATGTCTTTTTCACAAACAAGGATACAATGACAATTCCAATAATCGACACGAACATTAAATAATACGCAGGAGCAAACGTTGTATCCGTTACATCAATCAACCAAGAAATTAGCGTTGGAGCCGTCCCACCAAATAACGAGACCGAAATATTATACGTAATGGATAAGCCACCATAGCGTACTTGGGTGAAAAATAAAGCTGGCAGTTCTGAAGGCATCGTTCCTTGTAAAGCCGCGAGTGATATTGCAATAATCATCAGCCCAATGAACACAAGAAGATTACTGTCTGCTTCAATAAGCATGAAAGCAGGTATAGCTAATACCGTCATGAACACCAAACTTCCGAGTATAATTCGCTTATTTCCTATTCTGTCACCGAAATGCCCCATTAATAAAACGATGGGAATCATTACAATCATCACAATAACTACAAGTAACAATCCCTTAGTAGTACCGTAACCTAATACATCTGATAAATGAGATGGCATATAGGTTAATAAAGCATATTCGATAACATTGAAAAAGAATACTAAACCAACAGCTATTAGCAATGATTTATGGTGATATAAAAACATATCTTTAAACGTTACTCCACCATCATCATCTTGTTCTGCTTCTTCTTTCTTTTCCTCCATCTCTGCAAAAGCAGGTGATTCTTCCAAATTAGTTCTTAAATAAAGACCAATGATCCCAAGCGGCGCTGCTAAAAGAAATGGAATTCTCCATCCCCATTCTTGCATAGTCTGGTCTCCTAATATATAAGTCAACGCAGTAACCAGACCAGCGCCACCAATATAACCGGTAAGTGTCCCTACTTCTAGACCACTGCCC
This sequence comes from Pseudogracilibacillus sp., assembly GCA_035301845.1. Classification (GTDB taxonomy): domain Bacteria; phylum Bacillota; class Bacilli; order Bacillales; family Amphibacillaceae; genus Pseudogracilibacillus. The sequence goes on along the minus strand of DATGTM010000060.1, from coordinate 8,980 downwards.
ATAATACCACGGCGTTTATCCGGAGAAGATTCCGCTATAAACGTCATCGCTCCGGAATACTCGCCACCAGTTGAGAAACCTTGTATAAAACGGGCGACCAGTAATAGTATCGGTGCAGTTATTCCGATACTTTCATACCCCGGCAATAAACCAATGAGTAAAGTACCAATTGCCATCATAATAATTGTGATAGCGAGAATTTTCTTCCTGCCTAGGTTATCACCTAGACGTCCGAAAAACGCACCACCAATGGGCCTTACTAAAAACGCAGCGGTGAATGTCCCAAAACCCAAAATCAATTGATACTCATCTGCAACACCTGCAAAAAAGATTTTCGAAAGCGTAGCAACTAAATAGGAATAAATCCCGAAATCAAACCACTCCATTGCATTCCCCATTGCAGTAGCGAAAACTGCTTTCTTGGCTACATCTCGGTCTACAACTGTTACATCTTCTTCGTCGACACCTTTCGTTTTATCTTTATTTTTTTCTTTAACCATAATAAATACCTCTTTTTGAAAAATAGTTCGCGATGTTTGTAATCGCTTTATTCTGAACTATTCCCTTGCAAAAAGATTTGAAACAAACGTTTTTAATTCACTTTTGCTAACTATTTAAATATTTCCGGATTTTTAACGTAGCTTTCTAATATATAACCACATTCAAGACATAAAGTATGAAAAACTGCCGAGCCAAAACCGAAAGGACGAGGACTTATTTTACCATAGCCAGTTTGTTTCCCTGATGCAAATTCACGACCTCCGCATTTTGGGCAATTCAGATTCTCCGTTTCTTCAGTCATTATGCTCTCTCCTTTTATTCAACATTTATATTTTATTAGATTTCTTCGTGGGTCATTTCAGTGATTATAAATGTATGATGAAGTCCATTAAATAATTAAGAGAAAAAGCTGATTTAGCTTTCTAAACCAGCTTTTCAAAAATTGGGATGTTTCATAGATCCTGTCTAAAAGTAATCCAATGTGTTATTTTAATCATTCATACAGGTGCATCAAGAAACTATAATTATTGAAGCTTTTTGTAGCAAAATCATAGTTTATTCACTGGCTTCTGCAACTGTATTGTAACAACAGTACCTTTGTTTTTCTGGGACTGGACTGATACATCTCCTTCATGCAAGTCTATAACTGCTTTTGCGATACTCATTCCGAGCCCTTCTCCTTCTGTTCGATCTTGAGTACTTGTACCACGATAATACCGGTTGAACAGTTGATCTAAAAATGCTTGTTCCATCCCTTCCCCATTATCTATGATTTGGATATTCGGGTAGCCATCTTCTTCAAATACTTTAACCGTAATAACAGTGTGTGGCGGGTTATGTTTCACGGCATTAGATAAGAAATTATCCAGCACACGTTTAAACCATTTCGGGTCAATCAGAGCCATCTCTTCGTTTACAGGAGACTTAAATTGAAAATCATACGAACTCACCGTCATATCGCGGCTAAATTTCATGACAATATCTTCTGTATATGCAACTAAATTAATTGGGACGGGTTTTAACGCAATCGTACTGTTTTTCAACTTAAAAACGAGTGAAAAATCATTTAACAAATCAACCATATAATCCGATTTGGTGCGAATGACATGCCCGATTTCTCGTAGTTCTTCTGATGTATATTCATATTTGTTACTTTCTAATATATGACCATAGCCTTGTATACTCGAAAGTGGCGTTCGCATATCATGAGAAATTCCTGCCATCCAATCTTCACGCGTCTTATCAAGCTGTTTACGTTCCTCATCGGCTTGGGCAAGTTTAGTCGTCATATTTGAAAAAGATTGAATGACTTCTTTATATAACCGGTATCTAAACTTGACCTTGCCATTTCGTTTGTAGACTTTTCGCTGTTCTTTTTCTGAAAATATATGATTATAATGTTTCTGTTCTACTGCTTCTAGCCAACGAATCATAATGAACATTGGTTTTCCGTATCTGTATCCATTCCACACAGAAAGCAGAATAGCTATCAGTAAACTGACAAGAAGTGCAACTACTAATAACTGCAGCTCTGTATTTAGAAATGGTATACTTTCTTTACTATAATCCTCATTAGGAATTCGGTATACCCATGCTGTATCATTTTTTTGATCTGTATAAGTAAAAGCTTTAGTTTTTTGTTTGCCAGGAGAATGTATGGACGAAAGTATTTCTGTTTTTTCTGCTTTTTTACCCATTTTGGTTCCAACTGTCTGAACAAGTTCGCCGTCCTCATAAATTTCAATGGAAGCTTCTTCCGGTTTTAATTTCTCTTCTAATTCAGATGTAGATGCTGAGTCAATGCGACCTTCTTTTTCGAATTCGTCATGCCATGCTTTAAGTTGTTTCTCTTCTACATTTTCATACCCAAATAAAAAGTAATACGAATCTTCCAACCACTCATCGTAATAGAATTTAACTGTATATTCATTTAACTGATTCGTTTCCTCCATTTCAATAAGTTCGTTGGTATTATAGCTAGCTTCTAAGTCTGGAGATGTATTTTCTTCATGAATGACTTCTCCTTGTTTATTGATGATTTGCAGCCACATATGATTCTCTTTTAATTGCTTCTTCCATTTATCGTCTATGCTAACCTCACCATCGGAGATTACAACTAATGTTGCAGTGTTTTCAATCACCGATTCTTTGGGGTTTGTCTTCAATTCTTCATTGGTAATAAAATTAACAAGTAAAATAAGCAGCCCGATAATAACTAAAAAAGAAACCGTGAAAAGAATAACAAATTGGATTAAAAAATGAAATGAAATCCTGCCTCGTAACTTCATGCCTGCCCCCTTCTCACCAGTTTATATCCCATCCCTCTTACCGTTTGCAAATAGACCGGGTTCCCCGGATCTGGCTCAATTTTCTCCCGAAGTCTCCTGATATGTACCATGATGGTATTATCATCTACGATATGTTCATATCCCCACACCGCATTAAATAATTGTTCTTTTGATAAGACCTGATTCACATGCTTGCAGAAATAAATGAGTAACATAAATACTTGAGCAGGACAGGAAACAACTTCTCCATGAACGATTAATTCTCCACCGATTTCATCTACTGTGAAATCCTCAAACCGGTATTGCTTGGTTGTTAATACGGGTGAAACTTCTTGTTTATATGACTTTCTTTTTAAATGAGCTTTAACCCGTGCAGCAATTTCTAACGGATTAAACGGCTTAGTCACATAATCATCTCCTCCATTTTCAAATCCAGTCAGTATATCTACATCATTCGTTTTAGCTGTAAGGAATAAAATATGGACATTCGTATATTCTCTGATTTTTTTACACAAATCAAAACCGTTGATATCCGGCAACATAACATCCAAAACGATAAAATCCACTTCACCGCTTCGAACAATATCTAGTGCTTTCTGTCCGTCTTTAGCTTGAGAGATGTTCTTAAACCCTTCTTTTTTCATAATCATTTCTACCATCTGCAAAATAGCAGTTTCATCATCCACTATTAAAATGTGGGCATCTAACATTTTCATCACCTACTTTAATCAATCGTAACATAAGATTCTTACGACTAGCTTAACAAATTTTTAAGAGAAGTAAGAAAGAAGTAAGATAATTGTTTATCTAGATGTAAGCTTTATTTTATACACTTAACATAGTACCAACAAGATATGATTACTTAATAAGGTTTTCAGGAACAAGTGGAACTTTTTAAAAAAATACAAATAGAAAGGAAGTATACTTCATGTTTGGTTTTAATGAATACAATTTTCTCATTTACGGTGGAATTTTAGCATTACAATATTTTTTCTCTACACGAAAAAGCGGGTACTGGGGGATCATTATTCCACTATTGTTTGTCTCGGGGTTATCGTGGATGTATGCGACAGCAATAATTGAGAGCTTATTCGCTTATCTAGCATTTCTTTTCATTGGTCTTCTCATTCTTAGCGTAGAGTGGGAAGCGGGAAGGGAGCAACTTAAAAAAGAAAGTTCATCATAAAATATACTATGTATTCATGAAGGGAGTCATACCAATGATTCAAGTATTAAAGCAAGAGTTTTTCGACACATTTAAAAGTATTCGCTCGATTTTTATTCCCGGCCATTTAAAATTATAAATATGTCAGATTACAAGAAGAAAACTCCTTAGAGGAAGTGTTTTTAAATGCTTAATGGAAACAAAATTAAGAAGAACAACTTCATATCACAAAAAAATCGAGTTCATGCTATAGACGGTCTAAGAGGATTCAGCCTTTTTGGAATATTAATAGCTAATTTATTAATCTTTCAATATGGTTTGTTTGGTAAAGATTATATAGAAATATTCGAATTAAATCTTCTGGATCAGTCTGTATATGCATTTACTAAAATAGCTTTCGAAGCAAGTTTTATGCCAATATTCACTTTCTTATTCGGTTATTCATTCATGATTATGAGAGATAATCTGGCTAAAAACGAGTTACGTATCAAATGGCATTTATTTCGCAGATCAGTCATATTAATCGGATTTGGAATGTTGCATGCCACTTATTTATGGGAAGGGGATATATTATTCGTTTACGGTTTGATGGGGATTTGTTTATTAGTTTTCGTCAATCGCCATCCTAAGACAATCCTCATCTGGACATGTCTTTTATTTGGGCTTATAGGAACGATAAATCTACCTTTTTTTGAAGAAGGAGACTTATTCGACTCTCATACAGTAGAAACGTATATTAACGAAACAACTGACGTTTATGAAAATGGTTCTTATGCTGCAATTCAAGATTATCGAAACAATGCAGATGACCCAGTAACGGACTTCTTGTCCAAATCCAATGCAGGAATTGCTGCAATCTTTATGATGCCTCTCCTAATTGCTCCCATGTTTTTATTAGGTATGTACGCAGCTAAGGAAGAATGGTTGCAGCGACCAAAAGAAACAGAGCGAACGTATAAAATAGGAGCTTCTATATGTTTACTTCTTGGAGTTTTGTTGAAAACATATGGGTACTTTTCCAAGATAGAAGGTCTCTTTCATATAGGAGGAATGGTGTTATCTCTCGGTTACATCTGTCTATCCGGTGTTCTATATGCGAACATAAGACATTCTGTATTATTAAGATCATTCGAAAGTGTCGGTAAATTATCATTAACAAATTATATCGTTCAATCTATTATTTGTACTACTATATTTTACGGGTATGGCCTTGGTTTATTCAGTAAACTTGGTATGATAAATGCATTTTTGCTCGGTATTGTTATATTTTGCATACAAACCCTGATGAGTCATTATTATGTAAAAACGTTCCGGTACGGACCGCTGGAAAAATTATTGCGTATAGGTACTTATTTATCTGTTAATGGCAAGACCAAAAGACAAAAGCAATATATAAAAGATTCAAAAACAAGTTAATACATGAACTTGCTTGAGGGTCATTCGTTGACTAAAAATGCTGCAGTACTACTAAAATTATATGAAAGCAAAATCGTTTTACGGAAGTACAGCTAATACTATTTCTATTTTTCATCTTAAATTGGGTCTTCAGAAGAAAAGTTAGAATACTTCCTTCATTTAATTACATGCTTATAGGTTTTTGTCTCCTTTCGAACATAAACAAAGCGTTTGTACTTTTAGAATAGCAAGCACTGAATCAAAAGCATGTCAAACACAGTAAAGAACCGTACTTATATAAGTACGGTCTTTCGTATAAACTATATTATCTATCATTCGTCTCCCGTATAAGTTGCTAATGGACGGAAAATTCTATTGTTATTTCCTTGTTCCATAATATGCGCACACCATCCTGCTACCCTGCTCGCAGTGAAGGTTGCTGTGAATAACGGCTCTGGAAAATCAATCGACCTAAAGATAGCTGCTGCATAAAACTCAACGTTCGTATATAAACGACGGCCTGGTTTATATTCTTCCAATAATTCGATAGCTTTTTCTTCTACATGTTTCGCAAGTGCAAGCCAGGCATCGTTCTCAGACATTTTACTTGTAATGTCGCGCAATGCTTCAGATCTAGGGTCCATTGTTTTATATACCCGGTGGCCGAATCCCATTAACTTTTCATCATTCTCCAGTTTCTTTCGAATCCAAGGTTCTACATTGTCTATCGACCCAATTTCATCTAACATATCCATGACACCCGATGGAGCCCCACCGTGTAAGGGACCTTTCATGGCACCAATTGCTCCCGAAACTGCAGAATACATATCAGATTGGGTAGATGTGATTACCCTTGATGTAAAGGTAGCCGCATTTAACCCATGCTCTGCTGTTAAGATAAAGTATGCATTTAAAGCTTCTACATGATCTTCTTTTGGTGTTTTTCCTCTTAACATGTATAAATAATTCGCTACATGATCTAACTCATTATTTGGCTGCACAATCTCTTGATTATTCAACATTCTGTAGCGATACGTTAATATTGTCGGAGTAACTGCAGTAATACGAATAGCTTCTTCTGGTGCAGGAGGCCACGAGGTTTCATAACCAAGGGCAGAAATACAAGTTCGCAATACCGCCATCATTTCCATATCCTCGGGAAGCTCTTTTATCAACGTTACAATCCTCTCAGGTACCTCGCGGTTTTCTTTTAATTTCTCCGTAAGTTTTCTTCGTTCTGCATCTGTCGGCATCGTTCCATACCAAAGTAAGTGAACCGCTTCCTCAAACTGATGTTGTCTTGCTAATTCATCCGCTTCATACCCTCGAAAAAGTAATCGACCGGCTTCCCCGTCTACTTTACTTAAAGCCGTTTTTACAGCTACTACACCTTCCAGTCCTGGTTTGAATTCCAAAATAAAACCTCCTTATAGCGATTGTAAAGCACTCTTTTTAGCTACATCTTTATAAATGAGCATTCATTCATATCTTTTTGGTCAATTCCTTCAATCAGGAACGAAAAAGAACTACTTATTCCTGATGAAAGTTCTAGAATGCAACATCATAGAATACCTATACATTTATCTACCCGGAAGGTCGACGAGCAAAACTGATTTTTTCAATTGTGTAAAATAACGCTGCATTCTTCCTTTCAAAACACATTAAACATTAATATTCAGGTAAATCAAAAGCATAAGAGATATTTTTTGGTTCGCCTTTTGATATTTCTTGTTTTGATGCAGATTGCAATGCTGTTAGCAGGTGGTTTCGCTTATCAATATCTTCTTTCGTTGCAGGTATCAATATTGCTGCACTTTCATACGCTGATTTTTGTTTTTCCTCTACGAAAGGCCTTAATTTCGTTTCATATTCAGAAAAAGCAGCAGTAAAATCATTTTTTGTAGCCAGCTCCCCCGCCAACACATAAGCTCCTATAAGCGCCAAACTAGTACCTTGACCTGATAAGAAAGAAGGTGCAAAAGCCGCATCTCCTACAAAAGCAATCCGATTCTTAGACCAGACAGGCAAATGAACTTGAGCTACCATATCGTAGTAGCCTTCTGTAGATTCCTGAAGATCCTCCTTCAAATTAGGAATCTTCCAATCTTTCTCAGGAAATTTTTCAAGAAACTGCTCTTGATACAAACTTCTTGTCCCTTTCTCAGCGGATAAGGCTTTTTCTGATTTCGTTGCTAATAAAACATGTACACTAAAACCATCACCAATTTCATAAAATATTGCAGAACGTCCAGGAGCAGACTGAATTAGTGCTTCTTTAGACAGTTGAAGATGATTCGGAATAGTAGAACCATAAAAATTGTAACCAAGATAGCGAATGTACTCTTCTTCCCTTCCCAAGCTAAGATCGCGTGTATTCGAATGAATACCATCAGCGCCTATCATATAATGAAAAACTTCCTCTTTACCGTTTTGAAACGTTACATCCACATCTTCCGAATTCGCTTTCATCGTACGAATGGAATTAGTAAACAGAAAGTGAATATTCTGCTTTCTGGTTTCTTCAAATAATATATTGGCAAGTGTCCCTCGTGGTAATTCAACACTTTCTCCATCTTCGCCGCTTGCTTGTATCCATTCCAAAGGTAAAGTCGCTTCTGTTTGCCCTTCTGGTGTTTTAAACGTTATCTTATCAGTATTAATATGAGACGTTCTAAGTTTTGTTTCGATGCCCATTCGTTTCGTTACTTCGATTGCTTTTCCTTCGATATCCACTGGATATCCGCCTTCTCGAATTGTATCTGCCCGTTCTACTACTGTTACTATAAAGCCATATTTAGCCAGCCAGTAAGCAGTAGCTAAACCAGCAATTCCTGCTCCAGATATTAATACTTTATAATTGGTATATTCGGATTCAAAGTAATTAGTCATTTGAACATCCTCCTCGTTTACCTGCGTACTAATATAACTTCTCGTTACGGTATGGATGCAGAAGTTCATTTATTTTATCCTTATAAAAGTAAAATGCAAAGTTAAACTACATAATCAAACAAGCTCAGGGTACCAATACGACTCTTTTTCCTTTAAACGCATCTTTTCCCCAAATATCTTCAATATCTTTTAAGGCAACTTCTTCGACTTCCATACTTAATTTATCCTCTCTAATCCATTGCCATACTTGTTCAGTTCCCTCATTTATTGCTTCTAAAGTCATGCCCTTCGTCCCACCAAAAATTTCTATGCCAGAGGTACGAAGTGTACTGGCTGGAAGCGATATACTTCGCCCTGCTTTCTCTCCAACTTGTACTAAACGAATACTTTTCCCTGTTAGTTTAATATTCTCCGGAGTCATTGCTTGTAAAAGTAATTCTGTCGGTTTTCCCCAAACGTAGTCAATGATAACATCGTAACCATCTTTCGCTTCTTTTTGGAATGTTTCTATGATATCTTGATCAGATTGTTTTAAATCAACTACGGCATCTGCCCCTAATTCTTTTATTTTGTTCATAGATTCCGGATTCCGACCAGTTCCTACGACTTTTCCAGCACCAAGCAACTTTGCAATTTGCACAGCTAATTTACCTGATACTCCAGTTGCCCCGTTAATCAGTACTGTTTCACCTTCAAGTAACTTTGCTCCCCATTTTAGTGGAAATAGCGATGTTAAAGCCGA
>DATGTM010000059.1:0-61842 GCA_035301845.1 Pseudogracilibacillus sp. | reverse complement strand
ACAACAGTAAACCATTTGAAGTATAGTAAAAATGGTATATTTGACTTTTAAAATAATTATATTGCTATAGTGACCGTCTGCCTAAAAAGCAGGCGGTTTTTCATTCGTAAAAATAGTATACTTATCTGCATCATAAAAAAGTGCAAGAGGAGGATTTTAAACGATGCCAAATGATACTGCCACTTATAACTTTGAACAGCGAATCCCACTAATTGCAGTGATGCTTGGTGGGGCGTTTTTAGCTATTTTAAATCAAACATTATTAGTCACAGCCACACCTCATGTGATGGCAGAATTTAATTTGTCAGAAAATGCTGGTCAGTGGATTACAACGATATTCATGCTAGTCAATGGAATTATGATACCGATTACAGCTTTGCTAATGGAGACGTTCACAACACGAAGATTATTTATGACGTCGATGTTTATCTTCTCTTTCGGGACGATTGTTTGCTTATTAAGCACAAACTTTACTGTATTAATGGTTGGTCGAGTGATACAAGCTTCTGGAGCAGGAATAATAATGCCGTTAATGATGACTGTTATGATGCTGATTTTTCCTAAAGACAAACGCGGGTTTGCCATGGGGATGGCGGGATTAGTAATTGGGTTTGCTCCAGGAATTGGTCCAACCTTATCAGGCTGGATTATTGATGTTTTTCCGTGGCGCTCTTTATTTTTAATCGTGCTTCCTCTTGCTATATTGGATATCATTTTAGCTTATTTCTTCATGAGAAATGTAATAAGCCGTACTTTTCCAAAAGTAGATATCCCTTCTGTTATTTTTTCTGTGTTTGGTTTTGGAGGGCTTTTATATAGCTTCAGCAGTGTCGGTGATTATGGTTGGTCTTATCCTCCAGCACTTCTAGCATTTGGAATTGGAATCGTTACATTAACTGTATTTATTATTCGTCAATTGAAGTTACGAGAACCAATCTTGGAATTTCGCGTGCTTACATACGGGATCTATGCTTTAACGATGGTAATCAGTATGATAGCTTTTATGATGTTGATTGCTGCTGAAACGATTTTACCTATTTATATGCAGGTGATGGCAGGTTTCTCAGCTTTTGAATCGGGGTTGGTTATCCTACCTGGAGCATTATTAATGGGGGTTATGTCTCCTGTCGTAGGAACGATTTTTGACAAAATTGGTGCACGCGGGCTTTTGATTACAGGATTTTCTATTGTAGTAGTCACGACGTTTTTCTTTACAAGATTAACGGAAGAAACGACCTTACTTTATTTAATAGTTGTTTTTGCTATTCGTATGTTCGGCATTTCGATGTTAATGATGCCTTCTACTACTGCAGGATTGAATGAACTTCCTGATTCATTAATGCCCCATGGAACAGCTTTGACGAATACAATGCGTCAAATTGCTGCTTCTATCGGTACTGCAATTCTTGTCACGGTAATGTCTCTAACAGCAAACGAAACAACTTCCGGTCATGCACAAGGCGCTATTGATGGAGTAAATACAGCTTTTTATACAGCAACTGGTATTAGTTTTATCGGCCTTATTTTATCTCTTTTTATAAGAAAAAATCCCCGTGATTCCGAAAAAGATAAAACGGATTTAAGTTAAATGTAAAGTAAATGTCAGAAAACTGTGACTTATTAATGAATTCTTTGATTTAAATGAGCATATATAACTACTGTGCGGTATAATGTAAGTGAAAGTACTTATATTACATAGTAAATGGAGGGGAAACAATGTTAAAATCAAAGAAGTTCTGGATGGTTGTTGTGGCATTTGTATTGATTGTTGTAGGTTGTTCTACCGGGAACGACAATGCGTCTAACGAAAATGAAAACAATAATGATGGATCTGACCACACAGCTCCGAGTATGGATGATTTAGATCCTGATGACCCGGAAACGGAGTATATTGAAAATGGCGAAGAAATCTTTAATGAAACGAATGTAACGTTGGAAGAATCAGGGAATGAACTGTCTTGTCAAAGTTGTCACGCAGATGGCGGGTATTCTAATTCTTCATCGATGGTAGGGGTAGCTGCTGATTTCCCACAGTACCGACCAAGAGAAGGTGTATCTTTTACATTAGAAGATCGAATTAATGGTTGTATGGTTCGTAGTATGAATGGAGAAAAATTAGATGAAGACAGCGAAGAAATGAGAGCGCTTATGTCTTATATGACGTATCTGTCAGAAGGAGTCGAAATTGGTCAGGATCGACCTTGGGTAGAAGAAAATACGATGGAAGAAGTACCTGAACCCGACGTGGACAACGGGGAAGAACTTTATGCAGATAAAAATTGTTTGAGTTGTCATGGAGAAGATGGTGAAGGTACGGGAGCAAATGAAGGCCCAGCCTTATGGGGGGAAGATTCGTTTAATGATGGAGCAGGAATGGGCAGATTGACGAAAGCTTCCGGTTATATTCAAAATAATATGCCGGTCGGAGAAGAGAACACGTTATCAGATCAGGAAGCAGCTGATTTAGCAGCATTCTTGTTATCTCAAGATCGCCCGGAGTGGGACGGTCACGATGATGATTTCCCTGGAATTGACGCACCAACGGATATTATAACACAAGATATTCGAGACCAAATACAAGAAGGGGAGTTTGATTGGACAGAAGTGGATAACGTAGTACCGAAAGACTAAAAATTTTCAAGAAAAATAGTTGAGATACGATTTATGATGCAGTTGCTTTATATAGAGAATAGAAATGCACTTGACAAATATCTGAATTCTCGTATAATTTATAGTATATTCAAAAAACGTTGACGAGAAAAGTATGATTTGAAATTTTTTACAGAGAGCTCTGTATGGTGAAAAGGAGCAAAAAGGAAAAATCAGAAAATGGTCTCTGAGTTTCGTGCTGAAGTTGCCTGGAATATAAGGCAAATAGTAAGTTCCGACGGGATTTGGCCTCCGTTATCTGAGCCAAAGTATAAATAAGCAACGTATTAGCGTTGTATTTGAGTACTTACAGAGGCTGTTTTTGCGTAAGCAAACAGTAAAATAAGGTGGTAACACGTATACAAACCACGTCCTTATCTAATTAGATAAGGACGTGGTTTTTTATTTTTCCAAGAATGGTGAGGAGGAACTTAGAATGAATAAACAATTAGTATTGCAAACAGATTTTGGCAGATGCGATGGAGCAGTTAGTGCAATGTACGGCGTAGCTGTCTCAGTGGATTTACAACTTTCTATACATGATTTGACACATGAAATAACTCCTTTTCATATTTGGGAGGGGTCTTATCGCTTATATCAAACCGTTTCGTATTGGCCGACCGGCACTGTATTTGTATCCGTAGTAGATCCAGGAGTAGGATCAGACCGCTTAAGCGTGGTCATTAAAACAAAATCGGGACATTACATTGTTACCCCTAATAATGGTACGTTAACGCATATTCAAAAACATATCGGTATTGAAGAAGTAAGAGAAATTGACGAATCCATAAATCGATTGCCAAATTCAAATGGTTCGGACACATTTCACGGCAGGGATGTTTATGTTTATACAGGAGCGCGTCTCTCTGCTGGTATTATTTCATATGAAGAAGTAGGAAGAAAATTAGACATAAGTGACATTATTCATCTGCACAGTCAAGCAGCGAAAAGAGAAAATACCAAAGTTGTGGGAGCGATCGATATTTTAGATGTACGGTTTGGGAATATTTGGACGAATATTAACAAGCAATTATTTAATGAATTGTCCATAAATTATGGCGACAAGGTCGAGGTGCTAATTACGAATCATCGAAGGAAAATTTACCAACATGTGATGACATATGGAAAATCGTTTGCTGCGATTCATTTAGGGGAGCCACTTCTGTATGTTAATTCACTTGATAATTTGGGGATTGCTATTAACCAAGGCTCTTTTGCCAAAGCGTATGACATTGAGGCTGGAGCTCACTGGGAAGTTCAAGTTACGAAATTAGCTGACTCGAACACAACAGCATCCTAAAAGAATAATGTAAAAAATGGAGGTTGATGGATATGTTGCGGATTTTAATTATAGATTCAACGAAGAAAGATCCAAAATATCTCAAAAAATGGATAGATGATAAGCAAAGTCAGAATGCGCTTTCGTTTGAAGTAATAGCTGAAACAGAACTGGATAAAAGGACGACGGAGCATTCCTTTGATTTACTCATTCATCGGGTAGCAATGCCTGCTATGCACTCCAACTTAGAGATTAAAGATTTATATCCGGAAACGCCTTTATTTGTCCTACCGGTTTTTTCGTATCATAAACAAGGGCGAGAGGAAGAGGATAAACATATGATGCGAGATATTATCCCAAAAATCTTGCAAAGACAAATACGTTCCGCCTAGAAGCGTCACCTGGAATTGGTATATACAGATTCAGCAAGTATGCACTAATAGAAATAATAGGGTGCAAACGGCTGTAATTTATCATGATTACTGTTATAATCGACCATATTACATAAAATAGGATGATAAACTGTGAAGAATATATGGGAGATTTTTAAATTAGATATGAAAAACATCGGCACGAATTGGGGTGTTTTGATATTGATTGGGGGGCTGGCCATTCTCCCTTCACTGTATGCTTGGTTTAATATTGAAGCGAATTGGGACCCATATGGCCAGACAGAGCAAATACCAATAGGAGTTGTGAATGAAGATGAAGGAGCGACTGTCCGGGGAGAAGATATTGATGTTGGTAAGGATCTTGTAGAATCACTGGAAGATAATGATGAGATGGATTGGCAGTTTGTCGATCGTGATAAAGCAATGGAAGAAGTAGAGTATGGCAATTATTTTGCTGTTATTATTATACCGGAGGATTTCTCCGAAAATCTTGGAACGGTTGTCTCTGGTGATCCTGAAAAAGCAGAAATTAATTATTACGTAAATGAAAAAATTAACGCAATTACTCCTAAAATCACGGATAAAGGCGCCACTGTCATTGTTGACGACATTAGTAGTGAGTTCATTTCTACAGTGAACGGTGTCATTTTTGATATGTTTAATGATATTGGTCTTGAATTGGAAGAGGAATTGCCAGACATTCAACAATTCAGAGATTACGTATTTACGTTAGAAGAGGAACTTCCGGGTATTCATGATACATTGACGAATACGGATGACGATGCAACTGAAGCAAAAGATATTATTCATGATGTGTTAGGAAAAGTTCCCGAAACAAAAGAAGAAGTAGATGAAGGGTTATCGACCATCAATTCGACATTAAGTAAAGTTGAAGAAGCAGAAGATAAGTTTAACGATATCTCGCCTAAAATTAAAGAGGACTTAGCAAAAGCACAAGATGTGATTCATGATGTCAATGACGTATTGGATGAAGTAGAAGATTCAGATTCAATCCAAGATCGTATTGATGAACGTATGGATAAAACACATGATGATCTGGACGGAACGATTTCTAAATTAAATAACTTAAATGAACTGTTGGGTAAAGTCGAAACACAAATTGAAGAAGACAATGCTTCTAAAGAGGACATAGAAAATCAACTGAAAGAAAAAAGTAATAATAAAAAAGAAGATGGCGACAACGACGAGAATGAAGAGGGCAACAATGATGAAAATGAAGAGGGCAACAATGATGGAAATGAAGAAGAGGATAATCAAAGCGAAGAAGAGGAACTACAAGATGTCGACGTACCTGAATTAAGTACAGATGATGTAGAAGAGGCCCAAGAACACGTCCAAGACCTAATTGACGCGTTAGAAACAATGGACGACAATCTTGATGAACTTGACGATGTCGGCGATAAAGCGGATGAAACTTTCCAAGAAGTCCGGGATATAGGTAAAGCATCCAGCGATAAAGTAGATGAATTTGCAGATGAATACAACAATAACATTGAACCGACTATTTCTGGTACTTTATCCGATGTGAAAGAACAATTAAACAGTGCTAAAGACCTTGTACTCGATATAAAAGATTTGATTCCAAGAGTGGAGAGTTTATTGAATAAAACAGATAGTGATTTAGACGATGGACAGTCGAAGTTACGATCTGCGTTGGATGAATTTCCTTATGTCCAAGAGAAAGTGAAAGAAACAGCAGATAAAATAAGGGATATAGAAGATGAAACAGATTTAGAAGATATTATCGATTTGCTTAAAAATGATCCGGATGCCGAACAAGGATTTTTTGAAGAACCGGTAAAATTGGATGAAAATAAACTGTTCCCTATTGAAAACTATGGAACCGGGATGACGCCATTTTATACTGTTTTAGCCATTTGGGTAGGTGGCTTATTATTGATTTCTTTACTATCAACTGATTTACCTGAACATGCTTACACAGCGAAACAAATGTATGCAGGGCGTTTGTTCACATTCCTCACTATTGGGTTGCTTCAAACGTTAATAGTAACGCTGGGAGATTTGTTTTTATTAGGAGTGAATGCTAGTAATCCGGTTTGGTTTGTTCTGTTTGGATTAGGTATAAGCGTCGTCTTTATGACGATTATATATACAGTGGTATCCATTTTGCAGGATGTGGGTAAAGCGGCTGTGATTGTGCTTCTAGTCTTACAAATTGCTGGTTCAGGTGGTACTTATCCAGTTGTGCTGCTCCCTACATTTTTCCAGAAAATTAATCCGTTTCTGCCGTTTACTTACGCAGTCGACTTAATGAGAGAAGCAGTAGGAGGAATTGTCTGGTCGAAGGTATTCATAGCAGCCATAGTTTTAGGAAGCTTTGCACTACTGTTTCTGCTAATAGGTATTTTCTTGAAAAAACCGTTGAATACTATTTTAAACAAATTACTTGCTTCAAAAAGTTCAAGACTGTTTCATTAAAAAGAAAAACCTCAGCTGAAGCTAAAACGTTTTAGCTGTGCATAAAGGAAAGATAAAATTTCTTCCAGCATGAGGACCATAAAGGCATTCGCTATTTAAAATGAGCGAATGCCGATTTTTCTTGTTTATATGTCTATAAAACGAAAGCAGCTTATTAAATGAATGAATAGAGGTGATGTGGATGAAGAAAAAGAAAACCTGGATCATCGCTTTTGTCAGTGTATGCACTGGTGTTCTTCTACTTGACCTAATCGCTGGATTCTATTTTTATCATCTTGTAATCGAGCGTGGAGAGAAGGATTTTTTACAAGGGAATGCTGATTTGGAAGTGAATGAAGAAACGATGGATGAGTTTACGGAAGGCGAGTGGATAGACTGGACAGAAAAGCAGGACTTTACCAGTTTGTCAGTCACCTCGTTCGATAATTTAGAGCTTCAAGGTTATTACTTACCTCAAGATGAACCAACGAATAAAACCGTCATTTTTGCACATGGTTATTTAGGCAACGCATTTGATATGGGGTTATTTGGAGAATATTATTATGAGGAATTAGGTTATAATATATTTTCGCCGGACTTACGCGGACATGGTTCAAGTGAAGGGGATTTTTATGGGTTTGGTTGGCCGGACCGGAAAGATTTATTGAGGTGGATTGATGAAATCATTGCAATAAACGGTCCAGATACAGAAATTGTTTTGCACGGTTTATCCATGGGAGGAGCTGCTGTTGTTATGACGAGTGGTGAAGAATTACCAGATAATGTTAAAGCAGTTGTAGCAGATAGCGCGTATACGTCTGTCTATGATTTATTTACGTATCAACTTCAGCGTATGTATCATGTGCCTGATAAACCAATCTTGCCGACGCTAAGTGCAATCATGCAATATCGAGCAAATTATGGTTTGAAAGAAGCTTCTGCACTGCATGCAGCACAAAAAACGGATTTACCTATTTTATATATCGCAGGCGAAGAGGATACCTTTGTCCCTTTTACAATGACGAAGGAGCTATATCAACAAACAGAAAACGCAGAGCTTGCAACTTTTTCTGGGGCAAATCATGGCGAGTCTATTGTTATGCACCGTGATGACTATTTAGAAACGCTTACGACGTATGTAAATAAGCATATAGACGATGAGTCATAATCAAAACGGCAATCATTAAAAAACGAGCGAAAGTGACCTTCTGTGCACAATCGCTCGTTTGATTTCTTTTTATGCTGATTTAATGCCAATTTCTGTACGGTAAGCTTGCTGCAGTTGTTTAACAATAGGGCCGGGTTTCCCATCTGCAATAGAATAATTATCCACTTGTACGACGGGAATAATCTCGGAAGTGCTGCTTGATAGAAATACTTCATCGGCTTCTGTTATATTGCTCGTTGTAAAAGCTTCTTCCACAACAGGAATATCAAGCTCTTTAGCAAAGCGGAGAACAGCTGAACGAACGCATCCATGAAGGATACGATTAGTTGCTGGGTGTGTGTAAATCGTGTTATCTTTTACCATATAGATATTGGATGAACTGCATTCGGTAACTGTTCCGTTCTTATGCAAAATGGCTTCATAACAATTGTTATCTAAAGCATTTTGCTTTGCTAATACGTTTGGTAATAAATTCAAACTCTTTATATAACAGTTATCCCAACGTTCGTCTGGTAAAGTAATGGCGTGCGCCCCGTTTGTTAAAAGTTCTAAAGGGCGAGGTTTGTCTGCAATGTATGCATAGATATTTGGTTCCGTATTTTCAGGGAAAGTATGCACTCTTGGTGCAGAACCTCGGGTTACTTGTAAGTAGATAAAAGAGTCTGTTGTTGTATTATTTTTTTCGATTAAGGTGTTTAATAGATGTTTAATTTCAGCTTCACTGTAATTCAGTTTGATTCGAATGGCATCGAGAGAACGCATCAAACGTGCGGTATGCTCTTCCATTAAATATGGCTTGCCACCGTACATCCGTATCACTTCGTAGACGCCATCGCCAAATTGGGAACCTCGTTCCTCAAAGGGAAAATACAAACTGTCTTTATGGATAAACTTTCCTTGGGACATAATAATTGTATAGACTGACATAATCTGCCTCCTCTTGGGTTCAAATCTATTTTACAATGTTGCAGAAAGAAAGTAAATAACTATTCATCTAAACGAAAAACATGCTAAACTACATAAAGAGGTGGTTCGTGTGAATTTAACTGCTTTAAAACAAGAAATAAAAGACTATAGCAAAGAGATCGGTATCGATAAACTTGGCTTTGCTTCAGCAGATGTATTTACAGAGTTGAAAGAACGTTTGATCCAACAAGAAGAATTACAGTATGCGTCCGGATTTGAAAAAGGGACCGTGGAAGAAAGGACAGAGCCTGAACGTTTATTCAACGGAGCAAAATCGATTATATCCGTTGCGATTGCTTATCCATCGCGTATTCCCAATCCTCCTAAAAGTAAAAAAGGGGAGCGACGTGGTATTTTTTGCCGTGCATCCTGGGGGGAAGATTATCACCATGTATTACGAAGGAGATTACAAAAATTAGCTGACTTTATTCAAGAAAAGTCGGCAGCATTTGATTATAAAATTATGGTAGATACTGGTGAATTAAATGATGCTGCGGTTGCAGAACGTGCAGGGGTAGGCTTTCCTGGGAAAAACACCTTATTGATTACACAAGAGTACGGCTCTTGGGTGTATTTGGGAGAAATGATTACGAACTTACCTTTTGTTCCCGACTCCCCTGTGGAAGATAGCTGCGGAGATTGTCGGATTTGCCTGGATGCATGCCCGACCGGAGCCTTAGTACAAGCAGGACAACTAAATTCTAGTAAATGTCTGGCTTTTTTAACGCAGACAAAGGATGATTTACCGGAAGAGTTTATTCCGAAGATTGGTACGAGAGTTTATGGATGTGATACGTGCCAAGCTGTATGTCCTCGAAATAAAGGAATAGATTTTCATCTTCATGAGGAATTGGAGCCAGAACCAGAAGTGGCAAAACCGTTATTGAAGCCAATGCTGCGCATGTCTAATCGTGAGTTTAAGGAGAAATTTGGTCATGTTGCTGGAGCTTGGCGCGGGAAAAAACCGTTGCAGCGAAATTCGATTATCGCTTTAGCTCATTTTAAAGATGCGACAGCTGTTCATGAACTTGGCGAAGTGCTAAAAGAAGACGTGCGTCCTATGATTCGACGTACTGCTGCATGGGCGTTAGGGAAAATTGGTACAGAGGAAGCGGAAATGATTTTGTTGGATACAGAGCCAAAAGAATCGGAAGAAACGGTTCGCGAAGTAATGAAAGAAGCGTTATACAAATTTCAATAATAGACAAACAGTCTATGTAGTTTGAGGAAAGATCATCAATTTTTACTTTTAAGCTGCAAGAGTTTCTTTTGCGCATTAACCTGCCTCACTTTAGCATAACTAGAGAAAGCTTGTCGCATGTAAAATGAACATAGTAAAGAAAGGTAGAAATGTCGTGGGACTTCATATTGTAT
Source organism: Pseudogracilibacillus sp. (assembly GCA_035301845.1). Taxonomy (GTDB): domain Bacteria; phylum Bacillota; class Bacilli; order Bacillales; family Amphibacillaceae; genus Pseudogracilibacillus. The sequence continues at coordinate 51,575 of DATGTM010000059.1, read as the reverse complement.
TGTATCAACCGGAAATACCAACGAACACTGGTAATATTGCACGGACCTGTCTAGGGACGAATACAACTTTGCACTTAATTCATCCATTAGGATTTTCGACAGATGATAAAATGGTGAAGCGGGCAGGTTTGGATTATTGGGAACATGTTCATATAGAAGAACATTTATCCATAGATGCCTTTTACGAGCAATACCCGGAAGCCGTTTGTTATTATATTGAAAACTTTGGAACAACCTATTATACAGAATGCGATTACAGCGATTCAGAACAAGAAATCTTTTTTATATTTGGAAAAGAAACAACGGGGATCCCTAAGGAGCTAATAAAAGGGAAGGAGAAAAACTGTCTTCGTGTACCAATGACAGCACATATCCGTTCGTTAAATTTGGCAAACACAGCTTCGATTATCATTTATGAAGCACTTAGACAACAAGCGTTTAACCAACTGACATGATGAGAATGAATTCTAAAGTATCGTAATTTGCCCCCATTTTGGGAAATGTACTTTGCATTCTAAAAATGGATTTGAATTAATAACGATAGAAGTTTTTTAGAAACTAGGTTAACCAATGCTTCATTTTTTATTATAAATTGCAAAAACACACACAATAAATGTTATCTGCTTTTAACATTTACTGTGTGTGTTTTCATAAAAAGAAATGAAAAAGATAAACTTAACTAACTAATTTCACTTTGAAAAGACTAGTAACAAGCCATCGATTGCTCCATAAAATTATTGTATGAATTTTGCTTTGAGCACATAAGCAATATCATAATCGTTCAAATCATCGGCATGACTTTCTGGCTTTTCAAAAAAATCGTTGGTGATTTCTGTTCCTGGCTTATTTTCATCGTCTGAATAAGTAATCGTTGCTAATATGTTCTCTTCCGAATCCTTGAATGTTTTTTTATTCGTTAATTGGCTTGATTCAACCAATTGATCAGCCTTATGTTTCGAATCATGATCAGGGGTATTAAATGTAGAAGATGTTCCGCCTTTATCACTAATGCCTAAATGGTATGTAGTTTCTCCATCTATTTCTGATGCTGCTAAGATAATCATTCCATCATCTCTATCGATTTGTGTACTTAGTTTATTCAGCTCGTCGTCCACTAGCTTTCCTGATTCATATTTTTCAATCCATACTTCAACTTCTTTAAATGCTGTACTCAACTTGTAATCAAATACAAATGAATTTTCAGCAGTAGTTGAAATGATAGCATCTTCCCTTTTGCTCAACTCAGTAGGTGAAATTGTGTCTGCATTTGACTCTGATTCATGATTATCATTACCACAAGCGCTTAAAAAGATAACAACCACGGCAATGAATACTGTTGGTACTTTTTTCAAGTTCTACTCCTCCAAACATCCATCTCTTTCTATTAACATGAAATTTCGACTCATAATAGTTTGATGAGAACATGCAGGCAAGTAAAGCTTATCATAGAATTTTTATGCATTAAAGAACGTTATATAATACTTTTTTGATTTACTAAACAAAAAATGGTTTATCAGAAATATTTCTGATAAACCATTTTAAAGGGATGTCGTTCTTTTAAAACGAATGCCAAGTAATATGTAAACAAGGCGTCGTTTTATTGATTATGTTTCGGGACACCCGCTTTTGACTCATAAGCTGAAGTTAAGCATGAAACAGTGAAAACAACAGCAACCCCTATAATTAAAACAAGATTCATGGTTTAATTCCTCCTTCATCTTATCTTAAAAGACAAGCCATGTTTCTTATACCCAGTATACATTTTTTTATTCATTTTGTGAAATGAATTCTGAGTATAAGTATCCTCAATCATACGCTAATCTGTATAAAGGAATTAATTGCTGGTAGACTGATTTAATAAAGTTGATTAATTCTTCTCCGTTTTGTACAACAGAATCTGTCGGCTGAAGTTGTTTTCCAATTAGAAATTCTGCTTTTTTAACATTGTAAAATCTTGTTAAAGCTTGTTCTAAGTCAATATCTTTTAACGTTTCAGCGTCTTTTTTCATATGGTCTAAGGAAATATGAAAGTCGGCAGGCAAATCCTCAAACATTTCCATGTTGTTTAAAAAGTTTTGGGCTATTTTTGTTTTATTAGGCAATTCATATATAAAGGCCAGCCAAATAAATAAGCGATCATCCCATAATCCTACTTGAAAATGTGGATGCTTCTTATACCCTCGTTTGTTACCAGCAATAGCTAACCAAGTGTCATTTGGAGGATTTACAGTTCTCCGGGCATGTTTCGCGATATGAAGATACATTTCCGACCCCGTTATAGCACTCATATCATCCAGTAGCTCATCCCCGATTTGTTTAAATTTAGGTTGAATATGTTCTTGGATACCGCTCATTCTTTCAGCCAAACCATCTATGGTGAAAATCTCAAAGTCACTTTGACGAAATCCAGTAAATGTCATTGTCCATCTCCTATCCTAATGAATTGTCTTTGTACATCATACAACATACAGTGAAAAAGCTCTACTTGCCTGTTTACATTCTTTAAAAATGTAAAAAAATGCTGAATAGTAAGAAAGTATATGGACGGTTAGTAAAACGGGAAAATAATACGTATTAGTTGCCCAAAAACTAGTACAGCACTATAATTGAATATGAATGTAATTTTCCGTTTTTAATTCAGAAATAAAATGAAGTTATCATTCTGAACTGTATAGCAGTTAGCGAGGATTCACAGTGACGTGATTACCTCGTTTTCTAACGGATAAAGTCATTATTCACTGGAGGTATAAGGCGTGGCACAAAGTGCAGAACCAAAAAAGAATTTTTGGGCAAATTTTTATGGCCCTAATATGGGGTACGTAGAAGAACAATATGAAATATTTAAAGAAGATCCGAATGCAGTAGATGCTACTTTGAAGACAATGTTTGAAACTTACGGTGCACCAGTATGGCCGGAATCAAAGGCAGAGCAACCCTATAAAAATGGAAATGGTTTTTCCAAAGAGGAAGTTCGTAAAATTACTGCTGCTCTAAGAACAATTGATGCAATCCGCCGCTTCGGTCATTTAGAAGCTGATATTTATGCAGTAGGTAATCGAAATGAAAAAACAAATTTGTTAGACCCTAATACGTATGGTATCTCGGAAGAAGAGTTAAAAGACATACCTGCTTCCTGGTTAGTCGATGACGTTCCAAGCCAGGTTGAGTCAGGATATGATTTTGTTCAGTTACTCAGAGAAATTTATACAGGGAAAATTTCGTTTGAATACGATCATGTCAACAGCGAAGAAGAAAGAAAATGGATGCTCGATCGTATAGAGCATGGTACGTTTCAATTTGATTTTTCAGACAAAGAGAAGAAGCAATTATTAAACCGGATTATTAATGTAGAAGACTTTGAACATTTTCTGCAACGTACATTTGTTGGTCAGAAGCGTTTCTCGATTGAAGGATTAGAATCAATGGTTCCAGTTTTAGATCAAATTGTAAAGTCTGCTAATCTGGATGATGTAGATGACATTATGATGGGAATGGCGCACCGCGGACGTTTAAGTGTGCTTGCTTATGTTCTTGGTAAACCATTGGATAAAATCTTTTCGGAGTTCCATTATGCGCCTGATAAAGAATTAATGCCTTCGGAAGGTTCCATGGGTATTAATTATGGCTGGACCGGAGACGTAAAATACCACTTTGGAGCAACGCATACAGTAAAGAATGATGAAACTTCTACTCATATAACATTAGCGAATAACCCTTCTCATTTAGAATATGTCAATCCTGTTGTAGCTGGTTATACAAGAGCAGCACAGGATTATCGAAATGGAAAGGGCAAGCCGCAACAAAATCTTCAAAAAGCACTCAGTATCCTTATTCATGGGGATGCATCTTTTATTGGAGAAGGAATTGTACCGGAAACCATCAATCTTAGCCGCTTGGATGGCTATAAAATAGGCGGTACGCTGCATATTATTGCAAATAACTTAGTCGGATTTACTACGAACAATACTGAAGCTCGTTCGACTCGGTTCGCAAGTGATTTGGCAAAAGGATATGAAATACCGATTATCCGCGTGAATGCTGATGATCCTCTTGCTTGTGTTCAAGCCATTCAATTTGCATACGATTATACTAGTAAATTCCATAAAGATTGTTTATTAGACCTTGTAGGGTACAGACGTTATGGACATAACGAAATGGACGAACCAAGAGCAACTCAACCTGAGTTATACGGAGAAATCGATGAGCACTCCACTGTAACTAAAATCTTTGGAGACCGTATGATTGCTGAAGGTATTGTCACAGAAGACGAACTTAAGCAGATTCGTGAAGAAAGTACTAGCGAACTGCAAGAGATTTATGAAAGTATGAAGGAAGATTCCTTAGCAGGTATAGCTCAAGCGAATATGCCTCAAGCGTTAGCCAGTAACATCGATGAGTATGAGACGGCTGTTCCTTTAGAAACATTAGAAAAGTTGAATGAAGACCTATTAAAACGTCCCGAAGGATTCACGATGTTTAAACGTTTAAACCGTGTATTCAAACGAAGAAAAGATATCTTAAAAGAAGGCGGCAAAGCAGAATGGGGCGAAGGAGAAGCTTTAGCTTTTGCTTCGATCTTAAAAGATGGTATTCCTATTCGTTTAACTGGTCAAGATTCAGAACGTGGAACATTCGCTCACCGTCATCTTGTGTTGCATGACTCAGAGACAGGGGAGAAATATTGCCCGATGCATGGACTTGAAGATGCGAATGCTTCATTTGCTATTCATAACAGTCCATTATCTGAAGCAGCAGTGCTAGGATTTGAGTATGGATACAGCGTACAATCGCCAGAGACGTTAGTAATCTGGGAAGCGCAATTTGGAGACTTTGCCAATGCTGCTCAAGTGATTTTCGATCAATTTATTTCAGCTGCGCGTGCTAAGTGGGGCGATAAGTCGAATTTAGTAATGCTCCTGCCACATGGATATGAAGGTCAAGGACCAGAGCATTCCAGTGCCAGATTAGAGCGTTTCTTACAAATGGCTGGAGAAAATAATTGGATTATAGCGAACGTTACTTCTTCTGCTCAATTTTTCCATTTACTTCGCCGTCAAGCCCATATGCAAGGGAAAGAAGAAGCGAGACCACTTATTGTGATGTCACCGAAAAGTCTCTTGCGTAATGAACGTGTTGCATCTGAACCGCATGAGTTTACAGAAGGGAAGTTTCAACCGTTACGCAATCAGCCTAATCTAGAAATAAACTATAAAGCAAAACGTTTATTGCTGGGAACTGGAAAAATCATGGTGGACATTGAAGAAGAAATAGCAAACAGTGAAGCGAATTTTGACTTCCTTCGTGCAATGCGAATCGAACAATTATATCCATTTCCTGAAGATGCTTTACGTGAAGAATTAGAAAAGCTATCTGATTTAGAAGAAGTAGTATGGGTTCAAGAGGAACCTAAGAACATGGGCGGATGGTTATCCGTTGTAGAATATTTACGTGATATTGTTCCAGAAGACGTGTCTATTAAATACGCTGGCAGACCGGTTCGTTCTTCTACTGCAGTAGGAGAGCCAAACATCCATAAAATCAACCAGCAAGACATTGTAGAAGAAGCGATTAAACCGACTGAAGGAGGAAATGACAGTGAAGGAAATTAAAGTTCCAGAACTAGCAGAATCAATTACGGAAGGTACCATTGCAGAATGGTTAGTGAATACAGGAGATCAAATCGAAAAAGGCGATGCAGTTCTTGAATTAGAAACAGATAAAGTAAATGTGGAAGTGAATGCCGATTCCTCTGGAGTTATTACAGAATTACTTGCTCAGGAAGGTGATGATGTAAACGTTGGAGATTCGATTGCAAAAATCGATGAAAACGCAGAAGCAGGTTCTTCAGCTGATTCTGAGGAATCAAAAGCAGCTCCTGAAACAAAAGAAGAATCTAAACCTGAGCCAGAGCAAAAAGAGACACCAAAAGAAGAAACCTCACAACCAGAAACAGAAGAAACTGCTAACGCTAATGGCGAAGAGATTGTTGCTTCACCGGCAGCTCGAAAATTAGCACGCGAAAAGAACATTGATTTAAGTAAAGTGAAAGCACAAGACCCTCTGGGACGTATTCGACCAGAAGATGTAGAAGCATATGGTCAAGCTGAAAAACAAGCAGCTAAAGCACCAAAACAATCAGCACCAAAAGCAGACGGAGTAGAAGGCGACCCTGCAAAACCAATCAGACGTGAAAAAATGTCTCGTCGCCGACAAACGATTGCGAACCGTTTAGTTGAAGCACAACATAATGCAGCAATGCTGACAACATTTAATGAAGTGGACATGACTGCAATTATGAATCTTCGTAAAGAGCGTCAAGATCAATTCGTAAAAAAGAATGATATTAAATTAGGCTTTATGTCTTTCTTTACCAAAGCTAGTGTAGCCGCATTGAAAGAATTCCCATTACTCAATGCTGAAATAGATGGCAAAGATTTATTAATGAAGGAATTCTATGATATCGGAATTGCTGTCTCAACAGAGGATGGTTTAGTTGTTCCAGTAGTACGAGATGCGGACAAATTAGATTTTGCAGGAGTAGAACGTGAAATATCTCGTCTTGGACAAAAAGCCAATAATAAAGAATTATCAATCGATGAATTACAAGGTGGTTCATTTACTATTACAAATGGCGGTATTTTTGGTTCTATGCTGTCTACACCAATTTTAAATGCTCCACAAGTTGGTATTTTAGGTATGCACAACATTGAAAAACGCGCAATGGTCATGCCAGATGACACTATTGAGGTAAGACCAATGATGTATGTGGCCGTTTCTTATGACCACCGAATTGTAGACGGGAAAGAAGCAGTACAGTTTTTAGTACGCATTAAAGAAATGTTAGAAGATCCATACGACTTATTACTGCAAGGATAATTGTGCTTAAATCCTGTTCCTTCGATTTGAAGGAGCAGGATTTTTATTTTAGAGTATATTAACGTCACTTGGCGCCAATAAGCGAGCGAAGAAAAATTAAAATTTTTTTAAAAATAAACTAGACGAGTTTATAAAGATTAATTCTGGATTGACTGGTCGTGGTATGCTTTTTCTGGAAAATTCTTATCTCTCTTAAGGGTGAATTTTTTATGATATAATTACCTGGATAGGAAGTGGTGAAAAGAAAAGATTGCTTGGTATAGAAGTAATAGTAGGAGGGACCAATGACTAGTCGATTATTGCGTTTGTCAATCTTGCTGGTTATTGTTCCAGCAATTATTGGAGCAGGAACGTTTATTTTTGAAGATCGAAAATATGTCTTTATCTCAATTATCCTTGTAGGGTGCACTTTGCTCCCTTTTATCCTGTCATTTGAAAAGAAAGAATCAAACATAAGATATATGATTGTTGTAGCTGTGTTAACGGCATTATCTGTTGTAGGACGTTTTGTATTTGTTGCATTACCAGGATTTAAGCCAGTCGCAGCAATCGTTATTATAACTGCTGTTTATTTTGGTTCGGAAGCAGGATTTCTCGTTGGTGCTTTAACAGCTTTTATTTCGAATCTGTATTTCGGACATGGCCCTTGGACCCCTTTTCAGATGTTTGCTTGGGGGGTCATTGGGGTAATCGCTGGTCTCCCGTGGATAAGAACAATGCTCGAAAAACATAAATGGATGATTGTGATGATGGGGCTTTTCGCTGGAGTTTTCTTTTCGTTATTGATGGATTTCTGGACTGTATTATCGATTGACGGTGTCTTTAATATTCCTCGCTATTTGACAGCAGTCGGGTTTTCTCTGCCTTTTATGACAGTGTATGCTGTCTCAAATGCTATTTTTTTATTCATTATAATGAAACCAGCAGGAATTTTGTTGAACAGAATAAAGAAAAAGTATGGTATTTGAACAAAGTGTTTGTAGGTTATATTTTCTGTCTTCATCAGAAAGAATAGCACACACTAATGTTCGAAAATAATAAAGTACTACTTCTTTTTTGGGTCGAAATTTATTCGTAATAGGTATGATGTGTGCTGTATCAATAGTAGGTATAACACATCTGTATAGCTGCAAATAAAGGGACACCAAATTGAAATGGATTTTATGAAGTAGTTTATCCCAATTAGGTAAAAAAAGATTTGATGAATAGATAAAAAACAGAAAATGGAAAAACAAGAGGTGCAAAATGGCTGATAATCATATATTATTTACCGGTGGTGGTACTGCTGGTCACGTTATTGTTAATTTAGCTTTAATTCCTTACTTTGAGGAAAAAGGTTGGCAAATTGATTATATTGGATCAAAGGACGGGATAGAAAAAGAATTAGTAGAAGACATACCAAGCGTTACCTACCATGCGATTTCTACAGGTAAATTACGTCGTTATCTATCACTTGATAATATTAAAGATCCTTTTAAAGTAATGAAAGGAATCTTGCAATCTTGGAATATTCTCCGTAAGAAGAAAATCGATGTTGTTTTTTCCAAAGGAGGCTTTGTCTCTGTTCCAGTAGTGATTGCTGCTCGTCTTAAACGTGTCCCGACTATTATACACGAGTCTGATTTAACTCCTGGATTAGCGAATAAGATTGCTAGTAAATTTGCTAAAAAAATTGTGACTACCTTTCCGGAAACCGTAAATTACTTGCCTAATCAAAAGACAGAACACGCAGGAGCAGTGATCCGACAGGAATTATATGAAGGAGATCCTGAACGGGGCCACACTTTATTGAATGGCAATACAGGTAAGCCAGTTTTATTAATTATGGGAGGAAGTATTGGTTCACAAAATATTAATGAAACCATTCGCAAAAATATAACTAATTTATTGGAAAACTATCAGATTGTGCATATTTGTGGTAAGAACAATATAGATGATTCTATACAACAAGAGGGATATACTCAATTCGAATATGTACAAGAAGAACTCAAACATATCTTCTCTATAACGGATTTAGTCGTTTCAAGAGCTGGAGCAAATGCAATTTATGAGTTTTTAGCGATGCAATTACCGATGTTATTAATTCCTTTATCTAGGGCAGCGAGTAGAGGGGATCAGATAGATAATGCGAAGTCATTTTCAAATCAAGGGTTTGCTAATGTGCTTTATGAAGAAGATCTGACTTCAGACAGTTTTTTGCGGGCAATCCAACAACTTTCAGAAAATGCAACGACTATAAAAGTGGCGATGCAGGAGCAAGAAAGTTCAGAAGCAGAAGAAAAAGTGTTACGACTGATTCAAGAGCTGAAAAAATAATTTTCTTTTTAAACGATGAATTCATTCATCGTTTTTTTAATGGTGTAGTTGAAAGGACGTGAATCGTAATATATGTCATTTGTTTTGCAATGAAGAAAGACAAATGAGGATACATTATTGCCACATTTTACGTATTTATTTAATAAAATTATATTTGCTTTAAATGCTTGTTGTTTCAATAATGAATAAAGGTATGAATCGTAAATTTAAAACGAATATCCCCTTATCAAGTTGACAATAAGCAGCTTCATGTTAACCTAGATATTATAGCCAATCTGTGCTTTAGGTTATATTTTCTTGTTTTAATGTATACAAAATTAATGATTATAAGTGGTGGTGAATCGAATTGATAGAATTTCAAAATATTTACAAACGATACAGGAGTGATCAGGATGATGTGTTAAAGAATTTAAATTTAACGTGTGAAACTGGTGAAATAACTGTATTTATTGGTCCAAGTGGTTGTGGAAAAACAACGACAATGAAATTGATTAATCGGTTAAATGATGTAACGAGAGGGAAAATCCTGATTAATGGTAAGGATATTTCAGAAATGAATCCAGTAGACTTGCGTCGTGAAATTGGTTACGTCATTCAAAATGTTGGGTTATTTCCACACATGAACATTGCACGAAATGTTGGCGTCGTCCCTAACTTGCTTAAATGGGACAAAGGAAGAATAACTAATCGTACAGATGAATTATTACAAATGGTGAATTTAGATCCGGAGCAATATCGGGAACGTTATCCTTCTGAGTTAAGTGGCGGACAACAGCAACGTATCGGTGTGATTCGTGCGCTAGCAGCAGAACCGGATATTATCTTAATGGATGAGCCTTTTAGTGCGCTCGACCCGATTAGCAGGGAACAATTGCAAGAAGAATTAATTCAATTACAAAAAGATATTCAAAAGACAATTATTTTCGTAACACATGATATGGATGAAGCATTAAAGATAGCGGATAAAATTGTGTTGATGAAGGATGGAAATATTGTTCAAGCTGCAAGCCCCGAAGAAATATTACGTCGACCTGCCAATGACTTTGTTAAAGATTTTATAGGAGAGAAAAGATTACAACAAGTAACAGATGTCCCAAATGTCCAGGAAGTGATGTTGAAAAAGCCGGCAACGATTTTTCCTCATCGAGGATTGGCTACGGCAATGCGTATGATGGGACAACGGCAGGTTGATTCATTGGTTGTCGTAAACGATCAGGAGATTGTTCAAGGGTACATATCTATTTATGATGTGAATCGTGCTTTTGAAGAAGAAGATAACAAGGTACAAGACATCATGCATCCCTTTGAAAAGCTTTTATCACCGGATGAAGCGATTACCGAAGCGATTACTATTTTGGACGAAGAGGGAATATCGTATATTCCTGTCGTTAACGATGAACAAAAGCTGCTTGGTTTATTAACGAGAGGTAGTGTCGTTGGTCATGTGCGTGATTTTTATGCACAAGAGAGGTGGACGAGTCATGTATGAATTCAGTGACTATTTCACTATTTTTACGGAGCGTTATTCCGATATTTTAGCAGCGCTTCTCAGACATTTGTTAATTGCAGGCACAGCCATTGGACTTGGTTGTATTATTGCTATTCCGTTAGGCATATTTTTAGCAAAGACCACGTCAACATGGATCCGAGCGGTTAGTTTTACTATTACCAATATTTTTCAAACGATTCCAAGTTTGGCAATGCTTGCCATTTTTATTCCTATTATAGGAATTGGCTTAAAGCCTGCAATAGTTGCCCTGCTTCTTTATTCTTTAATGCCTATTTTACGTAATACGTATGCGGCATTTCAGTCGATTGAACCAGGGATCATTGAATCCTCCAAAGGGATGGGATACAGTGCTTCGCAGCGTTTATTCAGTATAGAAATTCCTATTGCCATGCCTTATATTATGTCAGGTGTACGATTGACCATGGTTTATTTAATAAACTGGGCAACGCTTGCAGGGATTATTGGTGCTGGCGGCCTCGGCGAATTAATCATTGGAGGAATGGGTGTCAATAATAAACCATTAATTTTTGCTTCCGCTGTGGTTGCTATGGTTTTAGCGCTGGTTGCAGATTTTGTTTTTGCGAAGGTAGAGAATTTATTTAAACCAAAAGAAAAACGTAGACAAATACCTATACAAATGGAGGATAATGCCTAATGAAAAAATTATTAATGTCTTTTTCAATGATTGCCGTGCTACTGGCACTGGCAGCTTGTTCAAATGATGATAAGGTTACAATTGGAGCCCAAACGTATACAGAAACGAAGTTGTTGGCCTACATGTATAAAGATCTAATCGAACAGGAAACAGACTTAACAGTAGATGTAAAGGAAGATATTGAGACAAGTCCTATTGTCTTGGAGGGAATGCAGAGTGGCGACATTGACATGTCGACTCAATATACGGGAACTGCATTATCTTCTTTTACAGACATAGAAAATCCAAAAGATTCTGATGCAACAGTTGAACAGGCTGAGGAATTTTTTGGTGGAGATGATTATAAATTTGAAGTGTTAGATAAAATTGGTTTTGCAAATACGTATCAATTTACAGTTACTGAAGCGTTAGCAGAAGAAAATGGATACGAAAAAGTATCTGATTTAAAAGATGATGCTGCAGAATATACAGCTGGTTTTGATACGGCTTGGTTAGAACGGGACAATGATGGATACCCTGCTTTTCAGGACACATATGATATTGAATTTGGTGATACAAATCCTATGGAAATAGGTCTTGTATACGACGCAGTGAAAAATGGAGAAATGGATGTTGTTCTGGCCTATTCGACAGACCCGAGAATTGTAGAGTATGATCTAAAACTTTTAGAAGACGATAAGAACTTCTTCCCGCCTTATGATGCAGTTCCAATGGTGAGACAAGAAGTTTTAGAAGAAACACCTGAAATAGAAGATGCTATTGAGCCTTTATTTAATTCAATGGATGAAGAAGAAATCGCAACATTGAGTGGTAAAGTGGATAATGAAGGTGAAGAAATTAAGGACGTAGCAACAGAATATCTAGAAGACGAAGACTTATTGGAGTAGGTGATGCATAGTGGAAAACTTCTCGAATTTCATAAATTATTTCACTAGTTCAATTGGTGATCTTCTGGGTATGACTTATGAACATATAGGTATGGTGTTTTTGGGAATTGGATTAGCGTTAGTAGTTGGTTTGCCGCTTGGCGTTTTATGTACGAAAAATAAAACGTTTGAAACGATTATCATAACATTGGCCAATCTCATTCAGGTTATTCCAAGTCTTGCTTTATTGGCTATTTTGATGCTTATTTTTGGTCTTGGATTTAATACAGTAGTGATTGGATTGTTCTTGTATTCTCTTTTACCGATTATCCGAAATACTGCGGTGGGTTTAAAAGAGGTGGAACAAGAATCGATCGAAGCAGGTCATGGTATGGGAATGACATCTTTACAATTATTGATGAGAGTAAAGTTCCCCTTGTCTTTCTCTTTTATTTTGGCTGGAGTGCGTATCGCGATGGTTATTGCAGTTAGTGTTGCTACACTTGCTCCATTTGTCGGCGGTGAAGGTTTAGGTCGTGAAATTGTAGCAGGAATTAACGTACGAGATGCGGATAAAATATTCAGTGGGGCGATTTTCACAGCTGCTTTAGCTATTTTAATCGACTATCTATTAGGATTATTGCAGAAAAAATTGGAAGTAAACAGATAAACAAATAAATGATTTGTTCTTAGGGATCGGTCATGACATAAGCGATACAAAAAGAATAGAATAAAAAAACAGGCATAGAGGGATTATCCTTCTATGTCTGTTTTTTCATCGAGCGACACTACATCTACTTTCCCAGTGCCCGGATCAATAACTAATCCATGAACGGCTACGTAAGAAGGGAGCAGTGGGTGATTACGAATGATATCTACGCTTTGTTGAACAGATTCTTCTACGGTATCAAACCCATGGAATTCGTCATCAAAATGGACACCACCTGCTTCGATTTGTTCGAACGTTTCTTCAGTGATCCCATCTTGATCTAGCATTTTATCTTTTAAGCTGGTTGTATCTACATGCGACATGCCACAATCATGATGGCCAATGACAGCTACTTCTTCAGCTTTTAAATCATACACTGCAACTAGAATACTTTTTACAATCGAATCATAGTCTTTCCGGATAATCGCACCAGCATTTTTAAGCATTTTCGCGTCACCGTTTTGAATATTTAAAGCTTTTGGCAGCAATTCTAGTAACCTTGATTCCATACAAGTGAATATAACCAGTTTTTTATTGGGAATTGAATCGGTTACGAAAGGTTCGTAATTTTTATCTTCTACGAACTGTTTGTTGAATGCTAGCATGTCTTGAATTGTTTTTCTCATTCCACGGTCTCTCCTTTGTAATTTTTATGTACATTTTTAATTATACCATAATGATGCAAAACAAAAAGAAGTAAGAATTGTCACCATTTTCAAATCGTCATATAAACAGATTTTTCAAAGGGAAGATGGTAAAATACAGAGCAAAGAAGCTTGTCACATTATTTCTTCCGAGTTAGGGTGATTTTGATGGATGAAGATGAAAAAAATGATCATGCTCCGCACGAAAATGAAAAGCAACATACAGAACGCGAAAATGAGCAGTTGTTTCACGATATGATAGATGATGATTTGTTCGAATATTTTACGGAAGAAGAAAGAGCGGAATTGGTGGAAGAAGCACGAGTGGAGGCTTTTAAAAAACAACAAGCTAGAGAAGAGAGGCCACAAAGGCGCAGGGCTTCGAAATGGGTTTTATGGAGTATTGTGTTTGGGTTATGTTTTTACATGATAGCCCTTATTCCGCAAACGTTCTCCGTCCCCGCATTTAAATTTTTATCCGTATCTCACTCTTTATCACAGCAATCGGATATTCAAGCATATAAAGAGGCAGTTGTAGTAATAGAAACAGAAGATGGGAAAGGAACAGGTTTTTCCATCAATTCTTCCGGCTCCATCTTAACTAATTATCATGTTGTCGAAGACCAGCAGCAAGTATCTGTTATTTTTCCTGATGCAGGAATGTATAAAGCAGAAGTAGCAGAGACGTATCCAGATATTGATGTTGCAGTTCTCGAATTGGAAGGGGGAAAAGCTGATTTTCCAACCTTAGATGTAGCAGATGAGTTTGAACTTCAAGAAGAAGAACCTATTTATTTTATCGGGAACCCATTGAAATTTTCCGGAATCGCCAATGAAGGAAAGGTAATCGATTATATAAACGTAGAAGATAAAGAAAAACAAATGGTTATGCTCGATGCTCCGGTATATCGAGGAAATAGTGGCAGTCCTGTGATTGACAAAAACGGAAAAGTGATCGGAATAATCTATGCTACGACATATGAAGATGACGAGGGGCGTGTGGGCTTATTTATTCCTATTGACTATGTTCATGAAGCAAGAGAAGACAATCCATGATTTTCGTTCATGACCTAGCATTCAGAATATGCTAAGATAGACATAAGTGTTTAGAGGGGGAGAAGAATGACAGATCAAGTACTCGCATACTTAAAAGAAAACAGAAAGCAATTATTGGAACGTTTAGAACGTTTTTTATCTATCCCGAGTGTTAGCACGGACTCTACCTATCAAGAGGATATGAAACGCGCATCTCAATTTGTCGAGGAATTATTACAAGATATTGGCTTTGATCATACTGAAATAATGGATACAGCGGGTCATCCACTTGTTTACGGAACTTATGAACAAGCGGGAAAAGACGCCCCGACAGTACTCTTCTACGGGCATTATGATGTGCAACCTGCAGATCCCTTAGAGGAATGGGAATCCGAACCTTTTTCACCCGAAGTACGAGCAGACAGATTATATGCCCGCGGAGCGAGTGATGATAAAGGTCAAGTTTTCATGCATTTAGCAGTATGGGAAGCATTTATGAAAACGGAGGGCAAACTTCCTGTCAATGTGAAAGTATGTATTGAAGGAGAAGAAGAAATCGGTAGTGAAAATTTGTATCAAGTCTTAGAAGAGAAAAAAGAACAGTTTTCCGCTGATTTTGTCGTTATTTCTGACTCTGGAATGGTAGCGAAAAACCAACCGACTATTCTGTATGGATTGAAAGGATTCACCGGATTAGAGGTTACAGTTCAGGGGCCTGAACAAGATTTACACTCCGGGTTATATGGAGGAGCTGTACGAAATCCAATTATGGCATTATCTCATATTTTAGCTTCCATGAAAGATGAATCAGAAATCGTCACTGTGGATGGTTTTTACGATAATGTGGAAGAAATGACAACTAAAGAAAGAGAACTCATTAAAAAAACAGTTGGGGAAAATTATACAGAAACGACTGGAGTAACTGAAACGGTTTCCGAAAAAGGATATTCTGCAAAAGAACATACAATGGGGCGACCAACGCTTGAAATAAACGGGATGTATGGAGGATATCAAGGAGAAGGAACAAAAACAATTATTCCCGCGACGGCGACTGCCAAAATTACTTGTCGTTTAGTTCCTGGTCAAGATCCTGAACACATTCAATCATTATTGAAAAAGCACATCGAAAAAGTGGCACCTAACGGAGTGGAAGTAGACGTCCAAATGGAGAAATTATCTGCGAAGGCTTATATGGTTGAACCAACGCATCCGCTTATTGAAAAAGCATCCGCTTGTTATGAGCGGGCATTTGAAAAAGAAACAGCTTTTGTACGAATGGGAGGTTCTATACCAGTTGTTGAATGGTTTGATGCGCTTTATCACATACCGATTATTTTACTGGGATTCGGAACACCAGAAGACAGGCTGCATTCACCAAATGAAAGCTTTCCATTAGATAGCTTTGATAAAGGAATGGAAACACTTGTTTACTATTATGAAGCGGTGAGTAAGTAAGGAGGAAACTAAATGAAGTATGCAATTGTGACTGGAGTATCAAAAGGGTTAGGAGCTTCAATAGCCACTTATTTACTGGAATCCGGTATTCATGTATTTGGACTTTCCCGAACTGGGAATGACGGATTGTATGTGACGGCTTCCGAAAACAATATGCAGTATGAACATTTAAGCTGTGACTTATCAAGCAAGGAATCACTGATTGAAACAGTACAAATGATTCAAGAACAATTGAGAAAAAGAGCTGTCGATAAATTATATGTGGTGAATAACGCTGGAGTTGTTGAACCTATTCAGCGAGCAACGAAAATTGAATTGGAAGACTGGTATGAGCATTACCAAGTCAATGTATTTTCGCCTATTTATATATTAAGCACATTAATTAAAGATGCAGAAGACGTGGAAGTCTACGGTGTTAATATTACGAGCGGTGCAGCAGAAAGAGCAACATACGGATGGAGTGCTTACGGCAGTTCGAAAGCAAGTTTAAATATGTTTACGAAAACATTAGCTTTAGAACTGGATCATACAGACGACAAACATAAAGTGTTTGCTTTTAGTCCAGGGATTATGGATACAGATATGCAGGCACAAATTCGTAAGCAGGATGAAGATGCGTTTCGGGATGTTGATACTTTCCGGAAATACAAAGAAACAGAAGCATTGTCAACAACCCATCAAGTTGCGTCCATTTTAGTCGATATTTTAACGGATGAAGTAGGCATTGAAAATGGAAAAATTTATTCTGTGAGAGATTATTTATAATAGAAACGAGTAAAGCAGTTAAAGAGTGGAGCGACTTGCCGCTCTTTTTCTGTTAGGAACCTTGGCTTTCGCAGGGTTTAAGCGAAAGCCTTAGGTTCCGTTATGCAGAGGGAAAGCGTAAAGCCTTTCCGTTCAGCGTTAGGAACCTTGGCTTTCGCAGGGTTTAAGCGAAAGCCTTAGATTCCGTTATGCCGAGGGAAAGCGTAAAGCCTTTCCGTTCAGCGTTAGGAACCTTGGCTTTCGCAGGGTTTAAGCGAAAGCCTTAGTTTCCGTTATGCAGAGGGAAAGGGTAGAGCTGTTCTTTTTAGTATTTTGAAGGTGTTTTAAAATTCCTAAAGATGTAATTATGATACACTATAAAAGAATTATGATGGAGAGGAAGAAATGGAATGATAACAAGAAAAAGTAAGCGTGAAATCAGCCAAATGAAAGAAGCGGGAGATATTTTAGTAGCGACACATAAAGAAATTGCAAAATTAATCGAACCAGGCATTACTACTCAAGAAATAGATGATTTTGTAGAAAAGTTTTTGAAGAAGCATGGAGCAACACCAGAACAAAAAGGTTTCCAAGATTATCCATATGCCACTTGTGCATCGATAAATGATGAAATATGTCACGGGTTCCCCAGAAAAGAAGCACTGGAAGATGGTGATATTGTAACAATCGATATGGTAGTGAACTATAACGGGGCCTTAGCAGATTCTGCCTGGTCTTATGCAGTCGGTAATGTCGATGAAAAAGGACTACGATTGATGGAGGTAACCAAGAAAGCTCTTTATACAGGTATTGAGCAAGCTCAGGTAAATAGTCGGATTGGAGATATCGGGCATGCCATTCAGCAGTATGCAGAAGGGAAAGGATTTTCAGTTGTGCGAGAATTCACAGGACATGGTATTGGTCCAACTTTACATGAACCTCCGCATATTCCGCATTTCGGCGAACCAAACAAAGGAACTCGTTTAAAAGAAGGGATGGTCGTAACGATCGAACCAATGATCAATGAGGGGACATGGAAGAGTAAAATGGATGATAATGGGTGGACAGCGCGTACAACAGATGCTGGACGCTCATGTCAATATGAACATACGTTAGCAATTACAAAAGACGGACCAATGATTTTAACAGAGCAGGATAAATAAAAGTATTTGTTACAATGTAAGGGAGGGGATTAGGTGGAAGAATTGTCACATCAAGATATGCTGAGCCGTTCCCAAGCGATTCAAAAAGGGATTAAGATAGGAATTCCGCTTGCCATCGGATACATTCCGGTGGCATTAACTTATGGCGTACTCGCCCAGCAAGCGGGATTATCTATTGTTGAATTAACGTTGATGAGTGTACTCGTGTTTGCAGGAGCAAGTCAGTTTATGGCGGTAAATATGATTGTTGCCGGAATAAGTGCCGTTGAAATTATTGTCGCGACATTTGTTTTGAATTTAAGGCATTTTGTGCTGAGCTTATCTTTAATGAACGAATTTAGAAATCATATTCCACTAAGAAGTCGTGCAATTTTAACCCTTGGACTTACAGATGAATCCTTTGCTGTATCGGCATTGAATAAAGAGGAAAGAGAGGAAAAGCATGGCTTACTCTTTTTCTTTTCTCTCTATCTTGTCGGTTATCTGTCGTGGATAGGCGGATCTTTAGCAGGTGGTGCATTAGGAGAAGTAATCCCTGATCAATTAAGTCAAAGTATGGGGGTTGCATTATATGCATTATTTATCGGTTTATTAGTTCCTGCTGTAAAGAAGGAAATGAAATTTGCGCTAATAGCAATAATTGCTATGTTGTTAAATGGTGTACTGGACCAAATTGTAAGTGAAGGTTGGGCTATTGTTTCAAGTATTATTGTAGGCAGCTTTTTTGGTATTTTTATATTAAAGGATGAAAAATCATGATTATTGTTATCATTATTGGTATGGCTCTTGTAACAATGGTCCCTCGTGTTGTTCCCGCATTTTTAGTGAATAAATTTGTTTTTCACAATTGGGTAAACAGATGGTTGCAAGCGATTCCCTATGCTGCTTTAGGAGCGCTTATTTTTCCTGGTATTTTAACAGTAAAAGGAGAAGACCCAAAAATAGGCTTACTTGGCGGATTGGTGGCAATTATTTTATCCTATATAGGATTGAACGTCGTTTTTGTTGTTATGGGAGCTATTGCTGCTGTCTATCTGTTAACGATGTGAATCTGTCTATAAGTGAGAAACGTAATCTGAGTGATGGCTGCTTCAGTATGTAATTATTGGAAAATTTGTTATAATATAATAGATGTTAGGTAGTTATGTACATATTATATAAAAGCTCCAAGGAGGAAATAAGAATGGATTATCGTATTGAAAAGGATACACTGGGAGAAATAAAGGTACCAGCTGATAAGTATTGGGGAGCCCAAACGCAACGAAGTAAACAGAATTTCCCAATTGGTAATGAACAAATGCCTCTTGAAATTATAAAAGGATTCGCTATTACAAAAAAAGCAGCTGCTTTAGCAAATCGAGAACTGGGCCTTTTAGAAGAGGATAAAGCGCAAGCAATTGCATACGCTGCAGAACAAATTTTAGCGGAAGAATTAAACGAACATTTTCCGTTAGTTGTTTGGCAAACTGGAAGCGGCACGCAATCAAATATGAACGTGAATGAAGTGATTGCCCATGTAGGAAATGATTGGTTAAAAGAACAAGGAAAAGATATTCGCCTCCATCCGAATGATGATGTGAACAAGTCACAAAGTTCGAATGATACGTACCCAACAGCCATGCATGTAGCGGCTGTAGTTAAATTAGAAGATACGGTCTTACCTGCTGTTGAAACATTGAAAAAAACAATGAAAGAAAAATCGGATACGTATATGAGTGTTGTAAAAATTGGTAGAACGCATTTACAAGATGCAACACCAATAACATTAGGGCAGGAGATGAGCGGTTGGCATCGAATGCTTGAAAAAACACAATCGATGATTAAAGAAAGTAAGGAACATATTAAAGATTTAGCTATCGGCGGAACAGCTGTGGGTACAGGACTGAACACACATCCAGATTTTCCGGAGAAAGTGTGTAGCCATATTAGCCAAATTACCGGAAAAGCATTTCGTTCTGAACCTGTAAAGTTTCATTCTTTAACAAGCTATGATGAAGTAGTGTATGCTCATGGTTCGTTAAAAGCTTTAGCAGCAGACTTAATGAAAATTGCCAATGATGTTCGTTGGCTGGCAAGTGGCCCTCGTTCAGGCATTGGTGAAATTACGATTCCTAGTAACGAACCGGGAAGTTCCATTATGCCAGGTAAAGTTAATCCGACACAATGTGAAGCCGTGACAATGGTTTCCACTCAAGTGATGGGGAATGACGCTGCAGTAGGCTTCGCAGCAAGTCAAGGGAATTTTGAACTGAACGTCTTTAAACCGGTTATTGCATATAATTTCTTACAATCGGCGCAAATTCTTTCAGATAGTATGTTATCTTTTGAAGAGCGATGTGTCCGCGGCATTGAACCGAATCAAGAAAAAATCGATCAATTCCTACGTGATTCGTTAATGCTTGTGACAGCGCTGAACCCACATATTGGATACGAAAATGCTGCAACAATTGCTAAAAAAGCATACGAAGATAATTCTACTCTAAAAGAAACCGCAGTAGAGCTGGACTTATTAACAGAAGAAGAGTTTGATAAGTTTGTTGTGCCAGAAGATATGACGCACCCACTATAAATTATATTTCAATAAAACCTCCAACTATCCAATAATAGATGGAGGTTTTAATTTGCCAAAAACGCACAGGAAATGGAAGAGTACAGGAAATGCAGAATGATTGTTTTCATCTTTCCTATCTAATCAGAGGGAACGTCTTACAGCAGAAGAGCGTTTGTTGTAAAGTGATAAGCAGCAGTTGCTCTGATTTATTATAGTGTTGTACAGACGTTGAGGATGCAGTGACTACATCTGGATAAAATTTCTTTTGAAGAATCTTTATGCTTATTCCTGCGATAAAAAGATAACGAAAAAGATGAGCCAAATACTAGCTCATCTTTGTTCGCTTGAATATTCATTTTTTCACCGTTTAGAAAGCGTTGTCATAATCATTTTAAAATTAACGGTGAAACAATACCAATTTAGCTGTAGGGGAGACGCAACGATGCGTATGTTCTTCGTAATTATTTTCTTGAAGTTTGGTTTTTCCTAGTTTTTTGGCTTGGTCATCATTTTCTGCCTCAATAACCTCATCAAGTAATTTTTCTCCTTTTTTAGAAAATACCGTTAATGCATATTCTTTCACGATAATCCTCCTCGCATTTAATGAATAACTACACCCATTATGACATGTTTTGGTTCACAAAAACAGAAAAATGAAAAATGTAAAGTAACATTGACAAAAATAAAAAGAATCTTTACACTGAATGTAAAGTCAACTTGACAAAAGAAGAGGGAGGATATGGAAAATAGAATTCGTTCCTTGCGGCAAACGAAGCAAATGACCCAACAAGATTTAGCGAACGAGGTTCAAGTGTCGCGTCAGTCGATTGTTGCTATTGAAAAGGGAAAATATAACCCCTCACTCGAATTGGCATTTAAGATTTCGCGCGTATTTCAGGCGTCAATCGAAGAAGTATTTATATTTAATGAATAAGAAATTTTATAATTTCCTTAAGGGGAAGTATAACTAAGAAATTTACAGCAACAGTTTTAATGAAATATGACGTTTCGATGAAAGGAGGCAAAGCGTGTTAATTAATTATGGTGCTTTAATCGGTTTATATGGCGGGGCGATTTGTGGACTGCTAGGTTGGTATTTTGGCCGTCGAAAAGCAATAAAAGAGCATAGTTTGGATGAACTTCATGATTATATTATGAAAACGGCAAGATCTTTTTCCTGGTTTGCTACATTAGGGACCATTTATATTTTTTTCACTTTACTTGTTATAGGTGTATCGCTGGATGCTGCTTTTAGTTTAGGAATATTGCTACTTGTGCAGATGACAAGTTGGGGCGTCAGCATTTTTGTTTTAAAATATTATATGACGCACGGAATGGAAATCAATGCAGGCTTGCTTGCCGGTGTTTCGCTAATCAGTCTATCTATTGTTTTCTTTGTAATTATTGCAATATTTACAGATCTCTGGTTATTTATTTTATTATCAATTCCATTTAGTATTATTGGAATTTATTTTATCAAACAAGAAGGTAATTATAAGAAGGGAGTGGAATGATTGGTATTACAATTACAAGATGTATCTAAAAAATTTGGTACACATACGGCAGTGAATCAATTAACAATCGACATTCCTGAAAAAGGAATATTTGGCTTTTTAGGAGGAAATGGAGCAGGAAAAACAACAACATTTCGAATGATTTTAGGATTATTAGACCAAACAAGAGGAAATATTCGCTGGAATGACAAAAAAATAACACAAAAAACAAGTGATTATATAGGATATCTACCGGAGGAACGTGGATTGTATCCGAAGCTGAGCGTTAAAGAACAGTTAGTTTATCTTGGTAAATTGAAAGGAATGGATAAACACACAGCGCAAACAGAATTAGCAGCTTGGCTGGATCAGTTTCACATTAATCATTATTTAAACAAACGAGTAGAAGAGCTCTCCAAAGGGAATCAACAAAAAATCCAATTTATCTCAGCTGTATTGCATAAGCCTCAATTATTGATTTTGGATGAACCATTTTCCGGATTGGATCCTATCAATGTAGAAATGATGCAAAGTGCGGTACAAGAATTAGCAAATCAAGGTACATCCATTGTATTTTCTTCGCATCAAATGAATGTTGTGGAAGAATTATGTGAGTCTCTGTGTATTTTACGTAAAGGAGAAGCAGTCGTAAAAGGAGATTTGTCTGAAATTAAGCATTCTTTTGGAAAGAAAAATTTAACTATTCATGCCCATGAAGCTTTAGATTTTTTACAGGACGATGATGGAATAGTGAACTTTAAGTCCTTAGCAAATGGCTGTCGTGTACAAATAGAAGATGAAACTTATTCTCGCCATATATTGCAACAACTGCAGGAAAGAAATATTTTTATTCGTAAATTTGAAATCGAGGAACCATCACTCAATGATATTTTCATAGAGAAAGTGGGGGAAACCTATGAATAAATTCTGGACAGTATTAGGCCATACGTATTTTTCAAAGTTAAAAGCCAAGTCTTTTCTCATTACGACAGCGATTGCTATCATCGTGATTATTGGTATTGCAAATGCTGATAAATTAGTTGATTTATTTTCGGGAGATGAAGAAACTGAAATTGCAGTCATTGATGAAACAGATCAATTAATGGATCCTTTACAACAAAGCGTCAATGAAGTAGAGGGTTCGTTTAAACTAAAAGCGTATGATGATTCTGTTGCTGATGGCAAACAAGCAGTCGAAGATGAAACGTATGATGGTTTGCTTGTTTTAGAGTGGAACGCTGAAGAGGAACCTGAAGCGATTTATTATCAAAATGATGCTACAGAATCTCAAGAAGAAATGATTGTTAATCAACAACTGCAACAAGTAAAAGTAGCAATTGCAACCGAACAAGCAGGTGTAGACGAAAAAACACTGCAATCGATTTATGATGATGTGTCCTTTGAAAGAGTTGCGCTTGATGAATCAGCCAAAACAGAAGAGGAACTGAGTGAGGCAAGAGGTATTGTCTATGTGATGGTTTTTCTACTGTATATGGCTATATTAATTTATGGGCAGATGATTGCAACGGAAGTAGCTACTGAAAAATCTTCGCGTGTGATGGAAATTTTAATTTCAAGTGCATCACCAGTTACCCATATGTTTGCGAAGATTATTGGAATAGGTCTGCTCGGATTAACCCAAATATTAGTAATTATTGCGGTTGGTTACTTATTAATTGCCAATAAACTAAGTGAATATTCCGAAGGTTTTTTTGAAGCTTTCGGTTTTAGTTCCACATCAACTAGTATTTATGTTTATGCCATTATATTTTTCATTTTGGGTTATTTTTTATACGCGACTATTTCAGCTATGCTAGGTTCTCTGGTCAGTCGGGTTGAAGATGTTCAACAGTTAATCTTGCCTATCGTATTTCTAGTGATGATTGCTTTTTTTATTGCAATGTTTGGCTTGTCTCAACCAGACGCGACATTTATAACCGTGACTTCGTTTATTCCTTTCTTTTCGCCGATGATTATGTTCTTGCGTGTCGGGATGATTGATGTACCAATTTGGCAAGTCGGAGTGTCTATGGCAATTTTAATAGGAACTATTTATCTTTTTGCTGTTTTAGGAGCACGAATTTATCGAGGTGGTGTATTAATGTATGGAGGATCCAGGTCCTTAAAAGACATTAAGAATGCGCTTGTTTTATCTAAAAAAGAGAAATAAAGGTATTGTAAGTAAAGCTCTAAGAAAAGCCCTTATTTAATGCAGTCTTACTGTATACTCCAGGAACTATTTATGTGCGAAAGCCTGCTTAATCTGTAGTTGATTAGGCAGGCTCTTTTGAGATGGATAACCAAACACTTGCTCTTATTTTTTCTTCGTGATATGATAAATAAAATAACGAGAAATGGTGATTAATATGACCCGTCCTATCACATTTATTCATGCGGCAGATTTGCATTTAGACAGTCCTTTTCAAGGATTATCCAAATTACCTGATACTATCTTTTCTCAAGTACGAGAAAGCACGTTTGACGCCCTTCAGCAATTAATAAAATTGGCTATCTCCAGGCAAGTTGATTTCGTTTTATTAGTTGGAGACTTGTTTGATCATGAAAGGCAAAGTTTAAAAGCTCAAATTCGTCTACGCTCTGCTTTTGAACAGTTGGCTGATTACGATATTCAAGTTTATCTCTCATACGGCAATCATGATTTTATAGAAGGGAATTACCACGCAGTTTCCTATCCGGCAAATGTTCATTCTTTTCCTGATGAAGCACCTTCTTCTTTTACGTTTACAAAACAGCATGAACGAGTTGAAATTACTGGCTTTAGTTATGAAACAAGGGCAGTAACAGAAGAAAAAGTTCTTCAATTCCCCGAACGAGACCCAGCTGCTACTTATCAGATCGGCATGTTGCATGGTTCTGTTTATGGGGACAAACAGCACTCAACATATGCTCCATTTTCAACCCATCAACTAGTTGATAAAGAGTATGATTATTGGGCATTGGGCCACATCCATCAACGACAGGAATTGCACGAGAAACCGCCTATTATTTATCCAGGAAATATTCAAAGCAGACATCGAAATGAACAAGGCAAAAAAGGATGTTACGTTGTTGAACTAAAAGATGATGAAGTCATCCCTGAGTTTGTTCCATTCCGTACGATAGAATTTTTGCATATAGATATAACGCTTACTTCGCAGCATAATATGGATGAAGTGGAGACATTAATCGAAGAGAAAGTGAATAATGAAGGCGGTCCAAAGACATTACTTTCCATAAATTGGCATACGGAAGATATCAATTGGTTTACGAGTTATACAGATGGCTGGTTAGAAGATTTACTAGAAGGGTTTAATGAGCAACAAACAGAAAGTCTTCATTGGATTTATATTTATCGCCATAAAATGAACTGGCGGGAACAACAGCAAGTATCAACTGATTACAGTCCTTTCTTAAAAGAAATTAACCAAGCTTTTACTGAATTGGATATTCAAAAGGAATTAAAAGATTTTACAAAACAGACAAAAGCGAAAAAATATGCAGACATCTCTTATAAAGAAATACAGGATGAAGCACAAGAACTTTTATATACTTACCTGCATCAAGCGGAAAGAAGGGAATGAGATGAAGTTTTTACGTGTCATCATATACGGATTTGGAAAATGGACAGATACAGAAATTGATTTTACAACAGAGAATGCTGCAGCCTTTTATGGTGCAAACGAAGCCGGAAAAACAACATTACAACAATTTATTCTCTATATGCTCTTTGGGTTAGCTCCGAAACAACGAAAACATTTTCGACCGAAGCAACGAACCGAGATTGGCGGTGTTTTGTATATACACGATACCAAGCAAGGTTATGTAGCGATTCAGAGAAAAGAAGGGGAAGTAACCTGTTTTTTAGAAGACGGGACAGAAGAGGGAGAAGCTTGGTGGTCTGCTTATCTGTCAGGTTTAACAAAAGAAATGTATACTGCTATTTATTCATTTTCTGCACAAGACTTAATGGATATTCAACATATGAAGCAAAAAGAGCTTAGTGATGTCTTATTCAGTATTGGTTTAACTGGATCGACAGTAATATACGAAGTCGAAAAAAAACTCGTAGCTGAAAAAGAAAAGCTGTTTAAAAAACGCGGACAAAAACCATTATTAAATCAACAAATTAATAAAACGGATCAATTATATAAACAGTTAAGCGTAGAACAAGCGAAAGAAGCAACTTATTATGAATTAAAAATAACTAAAGAAGAAAAAGAAAAAGAATTGGAAAATCTTCAAAACAGCATAGAAAATTTGCAATGGGAAACACAAAAACAAGAAAAGATAAAACAAAATATTGCTGATATTCACTATCTTTATCAAGCGAACAAACAATATGAAACATTCCCGGGAACACTCTCTTTTCCAGAAGAAGGTAAAGAGAGATTAGAGAAGATTAAGCAGAAAAATTACCCTTTGCAAGCTGATAAAACACTTATTCAACAAAAACAAGCAGATAACTATGCAAGAATAGAACAGCAAACCACTACGTTACTTTCAGAAGACATAAAACAAGAAGCGGAAAAGTTGTTAGCCGAACAATCAGCCTATGAGCATCGAGAATATGTCGTAGAAGATTTGCAAAAGAAACGAGAGGATGCTCAAACAAAAAAACAATCCATATTGGATGATTTGAATTGGGCGGATAATGAAGCAGAAACACTTAGTTTACCTTTTCAAATTAAGACGCGTTGGGCTAACATTCAAACGAATGTTGAAGAAAATAATCGACATGGGAAGGAATTAGCACATAAACAAATTATTCATGAAGACAAGCAAAAGAAGTTGGCTGATAAACGCGAAGAAATTATAAAGCAACAGTTAGATCAAACGACCGTTTCTAATTTACGACGTCAATTAAATCAAGCTTCTGTGGACTCTGATAATGAAATAAACCATCGCTGGATGACTTGGAGTAAACAAAGAGAGAAACAATCGAGATACATTTGGTATGGTTCTTTAGGGATGATGGTATTAACATTGGCCTTAGCGGTAATGAGTGAGGACGCTATATGGTATTTGTTTCCTGTTTTATTTTTCACATTAGGGATCGGACAACGTTATTGGGGTAAGCAGCAAGTAGAAGAGCTGATGAAAGCAATGGAATCAAAAGAAGCTGAAAATAGTTTAACAAAAGCAGACAGAGAAGAAGCAGAGCGACAAATAAACCAATTTGATGAGCAGCAGGCGGAGTTGAAATGGATACATCAAGAAGAGAACCAGCTACTCATTGAAATCAACCAAAGAATAGAAGAACAAAGCCTTCATGAAACAGATGCAGCCCAGTTAGAATATATGATTCAACAAGAAAGAGATACTTTTTCATTTTTAGAACATTTGGAGCTGGCACATTGGCTTGAATTACTGGAACGAATATATAAGTTACAAGAAACAGAAAAACAAATAGAAAAGCTGTCTAAGGACATCCAATATAATCAACAGCAGAATGCAATAATTGAAGAGACGTTAAAAGGGTATCCTGTAGGAAGTACGTTTACAGAAATTGCAAATCGGCTTCAAGAACATACGACTGCATTATATTCTATTCGGGAAAAAGAAGAAGAAATCAAAACACTGGAAGAAAAAAGATTGTATAAGCAAGATCAAATGAACCGATTGTTTGATGAAAAGACAGCATTATTTGAAGCAGCACTTGTAGAAGATGAAGAGTCTTTTTATGAAAAAGCGAATCAGATTGATGCAAAAGAATCTTTAAACACAACCATCAATAATCTGACTGTGAAGTTACAAGTTGTATTTCCGCAAGAAATGCTTGATTATCTTTTGGAAAGACGTCCACAATCAGTAGATGTCGATCAATTAATCAAACAAAATAATGAAGATCTTAAAACTAAACAAACGTTTATTAAAAAAGTTCAAAGCGAAATTGCTGAACTGAATTCATCGATTGATCAGTTAGAACGTAAAGAAGATGCATCGCTACTAGCGTATCAATTCCAAATGGAAAAGGATGAAATGAATCAATTAGGAAAAAAATGGTCGGTTGTAAATCTTGCTCATACAGCGTTAGAAAAAGCAAAACATTCCTATCAGGAAAAATATATGTCCGAAGTGATAGAATGGACAACGGAATATTTTTCAGCAATAACTCAACATCACTATATTTATGTGTATCCTCCGACGGAAGAACAATTATTTCAGGTAGAAGCAAAAAGCAATATAAGATATACTGTAGATGAACTGTCACAAGGAACAGTCGATCAATTATATGTATCCTTGCGTTTGGCTATTGCTAAGGTAATGTTGCATACATATCAAGTTCCTTTATTAATAGATGATGCGTTTGTTCATTTTGATGATGCACGTATGAAAGAAGCATTAACTATATTAGGAGAAATTGCAAAAGAACAACAAGTACTTTTTTTCACTTGTAAACAAAAGGTCAGAGAGGCTTTGCCTATTCTGGATATGCGTATTGAATCTTGGAAAGAAGACATTGGATAAGTAGTGTCAGGAGGAATTTAAATGAAAAAAACAGGAATTAATCAATATGTTATTGGAGATCCTTTTGAAGGATTTATGTTAATTAAAGAAGCTAGAAAAGGAACGGCAAGTAATGGCAAAGCTTTTTTAACATTATTTTTTACAGATTCAACGGGGGAGATTGATGCTAAATTGTGGGATGCTTCCCCAGAAGATGAAGAAACATTTGCTACAGGTGTAGTCGTTAAAATAAAAGGCGATATTAATGAATTTCGTGGCAAAGCACAAATGCGGATCAAATCTATTCGTCCTGCCCAGGTAACAGACGGAGTACGAGTCTCTGACTTTTTACAAAAAGCTCCTTTATCACAAGAAAAATTGCAAGAGTTAATGACCGAAGCCGTTTTTGAAATGGAAAATCCAAATATTCAACGGATTGTTCGAGCATTCATCAAAAAGTACAATGAAGATTTATTTGTCTACCCTGCTGCGTCGAAAAACCATCATGCGTTTGTTTCCGGATTAGCCTATCATATTATTTCGATGTTAAAAATTGCAAGACAGTTATGTGATATTTACCCATCTATTCACAAAGATCTCTTGTTTGCCGGAGTTATTTTGCATGATATTGGAAAAATTCATGAATTATCTGGTGCAGTTTCTACGACCTATACAGCGGAAGGAAAATTACTGGGACATATCTCTATGATGGTAACAGAAATTAAAGAAGTGGCAGCAGAGTTAGAAATCGAAGGCGAAGAAGTTCTTCTGTTACAGCATTTAGTCTTGAGTCATCATGGGAAACCAGAGTGGGGAAGTGCTCGTACTCCTTTATTGAAAGAAGCGGAGTTATTGCATTTGATTGACATGATTGATGCTAAAATGAATATGCTGGATAAAGCATTGGACAAAACAAGTCCAGGAGAATTTACGGAACGGTTATTTACGTTCGATAATCGTTCTTTTTATAAACCAAATATTGATTAAACGCGGTCCATTGTAATTGGAAATTAAATGTTGAATATCCGGCTGGGTTAGGATAAAGAATAGACTGCTCATTTATCCATTCAAAAAGAATGGCGATGAATGTTTGTCATCCTCTTCTAATCTGGAAATGGACATAAAAAATCTAGCATCGTAATAAAACGATGCTAGATTTTGTTTAGGGTATGTGCTCACCATTATCCCATATCGGGCATTTGCATTTGATCGTCTTCATCGAAGATATCTTCTAAATCTTCATCGTTAATTTCAATATCTGATTCCTCGACTAATTCCTGTATTTTTACTTGAGCTTCTTCAGGATCTACTTTTTGTTCAACGATTGCTTGGCGAATTTCCTTTTCATTGTCTTCTAAAGAACCAATATCCTCGTCTACGTCTTCTTTATCTAAGACTTCGATAATATGAAAGCCATATTCAGATTGGACTGGTTCGCTCACTTCATCTTTATCAAGTTTGTAAGCAGCTTCTTCAAATTCAGGAACCATTTGGCCAACTGTAAAGAATCCTATATCTCCGCCATCTTCTGCGCTACTGTCTTCAGAGTATTCTTTAGCTAAATCAGCGAAATCGTCCCCATCATCCAGTTTATCCACTACTTTTTCAGCAGTTTCTTCGTCTTCGACAAGTATATGACGAGCTTTAATTTCTGTTTGCATATTTTCGTAATACTCTTCAATTTCTTCATCTGAGATATCAATATCTTCTGCTAAAGCTTCCTGTTGTAAGAGGTTTGACTTTAAATCATCCCGGAGCTCGTCTTCAGTAAGCCCTTGCTGTTCAAGCAGTTCATCAAAACTATCACCGATTTCGTCTTTTAGTTCTTCAATTTGCTCGTCTACTTCTTCGTCAGAAACATCATATTTTTCTTCAAGCACTTCATTAATAATAAGTTCTTTTAGAACATCAGAACCACTAACTTCTTTCATTGCTTCATAAAATTCATCTTTTGTAACGGAACCGTTTTCTGTTTCAGCAATTTTTTCATTACTGTCGTCAGCTCCACAAGCAGCTAGACTTGCAACACCTACCGTTAACATGCCAGCTAACAAAACCTTCTTCATTTATGTACACTCCTCAACAATCTATTCTTAACGTATTTTTTACACTCCTCTAAAACAATACCATATTTGTATAAAGAAAGAAACGATTTAGAATGACATTTATTACTTGTCGCAGGATTATAAATTTTCTCTTCAAAAAAGAAGACGTTTAGTACAACGCCTTCTTTTTATAATTCTTTTTTACATGTTTTAAAATGTTGCTCCAAAGAAAACAATAGATACGGTACATAAAAGCTTGTATAAAACAAAGTGTGCTGTATGAAAAGATTGTTAACTTATGCAAAAGGGAGAGAAAAGTAGTATTTCTCCCCCTCGAATGGAGTGATTCGTATATAGTAGTTAGCGAAGCGTAGCTTTACGATTCGTCCGGTTCATCATTCATTTTTTCTTCTAATTCTTTAATACTCGTTTCAATTTCTTCTAAATATTGGTAGATATTTTCTTGATGTGGTTCGACTGCTTCTTTCCATTCTTCCACGGAGGATTTCATTTCTTCTGTTAATTCATTAATTAATGCAACACCTTCTTTAGAAGTTTTAGCAATCTGATCTTTTAATTTCCAGCCGTCCTGGATAATACTTTCTATAAGATTTTTCCATTCGATGCTTTGTTTTTTAACTCGATTTCTTAACGCGCCCCCGGTGGTAGGAGTAGTTAGTAGAGTAGTCGCGGCGCTGATGGTTCCACCAACAACGAAACCGATGATTAGAGATTTTCCTTTTGACATGACGATAACTCCTTTTTAGTTTGTCTTTCTTACAAAGTACTTTTAATGGTCTCAGCAATCTTTTCTAAATCAGTCATTTCATATTGATCTGCTCGATTTTCCCATTTTGCATCAAATCCATCTTGATTATTGTATCTTGGAATCAAATGTAAATGGAGATGGTAAATAGTCTGTCCGGCAAATTCTCCATTGTTGTTTACAAGATTCAACCCGGCTGGTTGATACGCATCTTTTACAGCTTGAGCTAACTTTGGAATGCGAGCAAATAATTCTTTTGCTGTTTCAGGTGATAAATCATAAATGTCTTTTGCGTGTTGTTTTGGGATGACTAGTGTATGGCCCTCGGTAACTTGACCGATATCGATAAAAGCATATACATGATCATCTTCGTACACTTTTGCAGATGGAATTTCTCCATCAATGATTTTACAAAATAAGCAATCTTCATGTTTCATCTTGATAACAACTCCTTATGAATTGTATTATTACCTCTTTTCTAGTTTATCATAAACATACGAACAAGTATATCCAGTCTATTGAAAAAGATACTTTTGTTTTATAATAGAAGAAAAAGAAAAAATAGGCAGAAAAGATTTTTTCAGATATACTAGAAAGGAAAGTTGTTAGTTGTTAGAGGAGGATTTTATGGAACCGTTACTTGAAATCGATAACCTTGTTGGAGGATATTCAAATAAAAATGTATTGCATGGTATTTCTTTTGAGATGAAACCGAAAGAAATCGTAGGTTTAATTGGTTTAAATGGGGCAGGGAAGAGTACAACAATTAAACATATTATTGGCTTAATGCAAGCAAAAAATGGAAGCGTCGCGATTCAAGGTAAAACAAGTCAAGAAGATATAACAGGGTACCGGAAACAAATTGGGTATATACCGGAGCAACCTATTTTGTATGATGAATTAACCTTGTATGAACATTTGCGCCTTACGATGATGGCTTATGATTTAGATGAGGATGTATTTGAAGAGCGGTTACCTCATTTGTTAAAAGCATTTCGCATGGAAAAACATCTTCATTGGTTTCCAGTGCATTTCTCCAAAGGGATGCGCCAAAAAGTGATGATTATGTGTGCTTTTTTAATTGAACCCAGTTTGTATATTGTTGACGAACCATTTGTTGGTTTAGATCCTTTAGCTATTCAATCATTTATTGATTGGATGGAAAAGATGAAGGAAGACGGAGCCGGCGTTCTTATGTCGACACATATTCTTGCTACTGCAGAAAAGTATTGTGACCGGTTTGTCATTTTACATGATGGGTTAATTCGAGCACAAGGAACAGTGAAAGAACTGCAAACAGAATTTGGGATGGAAGATGCGACTTTGGATGACCTCTATATTCAGTTGACGAAGGAAGAAGACCATGTTTGATGCTAAACAATTATTTAAAGAGCGCTTATCTGAACATTTACAACGGTTAAATCGACATTTACGTTATATTTTTAATGGCCATTTTATGATTGCTTTGATGTTCATTATTGTCGCCCTTGCAGTGTATTATCAGCAAGCTTTAGAAAACATTCCGTCTTGGTTTCCAGGTGGTTTTGTTATTGCAGCTGTATTAGGAATAGCAGTAAGTTACAATCCACTGCAAACATTTTTAAAAGCACCGGATCAAGTTTTTTTGATGGTAAAAGAAGTGGAGATGGCTGCATACTTTCTGCGGGCGCTACTCTATAATTTCGTGTTCCAACTGTATATCGTTGCGATTGCATTAGCGGTTGTAGGTCCACTTTATGGCAAAGTGTTTTCTGGAAAAATGACAGTTAGCTTTGTTTCTATTATTGTTCTGACACTTTTGCTTAAAGTGTGCAATCTTTATATGCAATGGGCGATGATGCAAACGCGTAATAAAATGGTTAAGCGTATAGATAAGACATTGCGTTTACTGCTGAGTGTGTTTATTATTTTTGCTCTTGTCGAGCAGTGGTATGTGTTTATTCCCGTTTTACTTTACCTTGTTTTACTTGGAAGTAATTATGTATTCTTGAAAAAACATGCTGGATTATTATGGGATGAATTAATCGAAAATGATCGCCATCGATTGGCTGTATTTTATCGATTTGCCAGTATGTTTAAAGACGTCCCGCAACTGCCGAAACGAATCAAAAAGCGCCGCCTCTTAAGCAAATGGGTAGAAAGGATTACTCCTTTGCAACACAAGGCCACATTTGATTATTTGTTTCGTTTAACATTTATTCGGACGAATGATTATATTGCTTTGTATGTCCGCTTAGTAGTAATCGGTGCAATCATTTTGTATTTTATACCGAATATGTGGGTTGAACTGGGACTTGCGTTACTGTTTCTATATATGTCGAGCTTTCAATTGATTCCGTTATTTAGTCATCATCAAACCTTAATTTGGATGGACCTTTATCCAGTTGAAAAAGCTGATCAGCAAGCTTCTTTTCTAAAAGGAAGTAAACAATTAGGATTTATTCAAACAATCATATTCACAGCAGTCTTTCTAATTGAAGTTGACTGGATAGGGGCTATTTTAATTTTCGTTTTGGGGATGTTATTTATCTATGTTTTCCATCAGTTTTATGTACAAAAGAAAATACAGGTATAAGGGAGTCCTTTTATGAAAAGCGCTTTACCTTATCCTTATAAAAATCGAACCGGATTGTTATTATCCGGTTCGATTTGTTTATACAAATAGTTAGTATTCTACTTGGTTTCTCGTTTGTAGAAAGTTTTAGATTCATTTTTATTTAAATAAATCTAAAAAACGTTGCCAAATACTTTTTTCTTCTTCTTCTTCTTCAGGTTCTTCCGGTTCAGGGACTTCAATTTTCTCTGTTTGCAGAACGAACTGCACAACATCGACTTCTTTATTTTTATCAGAAACAAAAGAAATCGGCTCAAAATCTGAGAAATCAAATTCATCCAGCATGTCATCTATTTCGGATTGCATATCTCCAGGAAGACTGGCTGTTTCATCATCTAATTCTTTTGCTCCTTCTTCCAGTTCACTGGCTCCATCTTCCAACTCGCTTGCTCCATCCATAAGGCCTTGAATGCCGTCATCAATTTCTTGGTAATTTTGCGCTAACTCGTGAACACCACTGGTATATTCAAGTAATCCTCCATGAAACTCTTCATATTGTGAAGCCATTTCAGCGATACCTTGTTGTAATTCTTCCAGTTGCTGTAAATCATCTAAATTGTCTAATCCACTGTCAATTTCGTCTGCCAGATCATTTAAACCGTCAGCTGTTTCTGGAAGAATCGATTTACTGTCTTCTGGGAAATCCAGTTCTTCATCGATCGATGCTTCCCACTCCTCAAAGTTTGCCTGGAACTGTTCGATTTGTTCCAACGTTTCTTCATCAACCTCTTCGTTATCTTCCAACTGGTTGATGATTTCCTCAAATTCTTCTTCGTCGAAAGCATCTTCTAGCTCCTCTATATCTTCGTCAGCGACTGATTCAAATGTGTCGACTTCATCTGAGAAGTTATTTATGTTCTCGGCAACCTCTCTTAGGGTACTTGGCAGCTCTTCGATTTCATCAAGCTCATTCAATTCGTCCATGTCAGGAACTTCATCTAATTCATCGTCGACTGTTTCGAGCGCATCCCTTATTTCACCGGAACCTTCTTCTAATTCGCCAGAAGAGGTATCCAATTCCTGCAAGCCATCGTTAAATTCTTCAGACCCGTTCTGCAACTCAGCAGCTCCGTCTTCCCACTCTTGAATACCGTCTTTTAATTCAGCTATGCCATTATAAAGCTCGTGAACGCCGTCGGATAATTCTTCCATTCCATCAGTCATTTCTTTTGTATCCGGGTCGTCCATGGACATATTGGCAGGGACTGCTGTAATATCTATCGGATCTATTTCAATATCTTCAGCTTCTGTTGATAATACTAAATCTTCTTCTGATTCAGGCATGACGGAGAAACTATAACTTTCGTCTTTTCCTTCGTTTGCCTGAGTTGCTTTAGGAGCTTGCGTTTGCGTGAACTTTTGCGGATCAAGTGTAATGGAAATTTGTAATAGATAATAATCAAAGAACGTTTCATCCACTTTTTCATTTTCTTCTGTTGAAATCTCTATATCTAAGTGTCCGCTTTTACCAGCGAGCTTTTCTGGTTCTATTTTTTTACCGTCTAATTTGTATTCTATCTCCATATCCCATGGCAAAGGCTTGTTTTCGATTGTGCCTTGGTAATAAAATTGATCTTCTTGAGCGTCAAACGTTACTTTGTCGTCCGATTGTTTGACTTCAGATAAATCAGTAAGATTTTTCACGGTCTCGTAGTCACCATAGTCGTTAATTTTTCCTTTGTCTTTGATATCAAAAGAATTCACGATATACATATTTCTTGTATCGCCCTGGTGATTCAAATTCCCATAGACAACTTCATCTTTCGACTCATAAGTTCCTTCTGTATCTTTTGCCAAAGCACTGGAAGGGACTTGAATCGACAGAACAAAGCAACTTACTATCACGAAACTAAAAGAAAGCCACTTCTTTTGCATATTAGTCCTCCTCATAAAACTGATTTCTCCAAGTTGTTGTTTTAACAAAACGATCAAACACAATAAGCAGTGCAGGAAGCAGGAAAACAACAAAAAGAAATGCAAATAAGGTTCCTCGACCTAATAATAAGCCGATGGATGAAATAATTGGGTCCGTCGAAGTGCTCCATAAAATAAATCCTACACTAGAAAGAATAGAAGCAGGGACCGTAATCGAGAAAATTTTCTCATTTATAGTTTTAATGATTGCCGCTTTTGCTCCCATATGTTTCCTGTGACCGACATACTCGTCAGAAAACAAGATAGCATAATCCACTGTCGCAGCTAACTGCACGATACTGATAATTAAATATCCAATATACACTAATGAATCGCCTGCCAGGTATGGTACAGATAAATTAAACCAGACGGAAGCTTGTATCGTGAGTAATAACAGGATTGGGAATGAAAGGGAACGAAATGTAACCAGTAAGACGAGTGCAATCGTCACAACAGTTAAAATATTGACTAGTGTATTGTCTTTTTCCACAATTTTCTTCATATCAGACATTGTAATGCTCTCACCGGTTGCAACATAATTATCTCCATAATATTCATCAGCAAGGGAGCGGATCTGATCCACTAATTGAAATGCTTCCGGTCCTTCTTCTTTGGTTGTAGTATTAATAATAATCCTACTGTAGTTATCAGAGAAAAATTGATCTCGTGCGTCTGCTCCTGCGTATTCAGGAGGGATAGCTGTTCCAACAACTTCTCCATAAGATGTAATGCTGTCTACAGGTTGCAAATCCTTTATTTCTTTCGTTAGTGCATCTTCTCTCGCGAGATTTCCTTTCTCTACTAAGAGAACAATAGGTGTGAACTTCCCGTATACATCTTCAATATTTTTGGCATCAATTCCTTCTCGGGAATCCTCTGGTGCATCTCCCATGCCATATAGAAAGTTGGTTTCTTTCTGTGCTAAAAAAGCAGGAACGATTAATAACAAGACAATAAGTAATACCGGAATCCTTGTTTTTACGATATACTTACCAATTGAATATTTGGTCGGGACCCATTGTTTATGTTTTGTTTTATCCAAATATGGATACAGCAGCATAATTAAAGCAGGTAAGAACACAATGACGCTTAAAAAGCTGAGCAATATCCCTTTTACTAAATTCAGTCCTAAGTCCGCCCCAATTTCGAAGTTCATAAACGTCAAAGCAAGAAATCCGAAAAATGTCGTCGAAGCACTTGCTGAAATAGCCGGAAAAGAATCTTTGATAGCTAGTTTCATGGCTTCTTCGACGTCATCCATTTCCACACGATAATCGTTAAAACGATGCAGTAAGAAAATCGCGTAATCAAGCGACACTGCTAATTGCAAAATGGGGGCCACTGCCTGAGAAATAAAAGATATTTCACCAACGAAAATGTTCGTTCCGAGATTAATTAACACGGAAATACCGATGGCGGTTAAAAAGAATACAGGCTCCATCCAGGCCGTGGTGGACAGTAAGAGAATAATAATGACAACCGGTATTAAAATAGCTGCAGCAAATAGCGTTTCTTCCCCAGTGGATTTTTGCGACATAGCAGTATCTAACGCATCTCCGGAAAGAGCATTTTCTTCCCCAATCAAATCATAGATGGCGTCTGTTGCTGCTACTTCCTTTCCTTCTTCAACATGAAACGTATAAAGTGCTTTTTGATCTTTATAGTATGTTTCAATTGTATCGGCTTCTTCTGTTTCGATGGGTTTTTTAATGTCGATAACATCATCCAGCCACATGACACCTTCTACACCGTCAATTTCCTTTAACTTCTTTTTGTAGTCCAATGCTTCTTGTATAGTGACATCTTGAATCATGACTCTCGTATCTTGAACATCTTCATCAAACTCTTCTTCCATGATGTCGATTGCTTGAGTAGATGGTGCATTTTTTGGCAGATAATCTGTCATATTATAGTTAACAGGAACAGCGAATTGAATCAGGCCTCCACCGATAGCAAAAATGGTGAATAATATGACGATTAATTTTTTATGATGCAGAATCCAATTTGCCATTGTTTCATAGCCCATCCTTTCTGTTCCCTATCATATATATAATAAAATGCTCATAGAAATAATTTTACTGCTTTTTAAAAAGGGAAGCAAAGAAACAATCCTTAAAAATAAGCATAAAGGGAATAGTCTTCGAATACTCATATCCTTTCAGGAACGCTTATGGAAAGAATTTGATATAATGAATACAATATATAAAGAAAAGGATGGTTATTAAACGATGGCTGGAATTCAATTTGAGATTATCCAAACAATTAAAGTACTTTCAGAAGGCAATAAAGGGTGGAGAAAAGAACTAAATATTATTAGCTGGAATGGGCGACAAGCAAAATACGATATTCGTGACTGGTCGGAAAACCACGACAAGATGGGGAAGGGCGTTACGTTTACAGCGGAAGAACTGCAAGAATTAGCCATAGCATTGGAAGATGTTCCACCACTAGACTAATGTGAGAAAAAAATATGGTATCCTTCTATTTAAGTGAAGCAGTTAGCGAATCTATTTACAACATCCATTGAAGATAATACAAACAGCTATTTATCAATACCAGGCATTTAATACTTTAATTTACGGTTTAATTGTGAGAAAATAGTAATATTGTTTTGCTCGAATATAAAAAAGCTGCGATTATAACAGCTTTTTTGAGCGGAAGTGATAAAGGAGAATGAAATTGAAAATAGGTATTGATAAAATAGGCTTTCACACTCCTCATTTTTATGTAGATATGGAGGAGTTGGCAGAGGCGCGTGGTGTGGAACCAGCTAAATTTACAATAGGTATTGGTCAAGAAGAGATGGCAGTTGCCCCGTTGAGCCAAGATCCTGTGACCCTTGCTGCAAATGCCGCGTTACAAATAGTAGATGAAGAAG
Source organism: Pseudogracilibacillus sp. (assembly GCA_035301845.1). Taxonomy (GTDB): domain Bacteria; phylum Bacillota; class Bacilli; order Bacillales; family Amphibacillaceae; genus Pseudogracilibacillus. The sequence goes on along the minus strand of DATGTM010000059.1, from coordinate 12,894 downwards.
ACCGTGATAAAATTGACCTCGTTTTGTTTGGCACAGAGTCAGGTATTGATCATTCTAAATCTGCCGGCATTTATGTGCACCGTTTGCTAAATTTAAATAATCAGGCAAGAACAGTGGAATTAAAGCAAGCTTGTTATGGTGGTACAGCTGCTTTGCAATTTGCGAAAGGACATATCGCTCTTCATCCTGAGCGAAAGGTACTTGTGCTTGCTTCTGATATAGCTCGTTATGGGCTGAAGACATCAGGAGAAGTCACTCAAGGCGCAGGGGCCATTGCGATGGTTATCAGTCAAAATCCGAAGATTATGGAATTGGAAAATGACTCGACCTATTTAACGAAAGATATTATGGACTTTTGGCGTCCGACTTATTCTGATGTAGCTTATGTAGATGGAAAGTATTCGAATGAGCAGTATATAAGCTTTTTTAAAGATACGTGGGAGGCGTATAAACAAGAGACAAAATCCACATTAGATGACTTTGCTGCTTTATGTTTTCATTTACCGTATACCAAAATGGGCAAAAAAGCATTAAGAGAAATTTTGGGTGAGGCAACTGAAACCAATCAGAAGCAGTTAACAGAACGTTTAGAAGATAGTTTATACTACAGTAAAAGAGTGGGTAATATCTATACAGCATCTTTGTACTTAGGATTGCTTTCTTTATTAGAGAATACGACACTTCAAGCAGGGGATAAAATCGGTTTATTCAGCTATGGATCAGGCGCAGTGGGCGAATTTTTCACGGGGACTTTACAGCCTGGTTATGAGCAGTTTTTACAAACGGAACTGCATCGTAAATTGTTTCAATCAAGAAAACAAGTATCTGTTCCAGAATATGAAGAAATCTTTGAAGACCAATTACCACAAGATGGATCAACAATCGATTTAGATGTATCAACAGATCCAAATACGATTCGTTTAACAGGGATTACAGGGCACAGCAGGCAATACAGTTCACAAAACGAATAAACTAAAGGAGAATCAGGTATAGATACACATCCTGATTCTTTTTACTTGAGAATGATATAGGGAGAGAAGCCATTGAAACAACGTATATGTTGGCTGTTTTTAGGTGTGCTGGCAATCGCTTTACTAGGCTGTACGAATATGGATTTATCAGATTCACCGGACTCCGGTAACACGACAATAGAAGATTTAGAGAAGACAGAATACTTTCAAGAAGGTGCTTTAGAACATATTTTGGAAGGAGAGCTGAATCGTCAGGGCCAAGCAGTTGGGTTTCATTATGAAGGGTTTTCCAGCTCCAAAGGGGAAGTCATCGCTGATACTAGAACAGAAGAAGATAAATTTGGAGTTTACGAGGCAGAAGTAATGATAGATGATGTTGAAAAGCAATCAAATCAAGGAAGGTCAAGTTTCTTTCCTGAAGAATGGTCCAGTCAAGAAGTAGTCCTTGCAATTAATGAAGCTTATGAGAATAGAAAAGGATTGACAGGGAACACTTATGCCGGTTTAACTGAGGATGGTATGGTTATTCAAATGTATTTGAATGACGATGAACAAATAATCTCTGCGTTTCCAGAATACGAGGGGGAGTAGGATTGTATCAATTTCGAGAGGTTAAATTAACAAATCGTTCCAGTGAAAAAGGAATCCTGGTTATTGAATTTGATGATGCAGCCATGCAGGTAGTAGGTGAATTTTTAATGGCAGACGGTACTTTATTAGGAAAAAAAATATTACAAGAAATGACTGCCATCCATCAAGGTGAAAAACAAGAAGTACAATTAAATGGAAATCGATGCGGGATTCAAGTAACAAATGATATGGTTACGATTAATGATTTACTTTTGGATCGGTATGATGGTGTGACTGGAGTTCCACCGTATACGATGAATACAGATGTCTTTCGAGAGATATTAGTAGAATGGCTGGAAGTGAGAGCAGCTTTTTACGACGAATAGTCTTAAGAGTGATATATCACTAACCAGCATTTTGCAAAAAGAACAGTTCTGATCGATGGTTCAATCTTTCTGTCTTCTTAATGCTTGCAAGAAGGAGATATAATAAGAAATAATTTGTTCAATATGAAATCAAATAGCAAATTAATTTTAGAAAGGAACGTTCTTTCCCGCACATATAAAACCTCCCAAGCGAAATGCTCCGGGAGGTTTTTAAAAAGGAAATTGGGTTTATATTAGAACTACATTCGACCAGATCGTATAATCGTGAAAATCATAAATAAAAACATTAAAGTAGCGATAACAGAACCAATTTCAATGACAGGGAGTCGCCAGATTAAAGTAGTATGACCGCTGATAGCAGCACCAATAATCAGGCTGGCCATTAAAATACTGAACGAAAGTAAAATAATGCTGAACGAAAGCCGATTGCTAATTTTATCCAAACGCTGTTGAAAAGCATGAAGTTCCTTCACATTCATTTCAAACTGCAATTTCCCTTTTTTTAAAATTGTGGCGATTTGTTTAAAATCAGTAGGTAAGTCTTTTAATAATTCTATATTCTCCGATACTTCTGAAGCGAACCTTTCCGCTACTCGTTTTGGATGATAGCGTTTTTTAAGTAACTTCTCCCCGAACGGCTCTACTGCACTCATAATGCTAAATGAAGGGTCCAATGGTTTAATAATATCTTCCATTGTAATAATCGCTTTACCAATAATAGCCACATCTTTCGGAATGTCTACATGATGTTGGTAAGCTATATTAAAAATTTCTAAAATAATACTTCCGAGATTCAACTGTTCTAGAGACGTATTATAATATTTTTCTAACAGAATGTTTAGTTCCCGTTCTAAAGCAGGGATATTTTCCACATCGTCCAGCAAGTCCATTCTTGAGAATGTTTTAATCATACCTTTCGCGTCTGTTTGCCGTACGTTCATTAACAAGGAAGTGAAGTTTTCCCGCATATCTCCAATTAAATGCCCGGTCATTCCGAAATCAATGAAAGCAACACGGTGATTGGAGAGAATAAATATATTTCCTGCATGAGGGTCGCCATGGAAAAAACCATGTTCCAACACTTGCGAGAGCATCGCATTGGCGATTCGATCAGCAAGCAGTGTACAATCGAAACCTTCCTCGCTTAATCGTTCGACATGGCTCACTTTAATACCTTTAATCCGCTCCATTGTTAAAACTTTCTTGGTTGTGTAATTCCAGTATATTTTCGGAATTACAATGTTTGGATCTTCCGAAAGTTGTTCACTAATTCGCTCTCCGTTGCTTCCTTCTCGGTAATAATCAAGTTCTTCCTGTAAAGAAGCGGATAATTCTTCCATCATATCACGGATGTGATAAGTGCGTGCCCATTCCATTCGACTGTGTGCAATGCGCGCTAAATCGCGAACAATTTCTAAATCGACGGCCACTTTGTCTTTAATATGAGGTCGTTGTATTTTTACAGCAACTTCCTCGCCGGAAAATAAGGTTGCTGTATGTACTTGACCAATAGAAGCAGTAGCTAAAGGTTCTTTATTAAATGTTTTAAATGTTTCCTGAATTGTATCTCCTAATTCTGCTTGAATAATTGCTTCCACTTCTTCATAAGCGAAAGGTGACACCTCATCATGCAATTTTTCAAGTTCATCTGCCACTTCTCTTGGAACTAAATCTCTTCTGGAACTAGCGATTTGGCCTAATTTTATAAAAGTAGGGCCGAGTGACTGCAGTGTTTCTTTCAACTTTTTTCCAACATCTTGTAAGTTCATATTTTCGTCTTGCTCATGCTCTTTGTGAAAAGCACGATCCGTCAACCCAATACGAAATAAAAAATGACTGAATCCATTTTTAAGAAAAGCGTTTACGATTTGTTGATAACGTTTAGAATGTTTTACAGGGTTTCTTAACATGTCGTGAGCCTCCTATTCAACTACATTTTATTTTTATAGGCAGATAAATGCGCCTCTATTTATGACTGCATAAGTAGTTCTAAACTCGCTAAGTTAACGTTCAGCGATTGTCACTATTGTTACATAAATGAATTGCTTGCTTTGCTAAATAATCTGCTTGCGTATTCTGTCTGGCAGGAATCCATTTTATAAAAAAATAAGGAAACTCTTTACTTTTTTTAAAGATGCAGTCTAAATACGTTTGATACGTTTTATTTTTACTTTTGCCTTTCTCAATCATATCGACAACTACTTTGGCATCTGTTCGAAATGATAAGATGTTTGCTGGAAAAGCTTCTGTACAAATAGTGAGCGCACGATGCACAGCTGCAAATTCCGCTTCATGATTTGACATTAAACCAAGCGGAAATTGATATTCATACGTTTTGTCGTTTGCTTTAATATAGATGCCCGCTCCGCTTGGTCCTGGATCACCAGAGGAAGCGCCATCGGTATAAACTTCAATCAATTGTTTTTCATCCTTTTTGATGGTTCTTTTCTTAGTATACTAGTTTTTTGATACATTCCATACTTTTTTGGGAAAGAAGGTTACGTCCAAAATTATGTGCAAATATATCACTTCGGAAATGTACTTCGCTTTTTAGCCGGCGCTGCTAAGCCTCCTTCGGCTCTGCCGTGCGGAGTCTTACCGAGGCTTTTTATCCGGCAGGAGTCTACGCACATTTCCTACGTTTTATTTTTCTTTTACACACTATAATGGATGTAACCAGAAAGAATGTCTTTATAATGATTATACAAGTATTTATATTGTTTCCTCAGAACGGTACATAAAGCTGCCATTACCATCTATATAGTTTAGTTTAGCAGAAACGTTTTGTTCTCCCTACTAAAAAAGAGAAAAGCAATACCCTTCTCTATTTTTAAAAGAAGTGGAATTGTTTTCTCTCTTATTTACTAGGAGAAGGGAGTGGACTCTTGGCTTTTGTATACCGCAAATACGTAAACAGCATAATCGAGCCTGTTAGTAATAATAATGCACTTGTTACAAAGAATACAGAAGAAATTCCTAAAAATCCTGCTAAAGCTCCTCCAAGAGCTGGACCAATAATATTGCCTAAAAATCGTAAACTTGTATTATAACCTAATACTTCACCCTGCATAGCAAGCGGAGCCTCTTGTCTGATATAAGCAATTCGTGTCGGAACAATTCCGCCAATAGCAATTCCCAATAAGAAGCGCAGGATGACTAATTGCCAAATACTAGTAACGAAAGCTCCAGGGAAATAAACAATCCCCGCCATAAATAAAAGGGCGATCATAATTTTAGTATAGCCGATTTTATCTCCGAGTACTCCCCATCTGCGTGCAAAGAGTAAATTTCCTAGTCCGGCCGCTGAAAAAGCAAGGCCAGAGAAGAAAGCGATACTTGCGGTACCATTAATTTCAGCAACATATAAAGATAAAATAGGTTGAATACTAAAGTGAGCGACTTGAACCAACGTGGAAGTAATCATCACGACAAAAAGAACAGGATGTTTCACAATATGTGCGAAGACTTCTTTCGTTGTATATTGAATTTCTTCTTCATCTTTCACACTAAATTTCAACTCTTTAACTCCGAACGTAACAATTAGCGCAGATAAAAAAATCGTAATAGAAACTGTTTTAAAAGCAGCACTATATCCAATTCCATCTGCGATAACCCCACCAAGAAGCGGTCCCATCAACGTACCAGTGACACTTCCGGTTTGCAATGTACCTAATACTTTTCCGGCAATGTTTTTAGGTGTTTGCGTCGAGATGAGAGCCTGCGACATAGGGATGAAACCTGTAAAAATTCCAGCCATAAAACGCAATAAAAAAAGTTGCCAAACTGTTGTGGCAAACCCCATAAGCAATACAGAAACTGCTAAGCCTGAAGCAGACATGATTAAAATCTTTTTCCGCCCGTATTTATCACCAATTCTTCCCCAAATTGGAGAGAAGAAGAAGGCAGTGACAAAAGTGATAGCGAAAATCCAGCCAGACCAACTTTGTACGTAAGCATCTGAATAGTCTCCGAATGTTTCAATGTACAAAGAAATAAATGGCAAGACCATTGTCATACTTCCAGCAACAAAAAAATTCGCAAACCACATAATTGTGACGTTACGTTTGACTAATGATTCTTGATAACCGATTATTATACACTTCTTTCTGAACTTTTGTCTTAGGTTAAGTATACCGATTTCAGTAAAATAATTAAATGTTTATGCTCAAGTTTATTAGATAAAAAGAAGTTATCAGAATTGATTTTTAAGAAGAAAAGACAAAAAAATTCCGGTGCGAGTTGCAACCGGAAAAGAGTTAAAAAGTTATTCCATGTTTTAATTTGTTCTTTTCAAATAAAAAATCGTAACGTATTCAGTCCTCGTCAGCTAATTCTTCTACCAGGTCACCAACATAACGAACGGCATCTTGAATCGTTTTTGGATTGGTAATGTCTATTCCAGCCATTTTGGTGAGTTCTAAAGGACTTAATGAACCACCTTGACGAAGAACATGTAGCCAATCTTGAAGCGCAGTATCTCCTTCTGATTTTACCTTTTGCATCATAGCAGTAGCAATGGTCAATCCGGCGGAATAGGTGTATGGATAGAGGCCCATATAATAATGAGGTTGTCTCATCCAGGTTAACCCGGCATCCTCATCAATTTGAACACTATCTTTCCAAAAAGACTGTAGGACTTCCCGCTTTTGTTCGCATAATAAAGAAGTTGTTAAAGGAGCCCCTTTTTCTGCTAACGTGTATACTCTCCTTTGAAATTCACCCTCTAGTAAATGCGTCACAAAATTATGATAGTACGTATCTAATAACTGAGAGATGACCCATTTCCTCATTTGTGTATCGTTTGTTTCCGTCAGTAAATGATTAGCAAGCAATAATTCATTAAAAGTAGAAGGAGCCTCTACAAAAAAGGTAGACGGATCCATATTAAAAAAGCGCTGCTCTTGATCTGCTAAATAGAAATGACCAGCATGCCCTAATTCATGAGCAAGCGTAAACATACCGCGCATTTTATCTGTCCAGCTAATGAGAATATAGGGGTGAACTTGATCTAAATGCGCACAAAATGCTCCTGATTGTTTTCCGATATTATCTGCTGAATCAATCCATCTATTGTCAAAAGCTTGGTGGATCATTTTTATATATTCTTCTCCCATTACTCCTAGGGCTTGTTCAATGGTTTTTCTTGCTTCAGATAAAGAAATTTCCGGATCATTTGCTGGATCAAAGGGAGCTTTTAAGTCAGCAAACTGTAATGTTTCTAAACCATAAGCGCTTTGTTTCAAACGGGCGTACTTTCGCATATGCGGAGCTAACTCATCTTGAATGATATCCAGTTGTTGATGATACATTTGTTGTGTGACATCTTGTTTTGCTAACAGCATATCGGTTACAGAGGCATAACCTCGTAAGCGAGCCATAGTAATTTGTTTCGTTACTTCTGTTTGATATGTCGCTGCATATGTATTTTTGTATTTGTTTAATGTTTCCATAAAAGAGTCGTACGCGTTTCTGCGTACAGTAGTGGAGGTAGCTATTTCATATTTATCTTCATATAATGTTTCCGACATTGGAAGGGACTGACCAGTTTCATCTTGAATGGGATGAAAGGTCATATCTGAACTTTTACTTTGTTCATAAATATGACTAGGTGCTTCCATAAGTTCCCCAAATGAAGAGAGGGCTTCTTCGACTTCCAATGATAAAACATGGGATTTTTGTTTTAAGATGTCATTCAAGTATTTTTCATAATTCTTCAAACTAGTGTTAGCTTCTTTATACTGGCGGATAACTTCATCAGGTATTGATAATAATTCCGGCTGTACAAACGCTAATTGAGCTTCGATTTTAGCAATCAGAGCGTTTGTTTTTGAATAACGCGCCTGATGATCCGAATTTGTGCCATCAGTTGCATATTGTAAAGCAGCGTAATTTCCGAGATGAGAAAGTTGCATAAGAATATGCTCTAAAAGCTGTAAACCGGTGAGTAATGTTTCTGCATTTTTAGCTAATTCACCTTTATAAGTTAAAAATCGTACAACATCCTTCTCGACAGTCTGCATCGCTGTTTTAAATGCTTCTTCTGTTTGGAAAATATCCCGTAGATTCCAAGTAGATTGCGTATTTATTTCTTGCCTAGTGAGACGTTGGTTTTTAGTTCCCATCAGCCCACTCCTTTCTTTTATTCCCAGTGTATAAGAAAGAGTCGTATATTAATAGTAATTTGTAATGCAAGATTATGTATATTTTCATTGATAACGCTTTCTTTTATAAATGAATTCATGCATAATAGGAATAACGTAATTTTAGTTAGCAGTTAACTAATAAACGAGGAAGAGAAAGTAAGTTAATCGTTTTAAAAGGCACCTCAAAACTAGATTTTAATAGTATTAATTGGATATAGCGATTGCTTTTATAGTATAAAAATTAACTTGCAATCATAAATATAAAAAATTATGCAAGGGGGCTCAAGCCAAATCAGCGGTAAGCATCCGCCAGCAGTGAGAGCTAACAAAGTTATACGCAAACCTTATATAAAAAGACAATTCGTAAGAAAGAATCAACTCACTTGAAAGTCTGAATACTATTTATAAAGAGGGAGGAAGTAAGATGAAAGAAATTGTTCGACCTAAATCGCTGCATTTACAAGCCTATACCATTTTAAAAGAGTCCATTATAGCCGGAGATAGAAAACCTGCTGAACGGATTGTAGAAGCGAAAGTGGCTTCTGCACTTGGCATCAGTCGAGGACCTGTCCGTGAAGCTATTCGAATGTTAATTCAGGATGGATTGCTTCACTACAATAACGGATTTGTGAAAGTCTACGAACCTGATGTTGCCGATATAAGAGAATTATTCGAGTGCCGGGAAAGTTTAGAAGTGTTAGCTGTATCGTTAGCAATTGATCACCAAGAGAAAAAAATGCTTACTCGCTTGGATAAAAATTTACAACATACGCAACAAGCCATCGATGATAAACAAGATTTAACTCAATTTGATCAGGATTTTCACACGATTATTTTAGAGGGTTCATGTAATAAACATTTAATTCGTTTATTGGATATGATTAAGACAAAAATACATTATATGAGAAGTACCATGGAAGCTAATTTTTACCCAACATTGTTAGAAGAACATCAACGGCTTTATGAAACCATCTTGGAACAGGATAAAGTAAAAGCAACTGAGCTTATGCAAAGCCATATTCAAAAAGGGTTGAGCAATGTATTAAAAACGGTCGAAGTGTGAGAAATGACGAGACACTATTTCTGGTTAGGGAAATCTTTTCAGAGTTGTTAGACTTAGTTTATGTATGAAATACGTTCTATATAGAAAAGGGATGAAGTTCTCCAAATTTTTTAGTGGAGAACTTTTTTTGTATAGGATAGGGAATTTTTTCTTCTTAATTTGTCAATATATAAAATAGAGTAAAGATGAAGAGATAGATTTATCCATTGTAAGAAACGGTTATATAAAATTTTAAATTCTTTATCTTTTCAGCAGCAGTAGACCTACGTTGTATGTTATTATCAAGAAGGAGCTTTTTATTTTATGTTTAAAGATGAGGATTACATCCATAGAGAAAGGTAGAGGAAGTGTCGTATGTTTCGGATTAAGCCAGTATTAATGCCAAGCTTATGGGAAGCTATTTTGCTTACACTAATAACTATTGCGATTATGTTTTCGAGCATAGTGATTTTTGGTACAGACCCGCATATTCCATTGGCGATTGTATTATTATTATTAATGATGTATGGATTAAGTAAGAAGGTTAGTTATAAGCAATTGGAAGAGGGGATTACTGAAGGAGCAAAAGCTGGTATGGCAGCTGTCTTTCTGTTTTTCTTTATTGGTATTTTAATTGCTGCCTGGATGTTTGCAGGTACCATTCCGACGTTAATTTATGCCGGATTTAATTTAGTGACCCCGCAGTTTTATTTAGCGGTCGTTTTTGTCGTGTGTGCGATTGTTGGAATTAGTGTTGGCAGTTCATTAACGACAGTTGGAACAGTCGGTGTCGCCTTCATCGGCATCTCGAGTGCAATTGATGTATCTCTTCCAATGACAGCAGGAGCCATTGTGTCGGGAGCTTTTTTCGGTGATAAGATGTCTCCTTTATCCGATACAACAAATATGGCTTCTTCTATATTGCATGTTGATTTATTTGCACATATTAAAAATATGGGATGGACGACTTTTCCAGCATTTTTCATATCGCTTGTTTTGTTCGCATTCATATCACCAAGTATGCAACATGCTGACTTTTCAGGTATCGAAACATTCAAATTAGGTTTGTTAGATACCGGGTTAATTAGCTGGGATCGTGCCATTATACCTATTGTTATTTTAGTTGTTTTTTCGATTAAGAAAGCACCTGCTTTATTAGCTTTAGCTGCTGGAACAGTGAGTGCTATTATAGTTTCATTTTTTCATGAGGTGCTACCAGTTGGAGAGATATTAACCATATTATTCGAAGGTTTTGCAGCTGACACCGGAGTCGAAGAAATAGATGAACTGCTAACTGGTGGAGGGATGGAAAGCATGTTTTCCACCATCGGTATCGTGCTTTTAGCACTTAGTTTAGGCGGGCTTTTATTCACTTTAGGAATTGTACCGAAATTACTCTCTACCATTGAATCTTTATTAAAAAAGGTGAGTACTGTTATCTTATCTTCAGCATTAACGGCCATTGGGATTAATGTGTTAATAGGAGAGCAATATTTATCCGTACTTTTAACAGGAGAAGCATACGGACAACAATATAAAAAAGTCGGTTTAAGTAATATTAATTTGGCACGAGTCTCTGAAGATGCCGGAACAGTGGTCAATCCATTAGTGCCTTGGAGTGTTTGTGGCGTATTTATTACATCTGTTTTGGGGATCTCCACAGTGGCTTATTTACCATTTACGTTTTTCTGTTTATTAAGCCCATTACTCACTGTTTTTTATGGATTTACCGGAAAAACATTAACCTATTTACCAAATGAAGAGGCTTCTTAATTCTTTCTGCTCTGTCGTAAATCTCTTAAAAAAGCAGCACACTTTATAAAGTGTGCTGCTTTTTTTATTTAGCAATATTTTCTTCTGTCAGTAATGTTTCTATTCCATTGATTGCTTCATCTTCATCGTGTCCTTCAACTACTAATTTAAACATTTTCCCTTTGGAAAGACCCAAAGACATAACTCCCATAATAGATTTAACATTGACCGTTTTGTCTTCATGTACCAGTTCAATATCTGAAGCGTAACGACTTGCTTCCTGTACTAATAAAGTAGCAGGACGTGCGTGCAATCCTACGTCTGAAGTAATTTCAAATTCTTTCGTTGCCATCTGCATAATTCCCTTCTTTTACTAATATTATACAACTATATGTATGGTACAATATTAATCATATTACGTATAGTATTTTACAATAAAAAAGCAAAGAAAAGGACGTTTGTGTATGAAAATTCGCCATAATTTCCTCTTTTTCATTTTTATTGCCGTTTATTTCAGCGTCATTTGGTGGTGGCTGCGTGTTATTCTGACAGGGGGATTACCGTGGATTGATGCTGTAACAAGAGGGTTTACCGAGGAGATAAAAGATAGTATTGTCTATGTGCTATTCCGGTGGCTTACGGTATTTGGTTCGAAACCTTTTATGGTACCCTTTGTCATTGGAATGATGATAGTGATCTGGTGCATTTATCGAGCATGGCGTCCGGCTTTCACATACGGTCTAGTTATATTGGGGACATATATAGTAAATAAAAGCAGCAAATTGTTTATAGCAAGAGACCGACCGGAAACTTCTGTGTTGCTGGATGCAAATGGGTATAGTTTTCCTTCAGGTCATGCAATGGTCTCTTTCGTTTGTTATGGATTGCTTGCTTATTTTACGGGAAAAATGGTTCGTTCTCCTGTTTTTTCAATGATTGTCTACTGCTATTTTATAATTTTTGCTTTTCTGATCGGATTTAGCCGTTTTATTCTAAATGTACATTACCCGACGGATATTGTAGCAGGTTGGGGATTGGGCGGCATCATTTTATATGGTACGATTGCACTCTGCAATCGCAATGCAGCAAATAAAAGGTGGTAAGAAGAGGTATACTTCAAGATAACCAAAAGGAGAAGCGTTTTCCTCTTGGTTATCAGTATAAAATAGTTCACATTATGTTGATCGAAAATTTCAACTTTCATATAAGGCAACCGCTTGGTCAAGCACCTTATCTCCCTGCATTAATCCGTAAGCCATTTGATCAATCACATCCACTTTCACACCTTCTGGTTCCAAAATGTCTCGCAATTTTTTTTCTAGAAAACGAACTTGCGGTCCGATGAGTACAACATTCAATCCTTCTGTATGTTCTGTAATTTTCTCGGATTCAGCTAGTACTTTAATTTCAGCAGAAATGCCTCGTTCTTCAGCAGATTCACGCATTTTATTGACGAGCATTGTGGTCGATAGACCCGCAGAACAAATAAGTATAATTTTCATATTTATTTCTCCAATCGTTGAATTTTTTTATACATATCGATCATTTCATTGGCTAAATCTTTCACGGTGATAGCAGACATTAAATGATCCTCTGCATGGATAAGAATGATAGATAAATTCAGAGCTTCTCCTGAGGATTCTTGTTGTAAAAGTGTTGTTTGTTCTCGATGTGCTAATGTTAATTCATCTGTTGATTCTGTTATGTTAGCTTGTGCTTTTTCGAATTCAAAGTTTTTAGCTGAAGTAATCGCTTCCATAGCGGAAGAACGAGCATTTCCTGCATGCAAAATAATCGTGAAAGCAAGTTGCTGTAATTCTTTGTCAGTTAAACTCATCGATGTGCTCCTCTATCTATTTCGTTTAGAATTTAATTATGAAAATAATTTGTCATAGGATACTTAAATCATAACAGCAGTTGTCCGATTACACAACGGGAATACTAAAGGAATCCGATAAAGAAAAAGGTTTTGCTGTACCAGCTGCTGGCACACAAAACCTTTTTTTAAAAATACTTATCTTTTTTCTGAA
>DATGTM010000058.1:0-4566 GCA_035301845.1 Pseudogracilibacillus sp. | reverse complement strand
ATCATTGTCATGGATGAGCCATTCAGCGCACTTGATCCCATCAGCAGAGAACAATTGCAGCAAGATATCCGCCAATTGCAAACACAGATTAATAAAACAATTGTATTTGTGACACATGACATTGATGAAGCTTTAATGCTTGGTGATCGGGTATGTCTTATGAAAGATGGCAGTATTATCCAAATCGATCAACCACAAAAACTGATTACACACCCGGTAGATGATTTTGTTGATCAATTTATCGGTTCCCGAAAATCTCCTTGGCAAAGTGCTGTTGACGTAGTAGCAGATACATCACTCACCAACGTCGTTCAGAAAAGTGATTACGAAACAGCTGCCCAACAATACCAAAGTGGGGTGTGGATTGTCGTTGACTCTCAAAACCAATATTTATACACCTTACGAAATGGAGAAACATTCGAAAGTGATCCGTTCCCTAACGACGCTCAACTGCAAAATGCCGCTAGTACGGTTGAAACAGACGTTTGTGGAGTGATTCCTGTCCTTAAAAACAACAAGGTCATCGGCACACTGTCAAACCGGAATATTGTCCGTTTCTTACAAAAACATACAGATAGGAAAGATGGGGTGAAACAACTTGGCTAATTTTATCTCCACCTATCAAAATAGAATAGATGAATTCTGGTACGCTGCTTGGGAACATTTGCAAATTTCACTAATTTCTCTTGCTATTGCTATTCTTCTAGCTATACCTTTGGCGTTATGGTTAACTAGACGACAAAAAATTGCCGAGCCGATCATAGGCGCCTCAGCTGTTTTACAAACGATTCCCAGCTTAGCCGTACTCGCTTTTCTGATTCCTTTTTTTGGCATCGGAAAAGTACCAGCTGTTATCGCTCTGTTCTTATATGGTCTCCTTCCGATCATGCGTAATACATATACAGGAGTGAAGGAAGTGTCTGCCCCTTTAAAAGAAGCAGCTATGGGAATGGGGATGTCTTCTTTCAAGAGACTTACCAAGGTGGAATTACCTATTGCGATGCCTACGATTATGGCAGGCATTCGAACTTCCATGGTGCTTATTGTAGGAACAACTACTATTGCAGCTTTAATCGGAGCTGGTGGTTTAGGGAAGCTTATTTTACTCGGGATTGACCGAGGTGCAGATATTAATCTCATTCTACTAGGTGCGATTCCTGCTGCTCTTTTAGCTATTGCACTGGATTATATATTACGTCTCTTTGAGTATTTCTCTTTAAAGTCAGGATTTAAATCCTTAATTGTTATGCTTGTTCTTGTTATTCTGGTCATTTTCGCTCCCTTCCTCTTTAAAGGCGGTGAGCAGGAAGAAATTACAATTGGCGGAAAGTTAAACGCAGAACCTGAAATTTTAATTAATATGTATAAATTGTTGATTGAAGACGAAACAGATATCAATGTAAATCTGGAGCCTGAACTCGGAAAAACTGCTTTTGTTTTCGAAGCATTAAAAAATAAAAGTATTGATATTTATCCAGAATTTACAGGAACTGCCATTGTGACTTTTATGGAAGAAGAAGCCGATAGCAACAAGGAAGAAGAAGTATATGAACAAGCACGTGATGGCATGAAAGAACAATTTGATATGGAATATCTCAAACCTATGAAATACAATAACACTTATACCGTCTCTGTGAAAGAAGAATTCGCCGAAGAAAATGACCTCGAAACAATGGGCGACTTAAAAGAAGTGGAAGATGACGCAGTCGCAGGTTTCACATTGGAATTTAATGATCGCCAGGACGGCTATCAAGGAATGAAAGATGTATATGATTTAGACCTTGAAGTACAAACGATGGACCCAGGGTTAAGACAAGAAGCAATTAAAAGTGATGAAGTACAAATGATTGATGCTTATGCAACCGATAGTTATATGATTGATCTTGGACTTGTCTCCTTAGATGATCCGGAAGATTTATTTCCACCTTATCAAGGCGCTCCATTAATGCGCGAAGAGACATTAGATGAATATCCGGAACTGGAAGAAATTTTAAACCAGCTGGCTGGTAAAATCAGCGATAAAGAAATGCGCGAAATGAACTATGAGGTTGACTTTGAAGATCAACCGCCGCGTGAGGTTGCCAAAGATTTCTTAGAAAATGAAGGGCTTTTAGAAAGAGAGTAAATCACTTTTTATGCGCTTGATTTTTCCCTACATGTCATAACATACAAATGAGCAGTTCAATAGTTTGTTTTAAAGAAGTACATCCTGTTACTCTATAGGAAGCTCTTAAAATGGGAAGGCTCTCTTTTTTATAAATTGGGGTTATCTTACTCTAGTTTATAAAAAAGAACTTTCCTTTTTCTATGTTTTTGTAAATACATACCAACAAAATGAATTTATAACTTGGAAAGGATTACTATATGGCAAATTCTTCTGGCAATAAGCCTATTATTATCTTACTCTTATCAGGCGGGTTTATCTCGATCTTGAACCAAACGACTATGATTACTGCAATACCGCCAATTATGGAAGAAATGGGAGTTAGTGCCAACACTGGACAATGGTTAACAACCATTTTTATGTTGGTGAATGGTATCATGATTCCTGTTACTGCGTTTTTAATCGAAAGGTTTACAACCAGGCAATTATTTACCACTGCGATGAGCATCTTTACAGTAGGTACGTTTTTTGCCGCAATTGCGTTTGACTTTAACACATTAATTATGGGACGGATTGTTCAATCCGTCGGAGCTGGAATCATGATGCCGCTTATGCAGTCCGTCTTTTTGCTAATGTTTCCTGTTAAAAGCCGAGGAATGGCAATGGGGTTAGTTGGACTGGTTATTTCATTTGCACCTGCCATAGGTCCGACTGTTTCAGGCTGGATCATCACAACCTATTCCTGGAGAGCTGTATTTTATATTATTCTTCCCATTGGTATTTTAGAAGTTTTAATCGGACTTAAAGTGATGAGAAACGTAACAACCTTAACATATCCCAAGTTAGATATTTTCTCGATTGTTTTATCGTCATTTGGGTTCGGTGGTTTATTATATGGCTTTACGAGCGCTGGAAATAATGGATGGGGGAGTACTATTACTATCATCTCATTGTTCATCGGGGCAATTGCACTTTTATTCTTTATCCTTCGTCAGCTTCGTATACAGGTGCCTATGTTGGAATTTCGAGTTTTTAAAAACCCAATATTTACTCTATCCGTCGTTTTGCCGATGATTGCTTTTTTAGGACTGATTGGTACAGAAACACTGGTTCCTTTGTATATGCAGAATATGCGTGGATTTACAGCAATGGAATCCGGTTTAGCTATCCTCCCTGGTGCTTTAATAAATGGAATGATGTCGCCGATTACCGGAAAGATATTTGACCGCTACGGAGCAAAATGGTTAGGAGTCGTCGGTTTTTCTATTATCACCGGCAGCACTTTAGCATTTGCTTTTCTAGGTATCGGCACAACAATGTTAACAATTACGATGTTATACGCTATACGGATGTTCGGAATATCGATGGTCATGATGCCGGCAACAACCGCTGGCTTAAACCAATTGAAAGACAGCCTCATTCCACATGGTATCGCAATGACAAACACATTGCGACAAGTTGCTGCTTCGATCGGAACAGCGGTCATTATCACTGTAATGACGATTAGCACTACTTCGGCTGAATCGAACCCAGCAATTAACCATCCGTCGATTCACGGGGCAAATATCGCTTTTATGGTATTAACCATCATATCAGCAGTAGGCATTTTCTTAAGTTTTTTTATTGAAAAACGTGTGCCAAAAAGAAATGAATAATAATAAATTACTTCAAAAAAGCAGAAGACAGTGCATTTTTCTAACTTAAGAAATAAATAATGCATGTCCTCTGTTTTTTATATATTGGATACTTTAGAAATAATATTTGCTTCTTCTTTTTTTGGTTTTACTACTCGAATATTTACAACAAAAAAACAAAGAATCGTTGCGAAGAGAAACAAGCCAAACAGTCCATTTGCATAAAAAACATGAAAATAAACAATGTTTAAGAAAGTAATCAAAATCCCTATAAACGCACTTATAATTGTTAGCCCATCTGGTTTTTTCAGTTGCCAATCCGACTGCTTCTCAAACAATGTAACAAATATAATCGTTAATATATTTACAGAACTGCCTACCCAGACAGGATGAATGTTCAAATAAAACAATTCCGGATTCCATCCTCCGAGAAAATACCAAGTCAATCCTGAGATAAAACCAGTACAAAGAGAAGCTAATACTGCTCGTCTTTTTACAACTGGCCAAAAAAGAGCAGCAACCACAGGGGCAAAAGTTGCGCTGTTCCGAATCGTCCAAGCAAGCACGTTCCACCAGGCAGATTGCTCTGTACGCATAAATCCAAAAACAATCATTAACACTGTTAATAGTAATAAAGAAATTTTCGTATAGACAATTAGTTGGCTTTCAGTTGCTTTAGGGCGAATTGCACTTCCTGTATCTTTCCCAAGACTTGTCGATCCAGAGAATTGGCAAGGGCCACCCCAGCCAAGTGCACATGCCCATACTCCCAGGAAAAACAAGCCGACAAGCGGTGCTGGTAACACTTCCATTAAATACTCCGGTATA
>DATGTM010000057.1:0-5236 GCA_035301845.1 Pseudogracilibacillus sp. | reverse complement strand
TCTGTTTCAATAGCAAGCACGGAATCCTGCTGCATGACAACGACTCCTGTATAAGGATATGCTTCTTCTAATTTTTCTAGTTGTTCTACATGGGGCTGGTCTTCCCAATGGAATTCTGTTTCTACTGGGATATGCAGCATTTTTGAAAACCATAGTTCTTCATCTGCCGTTCCGAAAAAGACGAAACTACGTTGCATATCTGGTTCTCGGTCATATACTTCTTGTTCTACTTTTTCAATCATTGATTTTGCTTGATTTTTTTCTTCATGAGAATCACTTTTTTTCGTTGTTTCTGCTAAATCTTGTAATGATTTTTTTAATTTGATTTTCCATTTGCCGTTTTGTTGTTCAGGATCACGCGGATCCGTGTTTAAATACATAGAATACACTTTTTGTGGTTCGTCGAATGTTTTATTCTTTAATTCTTCTATCTGTTGTTTTAATAACATAATGCACATTCACTCCTTATTTGTTTATTTACAATAAGTTACTAACTCATATGTATATGCATTCCCGTTTGTTATGAAGTGAAACCTGCATGAAAAAAATCAATCCAGTATGTTTAATAAAACGATGCGCTGGGAATAATAAGTTAGTAGGCAGGATAAAATAAACTGCAATTTTTAAATTTAAACATAAACGTGAGGAGTGTAACTAATGAAACATTATTCTATTGCACCAAACAAGGATGCGACAGCATGGTTCGTTAAAGTTGAAGATGTCGCAATTGAAGAACAATACAGTAAAAAAGATGCCGCTATTGAAGCGGGAGAGAAAATGGCTTCCGAAAACAAACCAAGTACTCTTTCTATCTTAAATAAATACCACGAGGTTGATGAAGAGAAAACATTTGAATAAAATATTTTTAAAAAAACGTGATGCAAACAAAGCATCACGTTTTTTTATGAACTTTTATGCAGGGGAAGTGCATCCAGGATACGCATTAGAAAAACTGTTTTCTGTCAGAGTTGCGCAATGGAAATTTTATAGGAGATAAATAATCATATATATTTTCTATTCTATAAGTGCACCTAAGGTATTTGTCAATAAATCATGACAAATACCAAGGTTTACTATCATCCATTTGTTTTGAAAAAGGTGTGGGTTAGTATATGATTTCAGGTAGAGAGGAACGCTTTTTAGTTTATAAACTGATGGATAAATATAAGAATTGAATGTGTTTTTAAACAACTGACTGAAACCACTGCGAATGCAATTTATTAAACAATTTAGGGTGAGGAACCAAAAAGGAAGTAAATTATTTTTAAAAAGGAGCGGGTTGACTTGGACATAACAAAAATTTACAAAAAAGGGTATAGTGCTGTGAATGAAGATGCGTATGCAATCAACCACAGTGATAGCATTTATGCGGTCATGGACGGAGCGACGGGTCTGGGAACTTTGTCAGGGGATATTGCTTCCCGTGTGGTTCAAGAAGAAATGCTAAAAGAAAACCCTGATCAGTCGCTGTTAGAGAGAATAACGAAAGCAAACCAGCTTACAGGAGAAGCAACAGTAGCTCGTTATAAAGAAATTGGCGGGGCAGTAGAAGAAGATTCTATTGAACATATGTCCAAATTACACCGAAGTTCAACAGGGGCGGCAATTATTCAATTTAACCGAGCTCAGACCACTTTTGATTATGTCCATGCCGGAGATTGTATGATTGTTTTGCAATATGAGAATGGGGATATTCGTTTTTTGACCTATGATTTAATAAGTTATTTAGATCAGCGGGCAATCGAAGAGTTAGACCGGCTGAATCAAGCAACAAGCACTCCATCGCTGTCTTTTGCTGAACGCAAAAAGTCGCTCTCTCCACTTTTGAAAGAGAATCGTTGCACATCAAATACACGACATGGCTACGGCATTATTGATGGCAGTAAAGCAGCCTTACACCATATAGAGTATGGAAGGATTGCTTTAAATCGAGTACAGCAAATTTTACTAATTAGTGACGGGTTGCAAATTCCATTAAGTACAGGAGAAACGAAAACTTGGGAAAAGACAGCAGCTTATGCGTTTGAAAATGGGCTGGATCGTTTGGTAGAGAAGATAGAAAAAAGAGAAGCGGATGATTCTGATTGTCGAGTTTATCCAAGATTAAAACCTGCAGATGATAAAACCGCTCTTTTACTTACATTATAAGTTATTTCACTCTTTCATTGTTCCGCGTCTATAAGAGGGTCATACTTCGTTTAACGAGATAAATTTGGTATGATAAGAGTATTATTAGTACAGTTCTAAGCAGAATGAAGGGGGAATTGCTAGTGCATTGGCAAGATGCCTATAAGCGGTGGACAAATTTTTCGGATTTAGACGCCGATTTAAAAACACAATTGCAAGAAATAGAAAAGGATGAAACGGTATTAGAGGACAGTTTTTATAAACATTTAGAATTTGGGACAGGTGGGATGCGAGGCATTATTGGGCCTGGGACGAATCGGATGAATACATATACAGTCCGCAAAGCAGCGGAAGGTTTGGCGAGATACATAGATGAAGAAGGAGAAACTGCTAAACAATGTGGTGTTGTGATAGCTTATGACTCGAGACATCGTTCGGAAAAATTTGCTTTTGAAGCGGCGAAAACGCTCGGACAACATGGGATTCAGACGTATGTTTTTGAATCATTACGTACAACACCTGAGCTGTCATTTGCTGTACGGTATTTACATGCGTTCAGTGGCATTGTTATTACAGCAAGCCATAACCCATCTCCTTATAATGGTTTTAAAGTGTATGGATCAGACGGAGCGCAATTTGCTTCTGAAGATGCAGATGTAATCGTTGAAAAAGTGAATAGTGTTGAAAATGAATTAACGATTCCAGTAGGGGACTACCAAACGTTATTGGATGAAGGCTTATTAACGATGATAGGAGAGAAGGTGGATCAGGCTTATTTAGCGAACGTTGCTTCTTTGAGCATTCAACCAGAAATGATCAAAGAGATGGCGAATGATTTGCGGATTGTTTATACTCCTTTGCATGGGACAGGGAATCGACCAGTGCGGGAAGGCTTGGCGAAAATAGGATTTAACCATGTTGCGGTCGTAAAAGAACAAGAAGAGCCAGATCCTGACTTTTCAACAGTTAAGCAACCGAATCCGGAAGAAGCTGCTGCATTTGAATTAGCCATCCAGTATGGAGAAAAAACCAAGGCAGACATATTACTTGCGACAGATCCCGATACAGACCGTGTCGGTGTAGCGGTTCGTGATGCAGCTGGCACATATGAAATGTTAAATGGAAATCAAATTGGCGCTTTATTAGTGCATTATTTGATTAACGAAAAAGAGAAGCGCGAGGAATTAGCGTCGAATGCTGCAGTTCTCAAGACTATTGTCACTTCTGAATTGGGGAGTGAAATTGCACGAGCGCATGGTCTGACTTCTATTGATACATTAACTGGTTTCAAATATATTAGTGAGAAAATTAAAGAATTCGAAACAACCGGCGAACACAAATTTCTTATTGGTTATGAAGAAAGTTACGGTTATTTAATCGGTGACTTCGTACGTGATAAAGATGCTGTTCAGACTTGCCTTATTATTGCAGAAGCTGCGGCACATCATAAACGTAATGGAATGACTTTAATTGATGTCTTACATCGTTTATATGAGACATATGGATTTTATCAAGAGGGGCTGGAATCTCTAACATTGGATGGTCGCGCAGGGGTGGAAAAAATCGCTGCGATTATGGATGATTTTAGGAGCAATCCACCTGAAAGACTTGCCGAGAAAGATGTACTCGTGCGCGAAGATTATGCAAATAGCAAGCGTATATTTGTCAGAGATAACCAGGAAGAAACCATACAGCTTCCTACTTCTAATGTGTTGAAGTATAAATTGGATAACGGAGCTTGGTTCTGTATTCGACCTTCAGGCACAGAGCCAAAAATTAAATTTTATTTTGGTGTGAAAGAAGCTTCGAAAGAAAGCAGTTCTCATGCCTTACATCATTTAAAACAGGCAGTTATGTCTAAAGTGAAAGCCTAATACTGTTATCTCACTGCTTGGGTAGATGAACAACTTAAAATCGAAAACAAACGGACAACTTTTTAATGGTTGTCCGTTTTTTGAATAGTTGGATGAAATTTCTCCTGCATTATTCAGAAGAGGCTTTATTCTTTTATTTTTAGCCGCTGACCAGGATATATTTTGTGAATATTTTTTAATTGATTCCATTGTTTAATTTGAGAGACTGTTGTTTGAAATGTTCGGGCAAGCTGTGAAACGGTGTCGCCTTGTTTCACCTTATAGTAGGTATGAGAAGGTTCAATGGTTTCTATATCGACATATTTTTTATTCGCTGTAATATAAAAAATATTGTCTTTGCTGTTTTTTACCTCGAACATAGGAAATCCTTCTACCTGATATTTTCCAGTAATTATCCAGCTTTCTTTCGGGAGGAAAGTACCGGTCGGATTTGTCCAGCGTGGGGTATCATAAAAGTTTACGGCCTCAGTATGTTTATTCACAATCCGTTTTCCAATATGAGGTGTTGGCCTTTCTTCTGGGTTTTTATGGGACGATTTAGTGGAGCCAGTGAAAAAGGCTAGATTTTTATCGCCAGTTAATCGATTTAAATCAAGTGGACCTGCGTAGCCATTAAGTCTACCTTTATCAGTATATTGGTGAATATCATTTGGGAATTTTGGTTTTGAATTCACTTTTCCGTTGTTGCTTCCATAATGTGGTAGCCAAACAGCATCTGTTTCGTTCAGTTTTAAGTTGAAAGCTTGATAATGATGGTGAGCAATATATATTCCTATTTTTTTCGCCCCAAGTTTTCGAAGTTTTTGCTGGTACGCATAGACGCCTGCACGCATATTTTCCATCGATTTTTCTTCGACATCCAAAAACCAAAATGTCGGACGTAGCTTTTTCGTCCGTTCATAAAAGTCTGTAGCTTCTTTTTCCATGTCGGCAGTGTTTACGCCCCGGACCCAAGCATAAGCGGCAGTTGGAATATTTCTTTTTTGAAATTCCTGGTGATGTGTTTGAAAATGTTTGTCGATAACCTGAGAACCGTACTGTGTCCGTATAATAACGAAATCCACTTGTTTTGCGAGAGCATCGTAATCTATTTTGACTGGATCTTGATGATGTGAAAGATCAATAATAGTTGGCATTTTAAAACGCTCCTTTGTTTTCTATGATAGACCTAGCGTAGTTTAAATACTATTTAGATGCACACCACTCATTTTCTTTGTTTTCCTTTAAAAAGAACT
>DATGTM010000056.1:0-12961 GCA_035301845.1 Pseudogracilibacillus sp. | reverse complement strand
ACTTCTTTATCTGAAGAAGCAATGGAAACCGATTTTTATTTACCAGGATATCAGCCGACAACCAAACCAAATCCATTGCAAATTATTAAAGTGACCGAAGCAATCGCAAATGCAAAGCGCCCTGTGATTTTAGCGGGGGCAGGCGTTGTGTCTTCAGGAGCAGCTGAATTTTTAAAAGAATTTGCAGAAAATTATGATTTGCCAGTCGTAAACACATTGCTTGGTTTAGGCGGTTTTCCAGGCTCTCATCCATTGGCTTTAGGTATGGGAGGCATGCATGGTTCCTATGCAGCGAATATGGCCATTTCAGAATCAGATGTATTGATTAACATTGGGGCTCGATTTGATGATAGGCTAACTGGTAATCTCGAGAAGTTTGCTCCCAATGCAACAGTCGCTCATATCGATATTGATCCAGCAGAAATTGGGAAAAACGTGGCAACAGATATTCCCGTTGTAGCTGATGCCAAAAAGGCACTTGAAGCATTGTTGAATAGATCATTTGAAAAACCGTCTCATCGGGATTGGCTCGTTCATTTAAAAGCAAACCAAGCTAAATTTCCTTTATGGCATGATAAATCATCCGAGGCTATTTCACCACAATCGCTTATTCAGAATATTCATGAAAAAACAGAAGGTAAAGCGATTGTTACAACCGATGTAGGCCAGCATCAAATGTGGGCTGCTCAATATTACACCATGGATGAACCGCATCGTTGGGTGACTTCTGGTGGGTTAGGAGCAATGGGATATGGTTTCCCTTCGGCCATCGGCGCACAAATTGGTCGTCCGGATGAACTAGTTGTTTCGATTAATGGAGACGGCGGTATTCAAATGAATATCCAAGAATTGCTCTTGTTGAAGAAATATAATTTGCCAGTGAAAGTTATTATTATGAATAACTCCGCTCTTGGGATGGTCCGACAATGGCAGGAAAGCTTTTTTGAAGAAAGATATTCCGAATCATTGCTAGAAGAAGGCCCTGATTTTGTTAAATTAGCAGAAAGTTATGGTATCTTAGGCGTAAAAGCTGAGAAAGAAGAAGACGTGTCAACGGCATTGGATACCATTTTTGCACATGCTGGCCCTGTTGTAGCAGATTTTCGAATTCTTAAGAAAGAGAAGGTATATCCAATGGTAGCTCCTGGTAGTGGTATCAACGAAATGTTAGGGGTGACAAGATGAAACGAATCATAAGTGCAACGGTTCAAAATCATAGTGGCGTTTTAAACAGAGTTACCGGAATGCTGCAGCGTCGACAATTTAACATTTCCAGCATTTCAGTTGGAGAAACCGAAGTTCCGGGAATTTCGAAAATGACTTTAGTCGTTGATGTACGCGATCATCAAAAGGTCGAGCAATTAACGAAACAATTAAATAAACAAATTGATGTTATTAAAGTGTCGGATATTACCGATAAATCACTGGTAGCGAGAGAACTTGCTTTAATTAAAGTGGCCAGTAACCCGCAATCAAGTAATGAAATTCAAGGACTGATTACGCCGTTTCGTGCGACTGTTATTGATATCAGTAAAGACAGCATCACGATTCAAGTAACAGGGAAGCCGGAGAAGACGGAAGCACTTATTTCACTGTTACGGCCTTATGGTATTAAAGATTTGGCTAAAACAGGCGTCACGGCTTTCCTGCGAGGGCAACAGCCGACATCTCAAGTAACAGAGTTAACACAGTATTCTGTGTAACTGTTAAAAAATAAACATATTTAAAGGAGAATGTACTCATGGCAAAAGTGTATTATGACAAAGATATTCAGAAAGAAGCTCTACAAAGCAAAAAAATTACCGTAGTTGGTTATGGTTCACAAGGACACGCACATGCATTGAATTTACGCGATGGTGGGTTCGATGTGACGATTGGACTTCGCCCGGGGAAATCACAACAAAAAGCTGAAGAAGATGGGTTTACGGTTTTACCTGTAGCAGACGCCGTAAAGCAGGCAGATGTGACAATGATCCTGCTTCCAGATGAATTACAGGCACAAGTATATGAAGAAAGTATTAAGGACAATTTACAAGAAGGAAGTTCAATTGGCTTTGCACATGGTTTTAATATTCACTTTTCTCAAATTGTGCCGCCAGCGGATGTGGATGTGTTCATGGCAGCTCCAAAAGGTCCTGGTCATTTGGTGCGAAGAACTTATGAAGAAGGTGCTGGAGTTCCGGCTCTATTTGCTGTATTCCAAGATTATACGAAAAAAGCAACTGATGTTGCGAAAGCTTATACTGCTGGTATTGGTGGTGCAAGAGCAGGCGTACTGGAAACAACCTTCCAAGAAGAAACAGAAACGGACTTATTCGGAGAGCAAGCAGTGCTTTGTGGTGGATTGACCAGCCTTGTAAAATCAGGGTTTGATACGTTAACAGAAGCAGGATATCAGCCAGAAATAGCTTACTTCGAATGTTTGCATGAAATGAAATTAATTGTTGATCTTATGTATGAAGGCGGTATTGAAAATATGCGCTATTCTATTTCAGATACTGCGCAGTGGGGCGATTTCGTCTCCGGTCCGCGTGTGATCAATGATGAGACAAGAGAGCGTATGAAAGAAATTTTAGAAGATATCCAGTCCGGCCAGTTTGCGAAAGATTGGATTTTAGAAAACCAAGCAAATCGTCCGCGTTATAATGCCATTAATGCTCGCGAAAATAAATCACAAATTACGGAAGTTGGACGTGAACTACGTGAATTAATGCCTTTTGTTAAAAATCCTTTAAAATAATAACCCTATTTTGATAAGAAGAAGGAGAAATCCCTCCTTCTTCTGTTATTATTTTATAAAATAGGTAGGTGTAAAAAGGGGTTGCTGCTGGATACAAAGTTCGCAGCTCTTTTTATTCCACAATAAATCATTGATTTAACGGTAATCGTTTCTTAAACAAGCAGACGGAGGGACATCATGGAAAAAAGAATTGCGGTACTTCCTGGAGACGGTGTAGGTCAGGAAGTGATTAACGCAGCGACAGATATTTTAAAATCAATAGAAGATAAGTATAAGCATACTTTTCATTTTGAGCAACATGAAATAGGCGGAACCTCTTATGATTTATACGGAGAACCGTTGACGGATGAAACAGTGGAAGCATGTTTGCAGTCTGATGCAATTCTATTAGGAGCGATTGGCGGTGCAAAGTGGGATCAAGTACCACGACATTTAAGGCCTGAACAAGGCTTATTAAAAATTCGCAAAGCACTGAATCTATTTGCAAATATTCGTCCGATAAAAGGTTTTTCTCCTTTATTACATGCGTCTCCTTTAAAAGAATCTGTGATTGATGGCAGCGATATTTACGTCGTTCGTGAGCTGACGGGTGGTTTGTATTTTGGAAAACCCAGCGAACGCATTGACAACGGAAATGCGGTAGTAGATACGCTGCATTATAAACGGGAAGAAATCGAGCGAATCGTGCGGCAAGGTTTTGAAAGCGCGATGCTCCGGAGAAAACACCTCACCTCTGTTGATAAGGCAAATGTATTAGAATCGAGTCGCATGTGGCGCGAAATCGTGGAAGAAATGAAACAGGAGTATCCAGAAGTCGAGGTAGAACATTTATTAGTCGATTCGGCTGCGATGCGTTTAATTACGAACCCAACCAGTTTTGATGTCTTGGTGACAGAGAATATGTTCGGAGATATTTTAAGCGATGCTGGATCTGTTTTAACTGGATCGATTGGTATGTTGCCTTCTGCTAGTTTATCAGAGAATCTTGGTCTGTATGAACCTGTACATGGCTCAGCACCTGATATCGCTGGTAAAGGTATTGCTAACCCACTGGGAATGATTCTTTCTGCCGCGATGCTGCTGCGTTTCTCTTTTGGTCTTGAAGAAGAAGCAGAAGCAGTCGAAAAGGCAGTAGAAAAGGCACTGGAAGACGGATTTCATACAGCAGATTTATCTATCGCGAATGGAACAGAATTAACAACTGAAGAAATGACTGCAAAAGTAAAAAGTTATCTATAAATATCTTATCTGTCGGAGGTGTGGATATTGACTAAACCTAAAACAATAATTGAAAAAATATGGGACAAAAAGAAAGTCCATGAAGAAGCAGGAAAGCCAGATTTAATTTATATTGATTTCCATTTAATTCACGAAGTAACTTCTCCTCAAGCTTTTGAAGGATTACGTTTAACTAATCGGAAAGTACGTCGTCCAGATTTAACTTTTGCTACAATGGATCACAATGTCCCGACAATCAATCGGGAAAATGTAAAAGATGAAATATCCAAAAAGCAAATGGACACATTGCAAGATAACTGTAAAGAATTCGGAATAGAGCTTGCTGATATGTTCCACCCTGACCAGGGGATTGTGCATATTATCGGTCCTCAGCTTGGTTTAACGCAACCTGGAAAAACCATTGTCTGCGGAGACAGTCACACTTCAACACATGGGGCATTTGGTGCTATTGCATTTGGAATCGGTACGAGTGAAGTAGAACATGTTTTTGCAACCCAAACATTGTGGCAAGAACGACCGAAAACGTTAAACGTCAAAGTAGATGGTGAATTAGGTTATGGTGTCACAGCAAAGGATTTAATTCTGGCGATTATTGCAAAATACGGTGTGCGCATGGGGAATGGGCATATTGTTGAATATACCGGAGAAGCAATTCGAAATATGACGATGGAAGAGCGCATGACGGTTTGTAATATGTCGATTGAAGCAGGAGCTCGTGCCGGATTAATCAGCCCGGATGAAACTACTGTTGAATTCTTAAGAGGGAAACGATATGCACCCAAAGGAGAAGATTTCGAAAAGGCAAGTGCAGAATGGTTAGCACTTGCGACAGATGAAGGCGCTGAATATGACCAGACATTAACCATTGACGCCAGTCAAGTTGAGCCGCAAGTGACGTGGGGAACGAATCCAGGGATGGGGGCGCCGGTTAGTGGTAGTACTCCCATTATCGCTGAACAAGCAGATCAAGCTGGTACAAAAGCAGCCTTAGAATATATGGGATTAGAAGAAAATGTGCCGATGCAGGATATCCAAGTCGATCATATATTTATCGGTTCCTGCACCAATGCAAGATTACCTGATTTACGAAGTGCTGCCAAAATAGTTAAAGGGAAAAAAGTGAAAGACAATATTGAATCGGCCATCATCGTTCCTGGGTCATTTTTAGTGAAGAACCAGGCAGAAGAAGAAGGATTGGATCAAATATTCAAGGATGCCGGATTTGAATGGCGAAATGCTGGTTGTAGTGCTTGTTTAGGGATGAATGATGATATTATCCCACCGAAAGGCAGATGTGCTTCAACATCCAATCGTAATTTTGAAGGAAGACAAGGAAATGAAGCACGTACACACTTAGTCAGTCCAGAAATGGCGGCTGCAACAGCTATAGAAGGAAAATTTGTCGATGTACGTCACTACGCGTAAAAGAAAGGAGTGGCACAGATGGAAGCAATAGAAAAGCATACAGGTCTTGTTTATCCGATGAAGCGGGATAATGTGGATACAGATCAGATTATCCCTAAGCAATTTTTGAAACGAATTGAACGGACTGGATTTGGTCAGTTTTTATTCTATCATTGGCGTTTTGATAATGATGGGCATAAGCGAAGCGATTTTACTATGAATGAGGCGAAATACGATGATGCTTCTATTCTAATCGCTGGGGAGAACTTTGGTTGCGGATCTTCTCGGGAGCATGCTCCTTGGTCGTTATTGGATTATGGATTCCGGATTATTATTGCTCCAAGCTTTGCAGATATTTTTTATAATAATTCGTTTAAAAATGGGCTCGTGCCAATTGAAGTAGATGAAGCCCAAGTCAAAGCTTGGCAAGATGAAGCGGAGGCAGGTGAGTTAACTCTTACAGTCGATTTAATAGAGAAAACAATTCGAGATCAAAATGGTAAAGAAATCAATTTTGATATGCCAGAGTATCGTCGCGAGAATATTATCAACGGTTGGGATGAGATTGCTCTGACGCTAAAACTGGAAGAAAAGATTAGCAATTATGAAAAAACTGTTTTATAGTGGATATAATAGCTAATTTAAAAAATAGGGAGAGTGGAAGTATTGGGGATTTAATAACCGGTGACAAAATTTACGAAGCCTACGAACGATTGAAACCAATCGTGCATAAAACACCATTGATTACTTCAGAAACTACTAATCGAATCGTAGGTAAGCATGTATACTTTAAAATGGAAAACCAGCAAAAAACAGGAGCGTTTAAATTTCGTGGCGCGACGTTTAAATTAATGCAGTTGTCGAATGAAGAATTAGACAAAGGTGTCATTACTGCATCAGCAGGCAATCATGCGCAAGGCGTTGCCTATGCTGCACGGAAATTAGGAGCTCAAGCAACCATTTTCATGCCTGAGAAAACACCGCTAAGTAAGGTAGAAGCGACTCAAAATTATGGAGCGGAGGTCGTTCTTGTAGGCGAATCATTTCAAGAGGCATTTGAAGCGTCGAAAGAACGGCAAAATCAAACGGGAGCAACGTATGTGCATCCTTTTGATGATTACGATATCATGGCCGGACAAGGGACAATTGCGATGGAAGCCTTACGTCAGGAGGATCGAATTGATACATTCTTTGTTCCCATTGGCGGAGGCGGGCTTATAAGCGGCATGGCGGTTGCTGCTAAACATGTGAATAAAAATGTACGAATTATCGGAGTACAAACGGAGCAAATACCCGCAGCTTATAATGCCTATTACGGCATCCGTCCTAAACAACCTTTGCTGGCA
Organism: Pseudogracilibacillus sp.; assembly: GCA_035301845.1. Taxonomy (GTDB): domain Bacteria; phylum Bacillota; class Bacilli; order Bacillales; family Amphibacillaceae; genus Pseudogracilibacillus. Next base: position 6,232 of record DATGTM010000056.1, on the reverse strand, counting down.
AATACAATTGCTGAAGGTATAGCGGTTAAAACACCGGGAGAAAAAACAATTCCGCTTATTCAAGAATATGTGGATGATATTGTTACGGTTAGTGAAGAAGAAATTGCTCGTGCTATTTTGTATATGCTAGAACGTAATAAAACGTTAATGGAAGGTGCTGGAGCTGCTGCTCTTGCAGGATTATTCGCCTATCAAGAACAGATTAATTCACGTCACTGTGGCGTGGTCGTAAGTGGAGGAAATTTCGACATCGATCAAATTCCATTTATTCAACAATTAGCCAGTGCATGCACTGCATAAATCTGGACTTAAGCTAAGTCGATCCCGTGGTAACAGGGATGCTTAGCTTTTTTATATGAAAATTTATCGTTAAATGATTTTTGAAATGCCAATTATGAAACTGATTCATTCTTCTTCTCATAAGAGCCATAAATAATTATTTCGTGTATAAAAAAATCCAGTACACGACATTGTTAAGTCGTGTACTGGATTGACCGTAAGGCTATTCTTTACTCTTGTTCATTTTCGGTTTCATTATTTGAATTGTTCTCATCGTTGTCTTCATTCTCATCCTCGTCTTCGTCATCCGACCATTTATCTTCTATATCGTCTGGAATATCAATCTGTTCGTCATCATAGAAGTAGTCGTCGGTATCGACAGGTTCCCAATCGTCATTTGGTTCGTAAAAGCGCAATAAGTCACCTTGTAACACTTTGTCCGAGAGGCTGAGTTCTTTTTCAACTTTTTCTTTCATTTCTTTTAATTCATCGTTCTCTTCAATCTCTTCGCCTGTTTCATTATCATAATAAACGCCGTTCACCATTGCGTAATCTTCAGTAAAGAAATCACCATTTCGGAAAGGCACTAAATCATCATGTTCATCTGATAACATATCCGTTCCAAATGTTATATAATCTTTGGAATCAATCCCCAATAAATGCAACAAGGTAGGCATAACGTCTACTTGACCAGCATATTCAGATTGGGTGCCTTTTCCTTCCATACCTGGTACTTTCAGCATGAATGGTACGCGTTGTAGCTCCGCATATTTATAAGGAGTTATTTCTTCATCAAATAATTCACTGAGAGCTCGTGTATGGTTATCGGAAATACCATAGTGGTCTCCGTAAATCATAATGACAGAATCCTCATATAATCCACTTTCTTTCAAGTCATCAAAATACTCTTCCAATGCTTCATCTAAATATCTCGCTGTTTGGAAATAACGGTCGACAGATCCATCTCCAGTTTCAGCAGGATCAATCGTTGCATCCTCGTCATCAATTAGATAAGGATGGTGATGCGTTAAACTCATCATATGAGCATAGAATGGTTCGTCTAAAGATTCCATAATTGGCATTGATTCTTTAAAGAATGGCTTGTCTTTAAGTCCATAACCAATTACATTATCATCGTTCATATCGTAATAAGCGGCATCGAAGAAGTTATTGACGCCGAATTCTTTGTAAATTTCGTCCCGGTTCCAGAAAGACTTGTGGTCCCCGTGGAAAACAGAACTATTATATCCTTGCTCCTGGTCTAAAATAGCAGGAAGTGATTGATACGTATTCTTTCCTTTCGTTACAAATGCACTGCCCTGTGGCAACCCATATAATGAGTTATCCATAATTAACTCAGCATCTGCAGTTTTTCCTTGTTCTGTTTGATGGAAGAAATTTTCATAATACGTAAAGTTCTTTTCTTCATCATTGACAAGTGAATTAAGAAAAGGTGTTACTTCTTCTCCATCCAGTTCATAATCAATTAAGAAAGATTGAAACGACTCTAAATGAATTTTAATGACGTTTTTATCTTTCGCTATACCAAATAAATCTTCATCAGGCTTTGCGTATTTATTATCGGTATAGTTTTGCACTTCTGAAACATCGGTACTATCCGCAAGAACACGTTCTGTAGAAGATTTTATATTCTGGACAGCATCGTGTACCATAAAGTTATAAGCGCCGAGATATTTCACAATGTAGTTACGGTCAAATGTTCTTTTTAATAACTGTGGGCGATCGAGTTCAGCCAGACCTAAGTTAACGGCAAAAGCAACGACTCCGGCCGTAATAATAATCAACGGTCCTTTTATGCTGATTCGTTTAGGCGACCACGATGTCTTGATTGCGCGGAATACGAAAAACAAGAAAACAATGTCCAAACCGTAAAAAATGTCAGACCACTGCATTAAGTCAGCAATACTACCGCCTAAACTGCTAAAGTTACTTGTCTGTGTTAACACAGGTATCGTAATGAAATCAGAGTTAAAACGATAATACACAACGTTAGAGTACAGGAAGACACTCATTATGGTGTACATTAATAAAACGTATCTACCAGCACGACGTCCTCTTGCAAATAAAGCAATACCTAATAAAACTAGCGTGGAACTAATTGGGTTTATAAATAGTAAAAAGTGTTGTAGTAAATTTTGGATGTCCAGGTTAAATTCAAATAGATAAACAACATAAGATTTTAACCAGATTAATAAGACGGCAATTGTAAAAAAGCCCATTTTTGAAGAACTGAAATTCTTCATATATCTTTCACCTCGAAATCAATGTAAATTCGTTGGAATATCGCTAGGTCAAATATTAATATTACTAAACATCAGCAGAAAAATCAATCATTCTAAATGTGATGATTTTCCGTGAAAATGCATACATGACCTGTTTTCTCATTTATATTATACCATAACCACTTTATATAAAAGTAATCTTTCAATTATGTTACAAAACAGTGAACATTTATTTGGAGAAGAGTATAACGATAAACCAATGCTTTTCAGCGCTTTCAAAGGGATGAAACGAACCAATTAAATATGGTACGATAGATAGAAATACGAGAAAGATAGAGATGATAGGTATGAAGAAATGGATGAACACTGAAAATTGGATTGCCGGAGTACAGTGGTTCTTTTTTATTTTTGCAAACATTGTCGTTATTCCAATTACAGTTGCTGCTGCGTTTGGTTTATCTGAAGGCGAAACGGTACCGCTTTTACAATTATCTTTTATTGTGACAGGCCTTGCTTGTTTAGCGCAAGTCTTTTTAGGTCATGGAAAGCCGATTTTAGAAGGCCAGTCCGGGCTATGGTGGGGAATCTTTTTAACATTAATTACAACTGCCAGTGCGCAAGGTTTAACGCTTGAACAAGTTGGCGGTAGTCTTGCGATTGGAGTTATGCTCGCAGGAGTAATCACGGTGTTAATCGGTATTTCCGGTTTAGCTCCTATGTTGGCCCGCTTTTTTACACCTGGTGTGATGGGCGTTTTTATGTTGTTATTGGGATTCACCTTGATTCAAATCTTTTTAAAAGGGATGTTAGGGATTCCTTTTGATGATTCAAGTGATGCTTCTATTGATGTAGCGGTCAGTGGCTTAGCTATTTTTATCGCTGTTCTGGTTATTGTAGTCAGTATCAAGTCACCAGTTAAAATTAGAAGTTACGCTTTATTAATTGGTATTGCCGTGGGCTGGGGGTTATATGTACTGTTTTTTGGTGGTGTTCCGCTCGTAACAGACAATATTGCTTCTATGAAATTCTTCCCGTTTGGTTCTTTGTATTGGGACACGGGGATTGTGGTAACAGCAGTGCTTGCCGGGATTTTAAATATTTCAAATACATACGGTGCTTTAAAAGGTACAGATGACATGTTTCAAACAGAAACAACGAAACGGGATTATGCTGCTTCTTTCTCTATTACCGGATTAGCTACTGTTGCCGCGGGTTTATTTGGACTCGTGCCTTATGCGCCTTTTGTTTCTTCGATAGGCTTTTTAAAGCAAACCGCAATTTATGAAAAAATACCTTTTATTATTGGAAGTTTCCTATTTTTTGTAATGGGAGTTATTCAGCCTGTTGGGGTGTTTTTTTCTACATTGCCGTTAAGTATTGGTAGTGCGGTATTATTCGTAGCTTATCTGCAATTCTTTTTATCCTCGATGGAATTCTTTAAACAGATATCACTAAGTACGTTGAACGTATATCGCTCCGCTATACCTGTATTTGTAGGCGCGATTATTATGATGTTTCCAGATAGTTATTTTGATTCGATTCCCACTTTTATCCGCCCTTTTTTGAGTAACGGTTTATTAGTCGGTATTATGCTCGCCCTTCTTTTAGAAAACGTACTCAATTGGGAAAAGCTGGGTAAAGAAGTGTTTGAAAGGGACAAATAACGGACATGTGAAACGGTTTTACGGAGATCATTAGTGCATGCTGCAATAGGAATTAGTTTGCCCTGATTCGAAGGCATATTAAATTGTTTGTAAACTTACGAAATGAGAGAGGGACTGTGATGGAACGAGGTACTTTTCAATTAATGAAATCGGTCAACCGTACGCTTATTTTAAATAAAATTAGGGAAAACGCACCGATTTCACGTGCGCAAATCGCAAAAGAAACCAAATTAACGCCACCGACTGTGAGTAGTATTGTGAAGGAATTAATCGAACAAGACTTAGTGCAGGAAAGCACATTAGGGGAGTCGCAAGGCGGCAGAAAACCGACTTTACTTTTAGTAAATAAAAACGGGTATTACGTCGTCGGTGTCGATGCAGGTCCAACGACGGTTGTGTGCGTGTTAAGCAATTTAGCTGGAGAAGTCTGTAAGCGCATTGTTTTGCCAATTACGCCAAACCAAACGAATGAATCTTTTCTGTCTTTAATTAAAGAAGGGATTACTCAAGTGCTGCAGCAAGCAAGTTACCGGGAAAAAGTGTTAGGAATAGGTGTTGCTATGCATGGTGTAGTCGATGTCACAACAGGGACTTCGGTGTTTGCACCTGTTTTACAACTAAAAGATATCCCACTTCAAGAAGAATTGGAGAACACTTTTGGATTGGAAGTACGTATGGAAAATGATGCTCGTGCTATGGCTCTTGGAGAAGCTTGGTTTGGAGAATATGAGCCGAAAACAAACATGCTCACTTTAAATCTAGGTTCAGGTGTTGGAGCAGGTGTGTTGATCGAAGGAAAGTTATATGAAGGTGCGTTTGGTTTAGCGGGAGAAGTCGGGCATATGACGATAGCGTTGGATGGTGAGCAATGTGAATGTGGGAATTTAGGATGTTTGCAAGCATATGCTTCTGCCCCTGCAATCACACGGCGTGCAAACGAACAAATGCCAAGTATGTCCATCACAACGAGTGAAGAAGTGTATCAATTAGCAGAACAAAATCATGAAAGAAGCATCCAGTTGTTGGAAGAGACTGGTGATAAAATCGGTATCGGCTTAGCCAACTTAGTCCATGTAATCAATCCGGCGTTAATTATTATTGGGGGCGGGGTAGCAAAAGCTGAAAAATATATCCACGCTCCAATGGCTAGGGCTTTAGCGGAACGTGGATTAACAGAAGCGGCGAAGTCTACTCCTATTACTTTTTCAGAAATAGGGGATGACGCAACTATTCTAGGTGCGGTTGCTTTAGTACTGCAAGAAGTATTTGGCAGTTAGTCAGTTTGTTTCTTGTTCCTTGAATAAAAGTAAAGTACATTTGAACAAGAGGGGGCGACTGTGTCAGCCCTTCTGACATAAGAAATGGCAGACTGTAACATGTGCACGAATCCTTATAGAAATGCACGTAAAAAGGATTTATGCACAGGCCAGCTCCATAACTGCATAAGCTTTGCTGCTTTAGCGTTTAATCGTACCAAATGTGAAAGTAGTCTCTTTCTGATAAGGAACATACTTCTTTTCAATAATAGAAGGCAAGCTTGCATCATGTAAAGATGCAGGTGGGCCCTGCGTTTCAAAACAGACACCTGAATGCGGAGCTGCTGGGACATTTCCGCGCAATGCCACCTCTTTAGTCAGCCCGTTCCCTGTATATAAAACGACCCCAGGTTGATTTGTCGTAATGCTCAGCGTACGTCCACTTGCTGGTTCCTGCAAATAGATAGGAGGTTGCTTTTTTGAGTCAAATAAAAAGTAGTGATCGTAGCCATTTCCTGCTAAAATATTTTGTAAATGACTACCTTCCATACCATCCTTCAGCAAACGAGGTAATCTGAAATCAAAAGCTGTTCCCGCCACATCAGGAAAATCTCCTGTGGGGATCAACTCCTCATCTATTCCTAAAAACTTCTTGCTGTCTAGTTGTAAACTGTGATCCGCAATTGTTTCTTTCATATTCCCTGTTAAATTAAAATAAGAGTGATTCGTTAAGCTGAGTGGTGTATCCTGATTGGAAATAGCGTCATACGTGATACTAAATTGATTGTCG
>DATGTM010000055.1:0-19545 GCA_035301845.1 Pseudogracilibacillus sp. | reverse complement strand
AAAAATCCAGTGCTTTATCACACTGGATTTTTATTATTCATGTCCTAAAGCTTCAATCGGATCCATTTTTGCTGCCTTATTCGCTGGAAGAATACCAAAAATAATACCAATAAACATGGAAAATAAAATGCCTACAATGATTACTGGTAGCGATACAAGGGAAGGCCACCCCGCTATAGAGGAAACAGCTGTTGCTCCACCAGCACCAAGTAACATACCAATCAATCCTCCTACTACCGTTAAGGTGATTGATTCTATTAGAAACTGCTGTAAAATCTGTCCGCGTGTTGCACCGAGAGACATACGAATACCGATTTCACGTGTTCGCTCTGTGACAGATACAAGCATAATGTTCATCACTCCGATACCCCCTACAAAAAGAGAGATACCTGCGATACTTGCTATAATAGTTGTCATCACTCCGGTAACTCGTCCAATCGCCTCCTTCTGTTCTTCTTCATTAGCAATTTGATAAGCCCCATCCTTATCGTGCAGCTGATTTAATTTATCAGCTGATTTTTCACCAGCAGTTTCCAGCTCATCCTGCGTATTAGCCTGAATGGACAATTCACTAATATCAGAATTAGCAAATATTGTTTTCCAGGTTTTTTGCGGGAGGTAAATATCATTGGAATCGAGGTCAAATAAACTATCCTCTTTTTCCAGTACACCTACAATTTCAACTGGTTGAGAGCCAATGTAAATGACCTCGCCTACCATTTCTTTATCTTCAAATAAATCATCCTGAAATGCTTCACCGATTACAGCTGAACGGTTTCCAGCTAAGAAATCTCCTGAAATCAAAGATCTTCCCGAGCTTGTATCTAATGAATTAACATTCGTATACTCTTCATTTACTCCAATGATGTTAGCTTCTGTATCTTCATCCTGGTAACGTACTTTACTGTTTTCATTGTTGGAGGTTACTACATTTTCCACTTCTTTAACGTCCTCAATTTCCTGCACATCTTCTTTTGTAAAATTTGCATTGAACATAGCTTCTGGATCTGATTCCATTTCCTCTTCGGAAGGCTTATACTGGATTTGTGCAGTATTATTTTTTCCAGAAAACTGGGATTTAAGCATCTCTTCACCGCCCTGCCCGATTGCAACTACTGCGATGACTGAACCGACCCCTATAATAATACCCAGCATCGTTAAAATAGATCGTAATTTATGAGCCATAAGGGAAGAGAGTGCCATTTTCATATTTTCAAAGAAATTCATAAAGGCCCCTCCTTTACTTCCCGATGCTCGTCTTTAATCGCACCATCTTTAACCCGGATAGTTCGACTGGCATATGAAGCTACTTCATTTTCGTGGGATACAAGAATGATAGTAGTTCCTTCTTGATGCAACATAGAAAATAAATCCATAATCTGCTCACTTGTTTTAGAATCTAAAGCCCCTGTAGGCTCATCTGCTAATATAATCTGTGGCTGATTAGCCACGGCCCTTGCAATAGCGACTCGTTGTTTTTGGCCTCCGGATAATTCGGTAGGAAGATGTTTCATACGATTTTCCAACCCCAGTTTTTTTAAAGCTTCGCCCGCACGTTTATTCCGTTCATTTTTTGATGCCCCGGCATATATCATGGGAAGGGCAACATTTTCCATCGCATTTAGGCGGGGAAGTAATTGAAATTGTTGAAATACAAATCCGATAGAACGATTACGAACATATGCTAATTCTTTATCTCCTAAGTCAGAGATTAATTGATTCTGCAGCCAATACTGACCTTTAGAAGGTCGATCAAGACAACCGATAATATTCATCATCGTTGATTTACCCGAACCGGATGGTCCCATAATGGAGGTGAATTCTCCTTCTTGAATGTGCAAGTGGATGTCATGTAATACTTTTACTCGTTCATTTGCAAGATGATAATGTTTTTCAATTCCTTCCAGATGTATCATTGCACGTCCACTTCCATTCCTTCTTCAACACTATCAGAGTCTTCAATAATAATATCGTCTTCACTTACGCCTTCTGTCATTTCAATAACTTCATTTGTCGTCATACCCGTTTTTATTTCAATTCGTTCAGCAACCCCGTCATTTACCATATAAACATAATCATTATCATCTTCTTGTTCAACTGCTGTAATAGGTAATACGTTTGCTTTTTTATTCTTTGTTTCAATTTCCATCAGCATTTCAAAACCGGGTTTTAATTCAATATCATCGTCTTTGACTTTTGATTCCACTGCATATGTTGCTCCACTATCCTCTTCACTTCCTTCCGACTGTTTCGGCAAATCTGAAATCAGATCTACTTCTCCTTCCCATGATTCGTCAGGTACAGCATCAGATGTTAACTCTACCGACTGTTCTTTTTTTATTTCCAAAGCGTCATACTCTGATATTTCTCCTTCTACGCGCATAGAATCCAGAGAGCCAACTTGAATCATTGGTTCTGGTTCAGATTGTCCTGCTCCGGAGGATTCATCCTTATCAATCAAGACAACAGTGCCGTCAATATCACTAGTAACTGTAGCTTCTTTAATTTTTTGTTCATTCGCCTCTTTTTCAAGTTTCGTCTGTTCAATTTCTGCTTGTTTTTGTCTTTCCTGAAGTTTCATATCATCTAATTCTGGGGGTGTTTCTTCATTTTGCTGTTCCTGATTTTCATTCGGAGGATTTTCTTCTGCTGCCCCTGCTGCATTTTCTGATTGTTCCTCTTCTGTACTTTTTTGTCCATTTTGGTTCGTTTCCAGCTTCTTACGCTGGTTCTGAATATCATCTAGTTCCATATATTGCGAATTCAACTGTGATTCAGTTTGTTCGAGTTCATTTTCAAACTCTTGGTTCTTATAACGAACTATTTTGTCGCCTTTCTCTACGTCATCCCCTTCTTCTACCAGGAATTCGTCTACTTCCCCTTTATCTTCCTGAAAATAAACGTTTTGTTCATCTGCGAATTTTAACTCTCCTGATGCCATTACAGTTTCTTTTACTTCCTGCTCTTCTAAAGCAGTTGTATTAATCTGGTCTGTACTCCCAGAAGATTTCTCGTTCCATACATTAATTCCAATAAATACACCAATAACGATTACTAAGAATACTGCGATTAGCCATTTCTTTTTCATATTAAACACCTGCCATTCCGGAGAAGAAAGCGCTAATCATGTTAAATAGAATAGTAATAAGGAAGAATGCAAGAACAATTGACCAAGCTAACTTCTTGGAAAAGCCTGCAACAATTTGTAGGCCAAAAGCAGTCACAATATACGCCCAAATAGCAAAGATTTCAATACTGTCCCACAATCCAGATAACATTCCAACATCTCCGGAGGCATTAACAAATGAGCCAACACTTGTGAATAATGCTTCCGGATTTTCCGTGCCGATTACAGCTGCTACAATGCCGTTTATGAGTATTCCTAATGCTGTAATAATGGCAATATAAGTATTCATTGAAAACAATTGTTTAAATGAGACCGTTGACAGAGCAATTTTTGCAATCAACATATGAATGGCGCTTACAATCAAAACTCCAATCAACGTTCCAACAATAGTTAGAGCAACAGTAAATGCTCCAAGAATAACCATAAACGGGGTATTAGATACATCTTCCTCTATTCCGGGCATTTCTGCACTTAACCCCTGTAGGACACTGCCAATAATAACCATTATAATTACCGTTATGATGGGGCTCCAAACTAGAGTCCTTCCTTTAATCCGTTCCAACTGCTGCACCGGACTGGTTATAATTCCGATAAGTGACGGCTTTACAGTTTCTGTTTCTTCCGACATGTACAATTCCTCCTTTTATAGTTACATGTATTATAATTCTTCTAAAATTCTACTAGTCAACCTGAAATCATATTTAATCCCTCCACCTGTGAATTTTTCTTATTATATAATGTACCGTTTCAATCTTTATGGGATATTAAGGAAACCTTACAACCATCTTAATTTTTAATGCTGACCAATCTATGTTATTTTAAAAGCATTTAAAAATGAACAAAAAAACACCAGCCTATCTCCCATTAAGGAAACAAGCTGGTGCTTTTTTATTCTATTAAATATGAACTGTTACATCAGCGTCATCGCGAAGTTTATCCACGATATCCTGTGTTGCTTCTGCTTTCTCTTGTTCTTCGAGTTGTGCGATTAAATCATCTTTCACTTCATCTAATTCTGGTACTTCTGACTCTTTTTCATCGTCTGCATTTTCGTTTTCATTTTCGTTTTCATTTTCGTTTTCATTTTCGTTGTTGTCATCTTCATCCATTTCTTCTTGTTGTTCCATCATTTGTTCTTGTTGTTCCTTCATATCTTCATAAGCTTCTTCGATTTCATCATCTGAAGGCTCCGAAATATCAGCTTCTTGATCAATGTATTTATCTACTTGAGCTTGTTGTTTCAATTGATCCATGAACTCGTCTTCATCTTCACCTTGTTCTTTAAGCGCGTCCATCAACTCGTCTTTATCTTCCATTTGGTTTTGTTCAAGGAACTCATCCATTGTATCGTCCAAGTCATCTTCAGAAACTTCACCAACTTCTTTATCTGCAGCCTGGGTTAAAAGCTCTTGACCGACCATCACTTCAGCTATCTCTTCTTTCATTTCATCTTGGTCTATGTCGCCACCTTCACCAGACATTTGAGCTTGCATTGCTTGCTGCTGAAATTGTTGCTCGTACACTTCTGCAAATTCATCCTTAGAAACTTCTTCTCCATTCACTTCAGCAACAACATCTGGAACATCATCTAAGTCAGGCTCAGGGAGGTCCATTTCTTCCCCGTTGTTATTCTCTGCTTCATTATCATTATTATTATCGCCACACGCCGCTAGTGCGAAGACGGTCATTAATGATAGTAGTAATAATGTTAACTTTTTCAAATTGATACACTCCTTTTAACAATGTGTGGCTAGCTTATCACACTCATCTTGTTTGTAAAGAAAAAGATAGCTAAATAATATATTAATAAAAGTATATAAAGTTAATCAATAGCTAATCATCATTCTTAAAAACGTTCATGCCGCACCCTGAAGTAATTCATTCAAAAATTTATATTTCGTTTGCGTCACATCATTGTCATTTTTCTCAAATAGTCTATCCATAAATTTGTTTGCATTCTTTTCAATCGATTGCTCCTTTATTTATGTCTATCTTACAACCAACTAAAAAGAAACACATTCGTTTCTTCACTATGTACCAAATAAAAAAGTACTGCATAAACCAGTACTTTTAAAAATATAGTAATGAATCTAACTCCCATTTTAACTTTCTCTCTTTAATATAGAAAAATTTCTATATCATTTTACAACAGTGAATGTTCCTTCAGAAGTTACGTCCCCTTCTTCTACCAATTTCACTCTATACGCCCCTTCATCGGAGGGTGCATTCATTATTTCTATAGCACCCGGCCAATCTTGTGGTGCTTCACTTTCCCATTCATCAAATACTTCTGTTGAATCGTCATCTTCTACTACTATTTTATACGCTCCACCTTCTTGTTCATCAAAAATGTATGCAAAGTGTATTTCTTCTTCAGGTTCAAATTTTTCGGTTGCCTCTTGAATCATATTATCTGCAGAATCTTTTCCAAACTCGATATCTGTATTGCCAAACACCGGCTCAATAATAAACACAGAAACAATCAAATATAGAATAAACATGCCAATAGCAAACAAAACTCCTAATTTACTTGTCCCACCATTCTTTTTTAGTTCGGCTGTTGCTTCTTCAGGACTAAGAGATTTGTTTTTGTTAATTTGTTTTTTTGCTTTTTCGTAGTAAAGCAGATTACCATTTAATAAAAACATGACACTGATTACAATACCAATACTGTTGTTTATTTGGATAGAATCCGTATCAATTAAAAGCATTATAATATCTAGCACAAGAAAGGCGCCAAACATTATGAATAAAGTACCGTACATTTTTCGGTAGCCAGCCCACATGAATGTTAAGAAGAACCCTGCCCAATTCGTACTAACTCTTTTTGAAGGTTCTCCGTTTTCATTTAAATTCCATTTTTTAAAATAAAATTCATCGTTTTTTCCTATGTAATTTTTCAAAGAATGTTTAAATGTACTATCTGGTTCTGAATCAGTATTTGATATGTATTCGCCACAATTCTCGCAATAGTTTGTGCTCTCCGTTAATTTACTGCCACATGAAGCACAATAGTTGCTGTTTTCTTTCTCCACCATAAGTCAACTCCATTTACTATTTATATTATTTTATTTTCTTTGTTCCTCCTTTTATTGGTTTTTGGATATGTGTATAAGACATCAACTAACCAACTTTATTCCAAGACTCTCCATTTAGAAAGAAATGCATAGGTAGTTAGCTACACGTTTCATATTGTAGCATAAAAATAATTTTAATACATTTCCATTTTGAAAATATAATACGTTTTAGAATACATTTTTACAATCTTAAATTGATTCAATGTAGTTCCTTCCTTAATGGTTGATGTGCAGTGAGGATTTCAGGATCTGTTATCACTTCAATCAACGCAGGTTTATCAGTATTCAATGCTCGTTCAATAGCTGGTATAAAATCTTCATTTTTTTCTACTCTTTCTCCATACCCGCCCATACTCGTGGCAATTTGGGTAAAATGAACTTCCGAAAGATTCGTCGCAATCTGCCTTCCAGGGAATTTATTTTCTTGATGTGCCCTTATAGTACCGTACAAGGAGTTATTGATAACAATGGCTAAAACGGGCACTTGGTACCTAACAGCCGTCTGGAACTCTTGCATAGTCATCATGAAACCGCCGTCACCTGAAAATGAGACAACCATTCTATCAGGATTCGCTATTTTTGCTCCAATTGCAGCAGGCAAGCCGTATCCCATTGCGCCAGCTGTTGGCCCAATATAAACATCTGCAGCATTAAATTTATAATAACGTGAGAGCCAGCTAAAAAAATTCCCCGCATCATTTGTTACAATAGTATCATTTGGTAGCTTCTCCATTAAATCATACATCATACCTTCCATATCGACATAGTTTTTGGTATACCGCTTCTTTACATCAGAAAAAGCATGATATGCTTTGTTTAACGCAGTTCGCTTATCTTCACGCAGATTGTCTTTATCAGGTGAAACCACCTGTGCTAGTAAATCTGTAAACAATCTTGCATCCGCTTGAATAGCTAAATCCGGACTAAAACTTTTCCCATATGTATCTGCAGCTTGATCAATATGAATAAGCGTTGCATCTTCGTCTAAAAGCGTATAATTAGCCGTTGTTACCTGGGATAATCTTGTGCCTAGAGCAACAACTACATCAGATTCTTTTATATAATCCAATAAATACGACGGAGCACCTAAGCCAAGTGCGCCAATATAATTAGGATGGGAATTTGGAAAAACAGTAAACCTTCTAAAAGCAGAAGCCACAGGAATGCTCAATTTCTCTGCCAAGGAGACAAGACTATTTTGTCCTTGTGACCAAATTACTCCACCACCTGCTATAATTACCGGCTTACTTGCCTGTTCTATTTTTTCTGCTGCTTGTTGAATCTGTTCGAGTCCTGGAGGAACTGCTTCTATTTCTGGTACCGCTTTATTGTGATATGTAGTGTACTCTTCAAGCACATCCTCCGGTAATGATACAACGACAGGTCCCGGACGACCAGATGCAGCAATATGAAAAGCTCTATGTAACAATTCTGAAATGCTGTCTGCTCTCTCAATCTCTAATGTCCATTTTGCAATTGGTTGAAAAAAAGCAGGCAAATCTACTTCTTGAAATGCTTCTTTATTTTTGGCTGCCCGTTCGACTTGTCCTATTAAAGCTACTAAAGGGGTTGAGTCTTGCTGCGCGGTATGGATGCCAATAGAAAGATTCGTCGCTCCCGGTCCACGCGTCGCCATGCATACCCCTACATCTAGTGTAGACTTCGCATAACCTTCCGCCATAAAAGAAGCTCCACCTTCTTGACGTGCTGAAATAAACTCGATATCAGGCGTAGCATAAAATGCATCCAACACAGGCAAATAACTTTCACCAGGAACACCAAAAACTTTTTTCACCTTTTCATTTCGCAACACTTCGACAACTGCTTCTCCACCTGTTATATTCATAAGCTCCCCTCTCTTTTGAATAAGCTTTTGTACTTTGAATATTAAAGGAAAGATGTAGTCCATACTTCATATTTATTTTAAAAAGCTTTAAGAGAAATGAAGAAACATAATTCTTCATTTCTCCTCTATGCTTCTTTATGAATGATTTGCTAGCACAGCTTGAATACTGTCTTCAATGATTGTAAAACCTTTTTCCAGCCCTGCTTGATCAATAATTAAGGGAGCTAAGAATTTAAACACTTCATCGTTTGGTCCTGACGTTTCCATTATCAGACCACGACTGAAGCATTCTTGTATAATTTCAGTAGCTGCGCCATCTAAACCACAGGCAACCCCTTGGAACATTCCACGTCCGCGAGCTTCTGCCTGTAATTTAGGATACTCTTTTTCTACTTTTTTCGTAAATTCAGAAAGCAACTCAGCATTTTCTTTCACGTGGTTAGCTAAATCGTCATTTTCCCAATAAGTTAAAGCTTCTGTTGCTGCAATAAAAGCGGGATTAAATCCGCGGAACGTACCATTATGCTCGCCTGGATTCCAAATGTCTAACTCTTCTTTGAAAAGTGTAAAAGAAAGCGGCATGCCATAACCACCGATTGATTTTGAAACAGTTACAATATCTGGATAAATTCCTGCCGGTTCAAAACTAAAAAATGTCCCGGTACGTCCATTTCCCGCTTGAATATCGTCGACAATCAGCAAAATGTCATACTTTTTCGCAATATCTGCAATGCCTTTTATCCATTCCATACTTGCTGCATGGATACCGCCTTCTCCCTGAACTGTTTCAAAAATCATCGCAGCAGGACGTTCAACACCAGTCCCACCGTCTTTGATATAGCGTTCAACCAAATCTAAAGATTCTTGAGTTGGCAGATATCCGTCATAAGGCATGGAAACTGTATTTGGAAGAGGGACACCGGCACCTTGGCGCTTCCCAACGTTCCCTGTTGCGGCGAGTGCTCCTAAGGTGACACCATGGAACCCATTAGTGAAATTCATAATAGTTGTTCGGCCGGTGACTTTGCGAGCAAGTTTTAGCGCGCCTTCTACTGCATCTGTTCCAGTCGGTCCAGCAAACATTGCTTTATAATCTAAACCTCTTGGTTTGAGTATTATTTCATTAAACTTTTCTAAAAAGTTTGCACGTGGCTCTGTAAACATATCCAAACTATGAACGATATAATCGTTTTCAAAATAATCAACTAAGGCTTGCTTTATCTTGTCATTGTTGTGTCCATAATTTAATACACCTGCTCCGGCAAAGAAGTCAATATACTCGTTGCCATCTTTATCCCATACTTTATAATCCTTGGACTTCTGTAAGACAGCAGGAAAATTTCGGCTATAACTCCGTACTTGTGACTCATGCGTTTTAATGATGTCCATGTCCTGGTTAGAATGATTGTTGTTAAGCGCCATTATATTTTGATACCTCCGTTAAATTAAAATTTGAAAGTTGCAATTGATGTAAACTCCTTAATAAACTATCTCTTTTACTTAATCTAGTACTGTATAATAAGGCTTCCTATTTGCTATTCACTCTGCTAAATTAAAGCAGACGACTTTTTTCTCTGACATAGATTCTACGGCATATTTAATTCCTTCTCGTCCAATGCCAGAACCTTTTCGACCACCAAATGGCATAGAGTCAATACGATAGTCACTGCTGTCGTTAATCATCACCCCGCCGACATTTAATTGATCGATAGCTGCATGTGCTTTGTCAAGATCTTGTGTAAAGACCCCTGCTTGCAGTCCGTAGTTTACTGCGTTAGCTCGTTCAATGGCTTCTGTAAGATCTTTAACAGGAAACAAGGAAACCACAGGGCCAAATGCTTCCTCATCTACAATTTTACAATCTGTCGGAACATTAGTTAAAACCGTTGGAGTGTAGAACGTTCCATCTCGTTCACCACCGCAATGTATTTCTGCTCCGGCATCTCTCGCTTCTTCCACCCATGATTCAATGCGTTTCGCTGCCTTCTCACTTATCAGTGGGCCCAAGTCAGTATCTTCTGACATTTTCCCCCCCATTTTCAGCTTTTTGGTTTCTTCAACAAATTTTTCGGTATATTCTTCAAATTTATCCTCATGAATATAAATACGCTGTACTCCATTACAGTTTTGTCCAGCTGCAGCAAAAGCTCCTCCCACACTACTGGATACTGCATTATCCATTTTTGCGTCTTTTGCTACAAGCACAGGAGAGTTGGAACCTAATTCCATCTGAAATTTCGTAACACCACCTTGGTCAGCAATTTGTTCCCCTGTTTCCAACCCACCTGTAAATACAATCATTCCTACATCTGGAGAGTTCACAAGCGGTGTACCCAATTGACTTCCACTTCCCGTAATAACAGAGAGCATACTTGGAGGTAATCCTGCTTCTAAAAGAACTTCCGCTAAATGAAGTGCACTAAATGGGGTTTCCGATGTCGGTTTAACAATAATACAGTTGCCAGCAGCTAATGCAGGCCCTACTTTATGAGCAACAAGGTTTAACGGGTCATTAAAAGCAGTAATCGCTCCTATAATGCCTACCGGAGAATACTTATAATATCCTTCTCTATTCTCACTTCCAGGCACTTGATCAAACGAAATCGTTTCTCCACTCAGTTGTCTTGCTTCTTCTGCACTCATCTGTAAAATACGTATCGTACGATCTACTTCAGCGCGGGCTTCTGTTATGGTCTTGCTTCCTTCCAGCGCTATTATTCTCGCAAATGATTCACTTCTGTCGTTTACCAATTCAGCTGCTTTTTGTAAAATTTCTATCCGTCGATGAACCGGTAAGATACCTGATTTCTCTTTTGCAGCTTTCATTTTTTGAATGGCTTTTTCTATATCTTCACTTGTACCATTCGGTATCGTCCCAATAACTTTATTTGTTTCTGGGTTATATACGTTAATTGTTTCAGAGGTACTAATCCACTCTCCTCCAATTAACATGCTTTCAATCCTATTTTCCATTACCATCTCATCATCACCTCGTTTAATATTTTTTTCATAGTGGTTGAGAATTTTTAATATGTTATTTCTTTGTTTTTTTCTTCGTTTTTAAAGTATACGTGCCGTCCAAATATCTCAAAGCGGTTTCTGTAAGAATAGAAACTCCATAAGGAAGACAAGCTTCATCAATATCGAAATCGGAGGTGTGCAAGTCACGTTCCTTATCATTTTTCATTTTACAACCAAGGAAAAACATCGCTCCCGGCATTTTTTGGGTAACGTAACTGAAATCTTCACTCCCTAGCCCATATGGTCCTTCATAAATGGTAAAATCCGGATAAATGTCTTCAATGGTTTGTTTCAGCCAATCGATGACATCTGCATTATTTTGCAATGCTGGTTCGCCATGGGTAATTTCAACTTTCGTTTCACCATCTAAAGAATCTGCCACCGAAAAAGCTTGTTTTACTTTATCTGTTAAAAAATGTTGAATTTGCGGATCATAGCTACGTATCGTACCTTCGATTTCTACCTTTTCCGGAATGACATTTGTAGAAGAGCCGCTATTTATTTTACCTACTGTTACAACACCGGCTTTAAGCGGAGAAACGCGTCTTGCAATAATCCCATAGAGAGACTGCATAACCGGTCCTGTCATCCAGATTGGATCCCAACTTTGTTCTGGATATGCTCCATGCCCGCCACGTCCAGTGATAGTCCCTTTAAACATATCGTTATTAGCCATACTATAACCTGCATTTAATTGAGCTTCTCCCGCTTCTCGCCACGGACACATATGAAGAGCAAAAGCAGCATCTGCTTCTTCCAGAATACCTTCACTTACTACATATTTTGATCCTGTATTTCCTTGAGCATCCGGATTTTCTTCTGCAGGTTGAAAAAGTAATTTCACGGTCCCTTGAATATGGTTGTGCTGAAATTTCTCTCCAAGAATATTTGCGACCCCTAATAAAATAGCCGTATGCGCATCATGTCCGCAAGCATGCATGACACCTCTATTTTGTGAAGCATATTCTTTTTTGCTTTGTTCCGTAATTGGTAAGGCGTCCATATCTGCTCGTACTACAATAGTTGGTCCCTCACCAGACGTTAACGTTCCCAGAACTCCTGTTGTTCCTGCAATACCTGTTTCCACTTTCATTCCAGCAATTTTATCCAACTGTTCCGCCACGAAAGAAGCTGTATTGTGTTCATTAAAACTCAATTCTGGATATTTATGGAACCTTCTTCTCCAACTAATTAAGTCGTTTTTTATTTCTTCTGCTTGTTTGGTAATTGTTTTACGTTGGTCCAATTCATTCACCCTTCTTTCTTGATAAACAGTTAAAACGCATCTCAAAATGCACCGTGACCTATAAAAAAGAACCTCTCCATTAATGTTTAAATATTCCGAAATTTTATTTTTCAATTACTTTACGTGGGAATTCAGCAAGCGTTTCACAGCCTTCTTCTGTCACTACGAAAGCTTCACTCAATTCGACTCCACGGTCTTTCTCCCAAATACCCGGAATTAAATGAAAAGTCATATTCGGCTGTAAAACGGTTTCATCTTCCAGACGTATACTTGCAGTGTTTTCACCCCAGTTTGGCGGATAGCTTAACCCAACAGAATAACCAAGCCGATCATATTTTTCATGCCCGTATTCTTTGATTGCGTCGCTCCATACTTGAGCTATGTCACCACAGGTTTTCCCTGGTTTAATGGCATCCAATGTCGTGTTTAGACTATATTTTACGGCATCTGACAAATGCTTTTCCCTTTCTGTCATCTTCCCTAATTTAAAAGTTCTGGATAGCGGTGAATGATATCGCTTATGGACACCAGCCAACTCAAGGGTCACTAGTTCATCCCCTTGAAAAACACCATTCCCCCATGTTAAATGCGGACTTGATGTTTTTACTCCGGAAAGTAGAAATGGAACAATTGACGGATAATCTCCATCTACTCCTTCATATCCTGTTAGTTGTGCTCGATAAATATCTGCAACCACTTGATTTTCAGGCACACCTTTTCCTAGGGAATCAACTGCTGTTTGCATCGCATGTTCGGCATTATTAGCAGCATTTCTCATATAATGTAATTCTTGGTTAGACTTAATCATCCGTATATTGCCTACTAAGGTTGTCACATCAGAAAATGTAGCATCAGGTAACCAGCTTTTTAAAGTTTCGTACTGAATAGCCGAGAAATAATAGCTTCCCATTTCAACTCCAATACGTCTCTTATCCTGGTTAAATTTTTTAAAAAAATCTGCAAATATATCTGCAGGATGTTTTCCAATACCATACAAATAATCATCTGTATAATAGTGAAGCCTAGTGTCATCAAGCCAAGTAGTCAATCTAGCTCCATTTACATCCATGCGTCGTCCTATCCAGTCCGGTTGCTCTTCTTCTTTAATAACGATTAAAGCTTGCGGCACATAGAAAGAATAGGCATCATACCCGGTTAAGTAATTCATATTTGAGGGATTAGATATAAAAAGCACATCGATTCCCTTATTTTCCATACTTTCCTTCACTTTTTTCAACCTGCTGTGGTATTCGTTTAATTCGAAACGTTTTTGCATTACTTGTCCACTCCTTTCGTCGCTCACTACTCATTGTTGGCTTTTCCCATTTAAAAATTAACTCAAACATTAATTTTATTTACTAAAAACCAAAGAAACAGTGTACAATACATCTTTCTATCGCTTTTTAAATGAACAAGTTCCTTACTAAAGACGCTTGCCCCTATTACCTATCTATTTACTACAATACTTTTACTGACGATTTATTTTCGTTCACAAAACTCAGATTGTTCGTAGATCACCTTATTTCCAAGTTTAAAGTAATGTTTATCAGGTTATATTTTAGTAACTGTCTTTTTCATTTCTCGAAATGAACAGCCATTCCATAGCCTCATATAGGAATATTTGTAGAAATTGCAATGACATCCTGCACGCTTTTTAACGATACTCTTCGATAACCTTCATACCACACTTGAAACTGGGTTCAGACTATTCAAAAGGAGGTAAACAAATGAACACTGCATTAATCATAATTATTATAGCTATTTTAATACTTGTGTTCGTCCCTGCTTACATTTTAATACGCTTATACTTTTTTGATGCCAAGCAAAAACAGCATTCTATTTTACGAAACTATCCACTATTAGGGAAGGCACGGTACATTACAGAAAAAGCAGGACCGGAATTACGCCAATACTTGTTCAACAATGATAATGAAGGAAAACCATTTAATCGTAGGGAATTTGAATATGTATATAAAGCAGCGAAATATAGTAATCGTATGATTGGTTATGGTTCACAGCGCGATTTTGACGAAGCAGGTTATTATATTGTAAATAATATGTTTCCAAGCCAACGGGAAGAAATGAAAATTAACCAAGAACCTAAAATTGAAACAAAGCTCTATAATATTGATAATGAAAAACTATTTAATCGAAAAGAACATAGAGAAAAAAGCGTCTTAAATCCGTTTTATTTAACGGAAGAAGAAACCATAGAAATAGGTAAACATACAGTTAAACAACCTTTTCGAGTAAATGGATTTATTGGTCAATCTGCGATGAGTTTCGGTTCCCTCGGCGACCATGCTATTACCGCTTTATCCAAAGGTTTGGCAATGGCTGGCGAAACATGGATGAATACAGGAGAAGGCAGTATTTCACCTTACCATCAAAAAGGCGATGTAAATATTATTTTACAAATCAGTCCCGGCTTGTTCGGAGTAAGAACAAAAGCAGGAGAATTTTCATGGGAAGAATTTAAAAACAGAAGCAATACAGAACAAATCAAAGCTTTTGAGTTAAAGCTCGCACAAGGAGCAAAACAGCGTGGTGGTCATGTAGAAGCACAAAAAGTGACCGAAGAAATTGCACAAATTCGTAATGTTGAGCCTTGGGAGACTATCAACAGCCCTAATCGATTCGATGGACTGGACACTCCAGAAGAACTTTTACAATTTGTAAAAGAGTTACGTAAAGTCGGTGGTAAACCAGTAGGAACGAAAATAGCTGTAGGAGACCAGCAGCAAGTAGAGAATTACGTTAAGGCAATGGCTAAAACAGGAATTATACCTGACTTTATTACAGTAGATGGAGGTAATGGTGGTTCTGGTGCTACATATTATGAACTCGCTGACTCTGTCGGCCTTCCTGCTTTTGCGGCTCTACCGCTCGTTGATGATATGTTGAAAAAATACGAAATCAGGGATCAAACTTATATTATTGCTTCAGGTCAATTAGTCACACCAGATAAAATTGCTATGGCTCTTGCTTTAGGCGCTGACTTAATCAATATTGCTCGCGGTTTTATGCTAAGTGTCGGTTGCATTATGGCTCAAGTATGTCATACGAATAATTGTCCTTCAGGAGTTGCTACAACGGACCCTAAACTACAACAAGGGCTTAATATCGAAGAGAAAAAGTTCCGTGCCTGCAATTACTTAGTGACCATGCGCCAAGGAGTCTTTGAAATGGCTGCAGTTGCAGGTATTGATTCACCCAGAAAATTCTCCCGAGATCATCTAGTCTATAAAGACGAATTTAATCGTGTTTCCGGTATGAAAGATATAATGGAGCAAGTCAATTAAACTTTTAACAGGTTTGCCCGCGTCTTTGGGTGTTAAATACCAAAGACGCTCTTTTTGTCTGTACGCCCCTTGTAATGTTTGATAAACTAAATGAAAATACTTAATGATAAATGCAGGCGGTCGAAAAAAACATGAAAAATTCAAAGTTCAACTTACTTCACTGGGGATGGGTGAGGTTAAAAAAAACAAATGCTCGCGACAAAAAAAGGTATCTCTGGCTCCTAATCACTTGTTTAATTATAACAAATAGCGCTCTCATAACTGCAGCCTTAGGGGTTCCTACGGGTGTAGATGGAATATCTGTAGCTTGGAATGTGTTAGCAGCAATTGCAATAGCGACGATTGGCTATATAACCATCGTTTTACTGTCTGGTGCTATATTTTCATTCCTTTATCTACCTGTTCCGCGTCTAACAACAGCTGGTATACTCCTAGCAAATTCAATAAGCGTATATGTGTTAATAGAAAGTGATAGTGGCACTTTATTTTCTTTTATAACTGGTATTGGCTACAGCATCTTTCTCATCGCAATAGGATACATAATTAAAAAGCTGTACCATTATTTATCTCTTCGTTCGAACATTTTATTGCTAATTTGTTTATTCGTGGCAGCAGGCAGCTCCTATGCATGGTTTCAACATAAATTCCCTTTTTCCGAGAAAGAAGGCGCACCTTCTTCTAAAGTTGATTCATCCGCTTCTTTTGATGTGTCATTTTTCACGTACGGGAGTGGCACAGATGTACAGCGGGAAGAATTTGGAAACCAGGTAGATGAACAAACACCAACAGTTGATGCATCTGACTTCGTCACAAGATGGAGTGATAAACGAGCGGACTTTTGGGATTTTACACCAAAAGACATACCTCTAAACGGTCGCGTCTGGGCTCCTGAAGGGGACGGACCCTTCCCGGTTATTTTAATGACGCACGGGAATCATACGATGGAGGAACTTTCTACTTCTGGCTATGATTACTTAGGGAAGCACCTTGCATCTAAAGGATTTATTTTTGTGTCAGTTGATGAAGATTTTGTCAATTATTCTCACTGGCGAGGAAGTCCAAACGACAACTACCAACTGCGTGCTTGGATATTGTTGCAACATTTAACGCAATTACAAGAAATGAATGAAACTACAGATAGCCGATTAAGTGAAAAAATCGATTTCAATCATGTTGGTTTAGCCGGGCATTCCAGAGGAGGACAAGCAGCCCCGATGGCAGCAGACTATCAACAGTTTTTTGATGATCCAGAGTTACTAAATGCAATGAATGATATAAATATTGAAGCTGTGGCATCTTTAGCGCCAACAGATAAGTCGATTGATGACACGAAGGCAGAATTGCAAGACAC
The DNA here is from genome assembly GCA_035301845.1 of Pseudogracilibacillus sp. Taxonomy (GTDB): domain Bacteria; phylum Bacillota; class Bacilli; order Bacillales; family Amphibacillaceae; genus Pseudogracilibacillus. Next base: position 2,575 of record DATGTM010000055.1, on the reverse strand, counting down.
TTCATATATGGTTTTACAGGGTGCACAAGATGCGGATATTAGTGACTTTCGCGGGAACCAGCAGTTTCATAGAACGATGCTGGAACAAAGTGCCGATACGTTTAAGTCTACAGTTTATCTGGCCGATGCAAACCATGCCCAATTTAATACAAATTGGGGTCGAATGGATTTAAGCTTTCCAAAAGGATTGTTCCTAAATTACGGTACATTTATGCCTGCTGCAGATCAACGCGAAATTACGAAAACATATATGGCTGCGTTTTTCGAACGAGCTTTTTTACACGATAAATCACATGATGATTTATTTAAAAATTATCCAGCAGAAACAAGTCCGTTACCAGATGCAACCGTAGTCACCCAATTTCAAGACGGAGATTATACGCCGGTTCAACAATATCAAGAAAATGAAGAACCGGAATCAAAATTGAATGGTTTCTCTCACGCTGAAATCATTCAACCAGAAAACCGGGCAGAAGTGCAAAAAGGACCGGATGTCCTCTCTTTAGAATGGCAAGATGATGCTAATTATGAAGTGAATTTGCCTCACCGTGAACTAGAACACGCTGACTCTCTTGTCCTTACTGTGGCTAATACTGATACAGAAAATACACCTTATTTCGATGCAGTTTTTGAGCAGATGGACGGGACGCAACAACAGGTGTCCTCAAAAGAAATGGATGCTATCGCGCCAGTTATTGAAACGAATTTCACTCCTTTTAGCATTGCTGATCAAAGCTTCCGCGAAGGGAAATATGAACATTCTTGGGAACCGATATTCCAGACAATCGAGATTCCTTTAGAAAAAATCAATACCAAAGATGGACCTCTGATGATGGATTTACAATTTGGTCCTCAAAATGGAAAAATGATGATTCAGGAAATTGGTGTTTCTTCTAAATAACTTTTCTTATAGGAAGTGAAATCTAGTAAAAGAGGTTTCATTTCCTATTTTTATTTACCCTTATTTTTCTTCATCTTTCACTTCGAGTTTTTGAAAAACACATACCAATCGAAATAAAATAGGAAGAAACTCTGGCAGTCGTTCTTTAACTTCCAAAGCTCTGCATAATATGAGAAATCTATGATAATATCACAATGGTTTGCTCACAGTCTATTTCTGTTTCTTCTAATACCTTTAAAAACTCCCTTATGCAATAGAAACATAAGAGAGTTTATTGATTCTCGTTATTTTTATAAGAGACGAACAGCGTGTTTCTTTTCACCTAACTTTCACAGCGCTCTCTACTAGTTGATAAAACCCTCAGCAATAAAAGAAAAGTTGTATTTTTATTAATATCCAACCTCTATTGCAGCATTAACGATATACATTAAATTACTTTTATCATTGTGTTCTTCTAAATAAATGCCGTGTGAGGTTGCCATCCCCCCTTTTTCCACTTCGACTGTTACATTACCTTGAGGGATTCGCTCTTTAATTTCACTTTTATTTATCGCTTCTTCGTCAATAGGAACAGCCAGTTTTACAAGTACTTCCATTTTATTAATATTTCCATCTGGAAGCATATTGCCTATTCCCGGCATAGAATTTGAATGAATAGCATTATCCACTGCCCTTATCGCTGCGGCATTAACGTCTTGCCCATGCACATCAATCCCAGTACCTGTTTCTATAAATATTACTTTTTCCATTGTAAAACCTCCTAATACTATAATTAAAATGTCTCTTGTTTTTTTCCGCTTTTAACTACTTCTAATATAGAAAATCTACTGTTAGCTTCCCTCCCTTATTTTTTAATTCAAAAATGCATTCCTTCCTTAAATGTGTGCTTTTAAATTACGTTTCCCAAATACATCAACGTTTAAACAGCTTCTTAAAATAAGTAATTAAAAGATTTTATTATTTGTATTTAAAATAAAGAAAACCACATTTTGAACATGATATAAAGGATATTACTATTCTCCGATTCATTTTCCATTTTCTTAATTCATTGTTTTTTTCTGTGTTTAAATAGTTAATCATTGGGAATAAATAAAAGAAATTATTCTCTATTGTCTGCTGCATAAATTCAAAAAATTAATGATTGTTAGAGATGACGAGTTTTCATTGAGAACGCGCATCTGATTTTAGAACTTTATGCTTCCATATTTTTCGTACTATCTTTCAAGAAAAAAATGAATACATTTCTTCTTGCTTTATGATGAAATTAATTAACACCCAAAAACGGAAACTATAATTGTGATTTGATACTGAATATATTCTTTGCTTTGTTTCTATCAATACATGTATAAATACGGTCAGAATGGAGGGATTTTCTTGAATCAAAAACAAAATAATTCTAAAAAAAGCAGGTTGGTAGAACATAAAATTTTTATCCCTTCTATCATTATTATTTTGCTTATTTCGACTCCTTTGGCTATTTATCCTGATGCGTCAATGAAAATACTTAATAGTTTTTTCAATCAAATTGTTACTTTGTTTCAATGGGGATATATTTGGTATGCAGTGATTTTGGTTGTTGTTGGTTTTTACTTTGCTTTTTCAAAATACGGCAATGTAGTGTTAGGGGATCCACATGCCAAACCCAGATTTAATTTATTCGAATATGCATCCATC
>DATGTM010000054.1:0-21609 GCA_035301845.1 Pseudogracilibacillus sp. | reverse complement strand
TCTAACCCTTTTTACACAAAAATTGTAAATGGAATTGAAGATGTGGCTTTTCAATACGGTTATCATATTTTGTTGTGCCAGACAGATTCCAATCCAGAAAGAGAGGGAATTTATTTCAATTTGATTAAAAATCAACTGGCTGACGGTATTATAACCATGGATCCAGCGGTAAATCGAGATAGACTGGCAGAAATTGCAAGTGAGTACCCCCTAGTCCAATGTAGTGAATATGATGAAAAAGGAATTATTTCTTTTGTATCAATTGATAATGAAAAAGCCGCTTATCAAGCAGTGGAACATCTTATTTTAAAAGGGCAAGAGAAAATTGCTTTAGTGAATTCAAATGAAAAGTTTCTTTATGCCAGGGAACGAAAGCAAGGCTATTTAAAAGCACTATATGATTATGGCTTACAGGTTAATGATGCTTGGATTTATACATCAAATGACTTAGAGTTTAATGATGGAAGAAAAGCATTGAATTATTTTATGGAATTAACGGATAAACCAACAGCAATTTTTTCAGTTTCAGACATCTTAGCAATTGGGGCATTGAAAGAATGTAGTGTGCATGAATTGGATGTGCCGCATGATATGGCACTTATAGGTTTTGATGGTATTGACTTTTCCAATATGACAAACCCCTCGCTTACAACAATTGCTCAACCTATGTATAAAATGGGGGAGATTTCAGCAGAAATGTTAATCAGAAAAATAAAAGGGGAGGAAACAGATAGTATTATTTTAGATCATGAATTAATTATTCAAGAATCATCCTAAAATGTAAACTTAAACTATGTAATCGGTTTCTGTAATCGATTACAAAAAATAAGGAGGATATATAATGAAGTCGAAAAGAAATTGGCTGAGCACTCTGCCTATGCTCATGATAATTTTGGTATTAGCTGCTTGTGGTGGGAATTCCAATGAAGGTAATGCCAATAATAATGAGGGCGAAGGTAATGATGAGGATGAAGAAGTAACTCTAACCTATGCAAGAGGTGTTGATACAACAGGAGCTACAGAGGTGTTGACGGAAGCATTTGAAGAAGAACATCCAAATATAAACATAGAATTTCAGGAAATGCCTTCTGATTCCGGAGACCAGCACGATCAGTACGTTACTGCGTTTAGTGCAGATAGTGCGGAAATAGATGTTTTTGATGCAGATGTTATTTGGCCGGCAGAGTTTGCTCAAGCGGATTACGCAATGGATTTAGATCGATTTATTGAAGAAGATGATATAGATATGGATGAGTATTTTCCAGGACCTGTTGAAGCGGGAAATTTCAAAGGAAAACAATGGGCAATGCCTAAATTTATTGATGCAGGCGTTTTATTCTATCGAACAGATATTGTAGATGATCCACCTGAGACATGGGATGAACTCATCGACAGTGCAGAAGACTTACAAGGGGAAGAAGGAACGGACTTTGGGTATTTAATGCAAGGGAACCAGTACGAAGGATTGGTAACGAATGCAATTGAGTTTATTGGTGGGTATGGAGGAGAGGTTATCGACGAGGAAGAAAATGTAGTAGTCGATTCTCCAGAAACGGTTACAGCCATTGAAAAGATGCAAGAAATTGCTGAATCTGATTTTGTACCTGACGATATTTTAAATTTTACAGAAATTGAAACAGAATCTTCTTTTATTGAAGGAGAAGCAGTATACGCTAGAAATTGGCCATATTTACAAGCCTCATCTGAGGACGATGACAAATCAGAAGTAGCAGGAGACGTCGATTTTACAACCATTCCAGCAGGGGACGATACATCAGCTTCAGCTCTTGGAGGTTGGATGTCTATGATTAATAAAAATACAGAGCATCCAAAAGAAGCTTGGGAGTTTGTTAAGTTTATGACTGGCGAAGAAGGACAAAAAATTACTGCCATAGAAGGAGGAAGCCCTCCAACTCTATCTGACCTCTATGACGATGAAGAGGTAAAAGATGAAGGCGGAGTTCTATTTTCTGATCCAGACTTTGTTGACGTATTAGAAAACGCGACTCCTAGACCGGTAAGTTCTATTTATCCAGAGATTTCAGACATCATGCAAATTGAATTATCAAAAGCACTAGCAGGTGAGATATCTGCTGAAGAAGCTGCAAGCAATATGCAGGAAAAAATGGAAGACGCGTTAGAAGAATAACGTGCATTACAAAAGGGGCAGGTTAAGGTAAACTTAACTTGCCCTCCCTACATATCGTGTATTAGTTATCAAAGATATGGAGACACCAGTGAGGAGGTCCACTTGTGAAAAAGCGCCGTTTTGAATTAAATGAAAAACAACTGGGATACGCTTTTGTTATCCCCTCATTACTGTTGGTATTTGTTGTTATTTTATGGCCTGTGGCGCAATCTTTTTGGAATAGCTTATTTGATTACCGATTAAATGATCCGACGCGTTCTGAAAAAATGATAGAGTCTCATATTGATTTAGAAACTTATATGGATGATCATTTCTACCTTGAAAGTCAATTAGAGGATTTGGCAAGTGAAGGGGATGACCCAGAAGCAATTGAAGAGTTGTCAGCAGATATAGAGGACTATCATAGTGAATTAATGAGCGATGAAGAAACAAAGGAAAAAGCGGATGAAATTGATGAATTACTGACAAATTATGAACCAGTGAAAGATTCAGATTTGAAATACCAAAAGGTGGATGGAGATTTTGCAGAAGATTATCGTGAAGCGTTAGTATCTTCTGAAGAAAAAATGAATGAATTGGCGGAAAATTCTTCTGATGAAGAGTTACAATCTGATTATGAACAAACTGCAGATTTGCTTGAATCGTCTGGTGAATCCATTTTAAAGTCCAATTTTATTGGTATTGATAATTATAAAAAATATTTCCAGGACAAACGAATGTGGCTTTCATTAGGGAATACTACTTTCTTTACGGTAGTGTCTGTTGCATTTGAACTGGTATTGGGGATGTTAATTGCACTTTTAATTAACCGTGCTTTTAAAGGGAGAGGTTTAATCCGAGCTTCTGTATTAATTCCGTGGGCTGTTCCAACAGCTGTTGCTGCGATGATGTGGGGCTTCTTATATGATGGACAATCTGGAATTGTTGCTCATTACTTAACTCAGCTTCATATTATTCCGGGTGCTTCATGGCTATTATCGACTGGCAGTGGGGGGTTATTTTCTGTAATTTTAGCAGATGTTTGGAAGACGACTCCTTATATGGCTCTGTTATTGCTAGCGGGCTTACAGACTATCCCGCAATCTTTGTATGAAGCATCCAGTGTAGATGGATCGAATAAATGGCAGCAGTTTTTTAAGATTACATTGCCTTTGTTAAAGTCATCTATTTTAGTAGCTTTGCTGTTTAGAACACTTGATGCATTTAGAGTATTTGATCTTATTTATGTGTTAACAGGTGGCGGTCCGGCAAATTCAACTGAATCAATATCTGTTTATGCTTATAAAATATTGTTCGCACAACAAAATTTTGGAGAAGGATCTACTCTCTCTGTCATCGTATTTTTATGTGTTGCTTTGATTAGTTTCATTTATGTAAAACTAATCGGTTCAGATCTTTTTGGGGATCGCACAAAATAAGAAAGGAGCATACAGATGAATAAAAAGGCAGGCATAGGGTTTTATCTGTTTTTGATTGTTTTTGTATTTCTAGTCATGTTCCCTTTCATTTGGGTATTTTTAACATCGATTAAACCAGTTGGTGAAATATTCTCTTCCTTTAACTGGTTTACGAAAAACCCTACATTCGAGTCTTATATAGCAGCATTCACGCATCGTCCCTTGGCACGTTATATGATAAACAGTTTTGTAATCTCAACAGTAACAACCTTGTTGTCGGTAGGTTTCGCTTCTTTTGCAGCTTATGCGTTAACGAGGCTGCCGATTAAAGGGAAAGGATGGATATTGGGGATTGTTCTAGCTGCTTCTATGTTTCCACAAGTAGCTATCATTTCTCCAATGTTTGATATCATTTCAGGCCTTAATTTAAGAAATAGTTTCTTAGGGCTTGTCATTCCTTATATTACGATTAGTTTACCGCTATCTATATGGGTGCTTTCTACATTTTTTCAGAAAATACCTTCTGAATTGGAAGAATCTGCAAAGCTGGATGGGGCAAGTCCATTTCAAACATTTCGTAAAATAATCTTTCCGTTAGCTGCACCTGGAGTGTTTACGACAGGTATTCTTGCCTTTATTGCAGCTTGGAACGAGTATTTATTTGCTTTAACGATTAATAGTGAGGATAAGTGGCGAACAGTCCCGGTCGGAATTTCTATGTATACTAGTGAGTTCTCTGTTCCGTGGGGAGATATATCGGCCGCAACAGTTATTGTAACTATTCCAATTGTGATTTTAGTACTTATTTTCCAAAGAAGAATTGTATCAGGACTCACAAGCGGATCTGTTAAGGAATAAGAAGTGTTGAAAAACTAAATTGATTTTGAAAAAAGGGGTGGAATATTGACTACATTAAAAGTAGGCGTTATCGGGTGTGGAAGTATCGCTCGTAACCGACATTTATTAGAATATCAGGCAAATGAAGAAGTGGAGATTACAGCAGTTTGCGACATTGTTTTTGAAAGAGCTGAAGAGATGGCTGATCTGTACGGAGCAAAAGCGTACAGTAATTATGAAAACGTACTAGATGAGAACGATATTGATGTGATTAGTGTTTGTTTACCTAATTATCTACATGCACCAGTCTCTATTGCAGCTCTTTCTGCTGGTAAACATGTGTTGTGTGAGAAACCAATGGCTACTTCTAGTGCAGAAGCGGAAAAGATGATTGAAGCTGCTAAAATAAATAACAAAAAATTAATGATTGCTCATAATCAACGATTTGTTGCTTCGCATACTAAAGCTCAGCAATTGATTCAAGAAAAAGCTATCGGCAAAATTTACAGTTTCCGTACGACTTTTGGGCATGGCGGCCCTGAGTCTTGGAGTATTGATGGAAAGGATAGCTGGTTTTTCAATAAGGAAGAAGCTTTTATTGGTGCGATGGGAGATTTAGGAGTTCATAAAGCAGACTTGATTCGGTATCTTTTAGGGGAAGAATTCCAAGAGGTGTCTGCTTTTATTGAGTCCAGTGCAAAAGAGAATAGTAATGTGGATGATAATGCTGTGTTTATTTTACGCTCCGAATCTGGAGTGATCGGCACGTTAACAGCTAGCTGGTCTTATAATACAGAAGAGGATAACTCAACCATTATCTACGGGGAAAAAGGGGTTATTCGTTTGGAAGCTGATCCGAAATATGGGTTGATACTGGAGCAGGCAAATGGTGAAAAAATAAATTATGAATTAGGGCAAATTCAATCCAATGAAAGTGGCGGGCAAACAAGTTCTCATGTTGTTGATCATTTTGTTGAATGTGTGCTACACGATAAACAACCATTGATTGACGGGGAAGAAGGTAAAAAATCGCTCGAACTTATTTTAGCCGCCATGAAGTCGAATGAATCGAAACAAATTACTACTATAAAGAGATGATGAAATAATGGAAGAATTAAGAGTTGGCATCATAGGTGCAGGTGGAATTGCGCAAGAAAGGCATATTCCGGCATTAATTGCTTTAAGAAAAAAAGTAGTTATTACAGCTGTTTGCGATGTAAATGAAGCAAAAGCGAAAGAAGCAGCTGCGAGATTTGAGATACCCCATTTTTTTAAAGAGTATGAAGAGATGCTTTCAACAATGGCAATTGATGCTGTAGTCATTTGTACACCAAATAAATTCCACGCAGCTATTACAATAGCTGCATTAAAAGCAGGCGCTCATGTTTTATGTGAAAAACCAATGGCGATGACAACAGCTGAATGCCGGAGAATGGCAAATGCTGCAAAAAACGCAGACAAATTGCTTTCCATTGGCTATCATTACCGGCATACAGATGCGGCGCGGATGGCAAAAGAAGCGATGCAAGCACAGCAAATAGGCGATCCACTTGTAACAAGAATCCAAGCAATGCGCAGACGTAAAGTTCCTGGCTGGGGTGTGTTTACGAATAAAGAGTTGCAAGGCGGGGGGAGCTTAATTGATTACGGATGCCATTTCATTGATTTAGCTTTTTGGTTACTACATTATCCTGAGCCTGTCGAAGTCATGGGAAGAGCTTATAACCGTTTAAGCACAACACCAAATCAAGTCAATGAATGGGGAGCTTTTGATTACCAAACATTTAATGTAGATGATCATGTATCGAGTTATATTACCTTTAAAGATGGTTCTTCTTTGCAGTTTGAATGTTCATGGGCAGCTAATATAAAAGAAGATCAGATGCACTTAAGTGTTTCAGGGGCGGAAGGCGGCTTGAATGTATACCCCTTTGAAATCTATCGTCCTCAGGATAATATGTATCAATTAAGTGAAGGTGAAGCGGATCAGTATCATAATGAAACAGAAGCTGGAAATAGGCAAATAAGGAATTTTGTAAATAGTTGTTTAGGAAGAGAGTCGCTGCTTGTTGAACCGGAAGAAGCTTTGCAAGTAAATCAGATTATCGAAGCGATTTATCAAAGTAATGAACAAGCACGTAGTGTTCGGCTAAACGAAAGTGAATAAATAAAGGCGAAGGAGTGTTTAGTGATGAAATTAGGTGTATTTACAGTATTATTTTCCGGGAAACAATTTGAGGAAATGCTGGATTATGTTAAAGATGCTGGATTAGACAGTGTTGAAATTGGTACAGGTGGGAATCCGGGAAATGAGTTTTGTCCGTTGGATGAGTTATTAGCTAGTGAAGATAAACGGAAAGCTTATTTAGAGAAAGTACATGAAAGAGGTCTAACAATCAGTGCTTTCAGTTGCCACAACAATCATATTGCGCCCAATCCTAAAGAAGCACAAGAGACACATGAGACATTTGTGAAGACGGTAAAACTTGCTTCATTGATGGGGGTCCCAGTCGTAAATACATTTTCCGGTACAGCTGGTTCTGATGAAAACGCGAAGCACCCTAATTGGCCAGTTACGCCATGGCCAGATGCGTACACAGACATTTTACATTGGCAATGGGAACAAAAGCTGATACCTTATTGGAAAGAGCAAGGAAAGCTCGCAGCAGATTATGGGGTGAAAATTGGAATCGAACCACATGCCGGGTTTTTAGTACATACACCTTATACAATGCTTCGGCTGCGGGAAGAAACAAATGATTCCATTGGAGCGAACCTGGACCCGAGTCACTTATGGTGGCAAGGTATTGACCCGGTAGCAGCAGTAAAAATTTTAGGCCAAAAAAATGCTATCCACCATTTTCATGCAAAAGATACATTTATTGATCAGGAAAATGTGAATATGTATGGATTGACAGATATGCAGCCATACTCCAATGTTTCCAGCCGTGCATGGACATTTAGATCTGTTGGTTATGGTCACAGTACAAAGGTATGGTCAGACATTATTAGTGCACTTCGGATTAATGGATATGATTATGTGATTAGTATTGAACATGAAGATCCGATTATGTCTATTGATGAAGGGTTTAGCCAAGCAGTGAAGAATTTAAAAGCAGTTAATATAAGTGAACCTGCTACAGATATGTGGTGGGCATAAAAAGTTTATGAAACAGTGTAATACACATCTTATCAGTAAATGTTGCTGATAGGATGTGTTTTTTTAATGGTTTAGCCGTTTTAAGTAATGGGTGAAATGTAAGAAAAATCACTTTAAATTGAATCCGTTTACAGAATTCATTAAATATACTAGAATACTTGTATACAAGTTGAAGTTTTAGGAGGAATATGGATTGTCGATTACTAAATATTATCCTAATAGTGAAGCTGTCTCTAAGTCTTCAATCGGTAAACAATTAGAAATGGAGTTAAGAATACGGATTATCTCACAAGATATTTTAAAAGATACAGTTTTATCCGAAAATCAGATAGCAAATGAATATCAGATTAGTCGGTCGCCTGTAAGAGAAGCATTGCGTGTGCTGGAAAAAGAAAAGTTACTTCGACTGGAGAGAATGGGCGTCGTAGTTATGGGGATTTCGGAAGCGGATATTGAAGAAATATATGATATACGTCTATTAATTGAATCATTTGTTGTAAACAGATTATTAGAATTAGAAAATAAAGAGCTGTTAATAGAGTTGAACAAAATAGTCGAAATGATGAAAGTGAGCATTAGATATCAAGATATTGATGAGTTTTCAAAGCAGGATTTAAAATTCCATGAAACGATTATCTATTCTATTCATCATCAGCAAATAGCAATGGTCTGGGATCAATTAAAACCAGTCATGGAGTGCTTAGTAATCTTATCCATGCGTTATAGAGGCATAACAAATTATGATGATTTCTCCAGAGTGATTCAAAATCATCAACTTATTATCCAGGCGTTAACCGAGAAGAAAACAGATTTAGTAGAAGCTGCTTTTGATAAAAATTTTAATGATGTTCAAAATAAAGTAGAAAGTTTATGGACGAGCTCTGACATGTTGAAGAAAGCGAGAGATTATATTGGATAAAAATAAATTTATGATAGGCGTAGATATCGGAACAACGAGTACAAAGGCAGTTCTGTTTCGAGAAACCGGTGAAATTATACAGCAAGCAAATTATGGATATGAATTGTTTACTCCAAATGTCTCTATCGCGGAACAGGACCCGGAAGAAATATTTGAAGCTGTGCTTGATTCTATAGCAGAAGTCATGCATTCATCTAACATAGATTCGAAGGATGTATCGTTTATTTCTTTTAGTTCAGCTATGCATAGTGTGATTGCAGTAGGAGAAGATAATGAGCCCTTAACAGCTTGTATTACGTGGGCAGACAATAGAAGTCATGCCTGGACGGAAAAATTACAATACGGTGGTCATGGACATCATATTTATTCTAAAACAGGAACACCTATTCATTCCATGTCTCCGTTAAGTAAAATAATCTGGTTGGAGAATGACTATCCAAGTATAGCTGAAAAGACGAAAAAATATATCGGTATAAAAGAGTATGTGTTTTACAAACTGTTTCAGCAATATATTGTTGATTATTCCATTGCATCTGCGACAGGTCTGATGAACTTAGAGTCGTTGACTTGGGATCAAGAAGCATTGCAAGCGGCCGGGATAACAGAGGATAAATTATCTTCGCTTGTTTCTACAAAGAAAATAATAACTGGCTGTAAAGCAGCTGAAGCAAAACGAATGGGAATCTCTTCGGAAACCAAATTTGTCATCGGCGCCAGTGACGGCGTATTGTCTAATATTGGTGTGGGCGCGATAAATGAAGGAGATGTCGCGGTCACCATTGGAACAAGTGGGGCGATTCGTACCATGACGTCTCAACCTAAAACAGATGAAAAAGGACGGGTTTTTTGTTACGCATTGACAGAAGATCATTGGATTTTAGGAGGTCCTGTAAATAACGGCGGTATCGTCTTACGCTGGTTACGCGATGAACTTGCTGCCAATGAAGTGGAAGCTGCAAAAAGATTAGGTAAAAATCCGTACGATATGTTAACAGATATCGCCGAACAAGTAGAAGCAGGGTCAAATGGTCTGTTATTCCTTCCTTACCTAGCAGGGGAGCGTGCTCCATTTTGGAATCCTAATATGCGAGGTTCGTTTATAGGTCTTACATTAAACCATAAGAAGGAACATATGATACGAGCAGTTCTAGAAGGGGTTATGTTCAATCTCTATTCTGTGCTTATTGCCTTGATTGAGGTGATGGACACACCTGTTTCTTCTATTAAAGCAACGGGAGGGTTCTCCCAGTCCCCGCTTTGGAGACAGATGATGTCAGATATATTTGAAGCAGAGGTAACCATACCAAAAAGCTACGAGTCTTCTTGTTTAGGAGCTTGTTTATTAGGTTTATATGCAGAGGGTAAAATCGCAAATTTTGAAGTAGTTCATGACATGGTAGGTACTACTTATCAACATACCCCGGAAGCAGATCAAGTAAGAACATATCGTGAATTGATATCGATTTTTATCAACAGTTCCAGAGCTTTAGAAACTGAATATGATAAGCTCTCTAAGTTTCAGAAATAAAAAGTCTACACATATATAAAGGAGTATGAGAACATTGTCCTTACTAACCGATTTAACACCTCTTCTTATCGTTGCTTTAGGGGTTGTTGCTTTATTAATTTTAATTATGAAGTTAAACTTAAATACGTTTATCTCGCTCATTGTCGTCTCTTTTTTAGTGGCTATTGCTTTAAGGATGCCAATAGAAGAGATTGTTGAATCCATTGAGGCCGGTATGGGAGATACGCTTGGCAGTATTGCGTTAATTTTTGGATTTGGTGCCATCTTAGGGAGATTGGTATCTGATGCCGGTGGTGCTCAGCGCATTGCTATGACTTTAATTGACAAGTTTGGTGAAAAACATATCCAATGGGCAGTAGTAATTGCGTCGTTTATTATAGGAATAGCTTTGTTTTTCGAAGTAGGTCTTGTGTTGTTAATCCCGATTGTGTTTCAAATAGCAAAACAATTGAGAGTTTCTATTTTATACTTGGGGATTCCGATGGCGGCAGCATTATCCGTAACGCATGGATTCTTGCCTCCTCACCCTGGACCAACTGTCATTGCCCAGCAATATGAAGCAAACATTGGGATGGTACTAGTATATGGCTTTATTATATCGATACCAACGGTGGTAATTGCTGGCCCACTATTTACGTATGCTTCCAGAAAAATGGCTCCAGCAGCTTTTACAAAAGGCGGAGACATTCAGGCGATTGGTGAAGTAAAAGACTTTAAAAAAGAAGAAACACCCGGATTTGGAATTAGTGTAATAACTTCTTTATTCCCTGTTATTTTAATGGCTATTTCTACAATCGCTGAATTATTACAAGATGTGTGGGGAGTATCTGACAATTTATTTTTAGATATTATTCAATTAATTGGAGATCCTACAACGGCTTTATTAATCTCTGTTTTAATTGCGGTTTATACGATGGGGATTGCCCGAAATATTCCGGTGAAACAAGTCATGGGGTCTGCCGAGGAATCTATTAAATCAATTGGTATGATGCTTTTAATCATTGGTGGTGGCGGTGTTTTTAAGCAGGTATTAATTGATGGTGGTGTTGGTGATTCTGTGGCAAGTATCTTCACAGACAGCAGTATTTCTCCATTATTATTAGCATGGTTGATTGCTGCGATATTAAGAATTGCTTTAGGCTCCGCTACAGTTGCTGCACTAACAACGGCAGGTTTGGTCATTCCGCTCATGCAAGGATCAGATGTCGATTTAGCTTTAATGGTGCTTGCTACGGGAGCGGGAAGTTTAATTGCCTCTCACGTGAATGATGCTGGGTTTTGGATGTTTAAAGAGTTCTTTGGCCTGAATATGAAGGAGACATTTGCTACTTGGACATTATTAGAAACCGTTATTTCAGTAGTTGGATTGATTTTCATTCTACTTCTTAGTTTATTTGTCTAGCTAAAAGCAAAAGAGTGAGCAAGATAACTGATAGTATACAATCTCTTAGCATGAAATGTATCATGAAAACAGGATGTCTCAAAGATAATGTATATACTTGAATAAATAGAAAAAATGCACTCTACTTCTTTTGTAGAGTGCATTTTTACTTGTCGAAATGAGCGAATTTTATAACACATGTGCTAAATAATTACCTGGACTATATAAAATAACCATTCCCTGCACTTGTAGCTCTCGCCAAATCAAACGATCAAGAGCGTATGGACCTTTTTCTTGATTCATCTGGACTTCTTCTTGACTCAGGACGACTTTATAAATCGGGGTGTTTACGTGAATTGTTATGAGAAACGAATGACCAGGACACGTCTCCACTTTCACCTTATAATGTTCATCCCATTCTTGTAGTTGCCGTTGTATAGTGGTCGTCACATGTGTTAGAAAATCCTCGGTTTCAACGTTTTTAGCCAGGTAACCTCTAATTAAGCCGCTCGCGTTCATGTATATCTTCCTTTCCAAGTTATTATTGAATAGAAAGAATCAGATAACGTCGTTTTTTCCGTTTTAAAAAATGACTTTTCTCGGGAACTCCCTTCTTTGTTCATAAAAAAGCTCTTTATTGTCAGAAAAAGACAACAAAGAGCGATATCGTTTGTTATCTAATCAAAGCATTACTTTGCTGGAGGAAGCACCTTGCTTTTGGATAAGCAGGTTGCTGTGAAGTCGTCGAGCCATTTCTCTCGTTCACTCTGGATAACCTATTCAATTACTTTCTATTATACATAAAAAAATGTAAAATGCACGAAAGATTACCATCTTGTTCGCTCAGGACGTGTGAAAAGCTTATACTAGATTAAAGGAGAAGAATCTATGCAACCAATTAAAACTGCTTACGATCGAATACCATTTCAAACAAAAGTAATGCTGTTAATGACATTATTAATATTCTCTATTTTCCTAGTGTTGACTATATATATCTTTTATACCATGCAACAATCAATAAAAGCAGAAATAGGGGAAAAAGCGTTGGCTGTATCAGAAACCATTGCCCACTCTCCTGATACAATTAAAGGCTTTGAGGAAAGTGACCCGTCACGGGTGCTTCAACCTTTAGCGAACTCGATCCAAGAAGAAATTGATGCAGAGTATATAGTCATTGGGAACACGGAAGAAATACGGTATGCTCATCCAATCGAAGACCGGCTTGGTAAAAAGATGGTAGGGGACGATAATGAACGGGCTTTAGAAAAGGGTGAATCATATATTTCTGAAAAAGAAGGTTCTTTAGGTCCGGCAATTCGTGGAAAATCTCCAGTTATTCAGAACGGGGAAGTAGTTGGAGTTGTGTCCGTTGGTTATTTGTTATCCGATGTGAATTCTGTTATATGGAATAAGAACCAACCAATTATCTTGTTATTTTTTCTTTTTTTACTGATTGGTATGGGAGGAGCTGTGTTCATTGGGAAGCATTTAAAACGTCTCCTCTTTCAAATGGAGCCACAAGAGATAGCTGTTTCTTTAATGCAAAAAGAAGCTATTTTAGAATCAGCTAAAGAAGGTATTGTAGCTGTAGATACGAGTAATATTATCACTTCCATTAATGAAGCAGCCCGAGAATTATTAAATGTCGAGAATAAAACAGCTAAAGAATTGATTGGACAATCTTTGTCTCACTTTACTTCTGTTTCGTTACTAGACAAAGCAAGTGATAGAGGACCCAACCAAGATAGAGAAGTAATCTTAGAACAAGATATCGTTTTGATGAATATATACAATTTGATAAAAAAAGAAGAACGATTTGGCGCTGTAGCTATTTTTAGAAGAAAAACGGAGTTAGAAAACGTTACAAAAGAATTAACGAATATTCAGCAATATGCAGATGGGCTGCGAGCACAAACGCATGAATTTACCAACAAATTACATACGATATCAGGGTTATTGCAACTGAATCATGTGGAGGAAGCATTATCTTTGATTCAAGAAAATTTCAATCAACAAACGCAAATGTCTGAAAGTAATCGAGAAGAAATTAAGGATCCTGCAATACAAGCATTACTTATCGCTAAGCAACACCAGGCAGAGGAGAAAGGGATTCGATTTTTCATGCAAGAAGAGAGTCAATTGGAAAAAACGGTCTCATCCCTCTATCAAGATGTTCTTTTAAAGATTGTTGGTAATTTATTAGATAACGCTTTTCAAGCAGTTACACAATCGCCTGAAGTACATTTATTTATGACGGATATGGGACAAGATATTATTATCGAAGTAGATGACAACGGACCTGGTATCCCTCCTGGACAAGAAGAAACTATTTTTCAAGCGGGGTATACAACAAAGGAAAGCACAGATAATGGAAAGGGTTTGTCCATTGTTCAAAAAGCAGTTCATTTACTTCAAGGACATATCTTTATTGAACCAAGCGAGTTAGGTGGAGCACGGTTTCTAGTAATTATTCCAAAGGAGGATCACTTGCATGAAGAATAAATTGAATGTGGTGATAATTGAAGATGACTTTCGTATTGCTGCTATCCATAAAGAAATGATTGAACAAAATGATCAGTTTACCGTAACAGGAAGTTATTTGACAGCTCAGTCGTTAATAGATGCTCTAGAGAACAATCAACAATTGCCGGATGCCATCTTATTGGATATGTATATACCAGATGTGGTTGGATTTTCGTTGCTCGAAACAATGCGTATGAAATATCCAATGGTCGCTGTGATTGTCGTTTCTGCTGCTGATGACATCGAGACGGTTCGTAGGGCAATACTTTACGGGGTGTTTGACTATTTGATTAAACCAATTCAACAATCCAGATTACAAGCTGCTATGACGCGTCTTGCTTTGTGGGCGAATGCAGAAGAGAAAACACTTACACAGGGGCATGTAGACAAGCTTCTATGGGGAGAGCAGTCTGAGGCTTCAGCAACTTCTACAA
Source organism: Pseudogracilibacillus sp. (assembly GCA_035301845.1). GTDB lineage: Bacteria > Bacillota > Bacilli > Bacillales > Amphibacillaceae > Pseudogracilibacillus. Next base: position 7,281 of record DATGTM010000054.1, on the reverse strand, counting down.
TAAATTCTCCTTTGCCTAAAGGAATTGACAAGCTTACGTTGGAAGAAATAAAGACCTATGTACAACAACATACAGATCAAAATATAACAGCCCAATCTTTAAGTGAAATAATTGGTATTAGTCGCTCCACTGCCAGAAGATATTTGGAATATATGGTGGGTAATAAAGAGATACAAGCAGCTTTACACTATGGACAAGTAGGCAGACCACAACGGATTTATTTTTTCAATGAACAAAATGAACAAAATTAATTTAATTTCCTAAATACTGATTATGAAGACAACCTTTCCAATGATAAATAAGCATGGTATAGTGAAATCAATTAATGAAAACGCTTTAATTGGAGGGGTCTTATGTTAAGTATTATTGGTTTAATTACCATTCTAATCATTGTAGCAATGTTACTAAGAGGAAAGGTAATCCCAGTTATCCCATTGGTTGTAATCCCGGTGGTTGCTGCTTTTGTTGCCGGTTTTTCTATATATGATTTAGCAGAGTTTTTTGATGATGGTATCGACCAGGTTATTGATGTGGCCATTATGTTTATTTTTGCTATATTATACTTTGGTATTATGCAAAGTGCTGGTTTGTTCGATCCGTTAATTCAACGCATGATTCGCATTACACATGGAAATATTATTGTAATTAGTATTGTAACCGTTCTTATTGCTGCTGTTGCGCAACTGGATGGTTCCGGAGCATCGACATTTTTAATCACTATTCCGGCTTTATTACCGCTTTATCAACGCATGAAAATGAACCCTTACTTGTTATTGCTACTGATTGGTGGTAGTGCAAGTGTTATGAATATGCTCCCTTGGGCAGGTCCCCTGGGCAGAGCGGCATCTGTATTAGATATGGATGTAACCGAGTTGTGGCGACCGCTTATTCCGATTCAAATTATCGGTATGCTACTGATGCTTGGTTTGGCAATTTTGTTAGGTTATATGGAAAAGCGCCGCATTGAAAAAAAGTATGGTAAATTAATGGAGGAAGAAGATGCTTTAGCAGCAATCGAAGAAACAGAACAGAAAGAAGCAGGATCCCTCATCTGGTTTAATCTTGTGTTAACCATTGCTGTCATAGGTGTATTGGTTTGGGGAGTTATTCCAGCGGGCTTTGTATTCATGATTGGGGTAAGTATCGCTTTACCGTTGAACTATCAAACTTCTAAAGAACAAGGGCAAAGTATTCATGAACATGCTCCAGGAGCTCTGACAATGGGCACGATTATTTTAGGAGCAGGTGTGTTTTTAGGTATCTTAACAGGAACAGGCATGTTAGATTCGATTGCTACGGACGCTGTTAAAATAATTCCAGGATCGGTTACATCGTATGTTCATTTGATCATTGGTTTTTTTGGCTTACCGTTCGATTTACTGCTCAGTACAGATGCTTATTATTTTGCATTACTCCCTGTAGCTGAACAAATTGGTGATTCATTTGGTATATCGTCTCTAGCAACTGCGTATAGCATGATTGTAGGAAATATTGTAGGAACCTTTGTTAGTCCTTTTTCTCCTGCGTTATGGTTAGCACTTGGTTTAGCAAACTTAGAAATGGGTCGCCATATTAAATATTCATTCTTTTGGTTATGGGGCGTCAGTATTGTTCTTTTAATTATTACGTTTTTCTTTGGATTAATTTAAATAAATCGTTTGCTAATGTGAACGTAAAAGAGAATAATTGAAAGGAATTCGAGCCTAAAGGTTAGTTGATTTCAGCTAACTTTTAGGTTTTTAAATTTTCAGATTTTATTGCAATTATATTTGCAATCGGTTAAACTACTCATAAGGTCATCAGATGACCTTATGATATGCTGATTATTTTTTATAGGAGGTGTTGCGGGTGTATTTGCTCATTGCATTAAGTGCAATCATTGTTCCTTTTTTCCTTTTAGTGCTTCTTAGAATGTCCGCTGCAAAGGGGATGACAATTAGTGCAGTTATTGTTATTTTGTTAGCGATTACAGTGTGGGGAATGGAAGGTATTATTATTTCCTCTTCTATATTGCAAGGGATACATAAAGCACTCACTATTTTGTGGATTTTATTTGGCGCTTTATTACTGCTGAATACATTACAAAGAACAGGGGCGGTTGTGCGAATTAATCAAGGTTTTCGCAGTATTTCAGAAGATATGCGGGTGCAAGCGATTATTGTCGCCTTTTTATTTGGCGCTTTGATAGAAGGGGCAGCAGGGTTCGGAGCTCCAGCAATGGTTACAGGGCCCTTGCTATTTGCTCTTGGTTTCAGTCCGTTAGTTGCAGCGACACTTGCGCTTATTGCAGACAGTACTTCTGTTGCTTTCGGTGCAGTAGGGACCCCGCTTACAGTAGGCTTGAGTAACAGCCCTGAAGCAGGACAGTCTTTTTTTCATGAGGTTGCGGTAGCTATTACATCGATGGACCTTATGGCAGGTACGTTTATTCCATTTATGGTGGTCGCAGTTTTAACGACGTTTTTTGGGAAAGGGTTCAAGGAGTCACTTCCGATGCTTCCTTGGACTTTATTTATAGGGATTACGTATACGGTTTCTGCATTTATATACGCTTATTTATTTGGTCATGAATTTGTCTCAATTTTAGCGTCTTTAACTGGGTTAATTATCGCAACTTGGACTGCAAAAAAAGGCTGGTTGATGCCAAAAGATACCTGGAAAGAAGCACTGCGTGAAGATTTTGAAACGCAACCGAATGAAAAATCGATGAGTATTCTATCCGCGTGGGCTCCTTATGTTGCGGTTGTTATCCTGCTTTTGTTGACGCGAACAGTAGGTTGGTTGGAAAATTTCACTCAATCGTTTATTGATTTGACTTGGACGGATATTTTAGGAGTTGCTGAAATAGATTCCGATTGGGAGCTGTTGTATTCTCCCGGTACTATATTAGCTATTGCTGCTTTAGTAGCGGTGCTTGTACAAAGAAAGTCGTTTGCAAATGTTACGAAAGCAACAACAGAATCTTTAACTTCTATGAAAATGACAGCCATTGCATTAATTTCCACGTTAATAATGGTCCAGGTATTTGTTAATTCGGGAATGAATTTAAATGATTTAACAAGTATGCCAAATTATATCGCTCAAGCAATGGCTAGTTCCATGGGACCGATATGGATATTTGTCGCACCGTTTTTAGGAGAGTTAGGATCTTTCATTTCGGGGAGTGCGACTGTTTCGACATTGACGTTCTCGCCGATTCAAATCGATGTAGCAAATAGTACGGGCTATCCGGTTAATACTGTATTAGCCGCTCAACTAATCGGCGCAGGCGCTGGAAATATGTTCTGCGTTCATAATGTGGTGGCTGCAAGTGGGGCGGTAGGTTTATCTGGTAAAGAAGGAGATATTATACGAAAGACCTTACTTCCTGCTATCATTTATGGATTATTAATTGGGATTGCTGGATTTATTGTACTCTTTTTCCTCGTTTCTTAAACTGGATTTTTAAGAAGTAGGTAATGCAGGGATATTCTTTTTTATTCATATACAGTAAAATGGATTTAAATGAATGGAGATGAATAGTATGACTCAAAAAAAAATACAACCAAAAAAAGTATACGAAGAAGTAGCAGAATCGCTTATTGAAATGATTAAAATACAAAATCTGCAACCTGGCGATAAGTTAGATTCTGTGGAACAATTAGCAGAGAATTTCGGTGTCGGACTATCTGCAATTCGAGAGGCTATAAGCGGTCTTCGCTCTATGGGTGTAGTGGAAACAAAACAAGGTAAAGGTACTTTCGTTAAATCTCTTGACCTCTCGCAATTTGTTTTACCTGTAAGAACAACCTTTTTAATGAGAATGGAAGATACGAAAGAGTTATATGAAATGAGAAAAATTTTAGAATCCGGAATGGCAGGGACAGCTGCTAAACAACATGAGCCAGGAGATTTAGCAGCGATCGAACAAGCACTTAGCAAGATGGAAAATGCAGAAGGAAATGAAAAAAAGGCAGCAAACGCAGACTTGGAATTTCACCGAGCCATTGCTAATGCGACTCATAATAAGTTATTAATTCAGTTAATGGCCAATTGGTCGGAAATAATAGAAGACACCATCCAGGAAACAAGAAAAGTATTGTTGTATGCAGAAGGCCATACGAAGAAAATCATTTTGGAGCATAAAGCTGTTTTTCAGGCAATTAAAGCTCGCGATGCAATCGAAGCACAAACGGCCATGCATAAACATTTAGAGCGAGTGAATAATGCATTGCTAGAAACAATCGATGAGTCTAAAATAGGAAGGGACGCGTCTGCCAGGGAATAAAGGTTTGAAAAAATGAGCAAGTCAATGTGAAAAGCTGCAATGAAGACAGCCAAGATATTATTGTAAATATGGTGTAGTTAGACAATATATGATGATTAATAATGGGAAGAAAATTTTATTTGAGTTTGAATCAATATATCAAAGAATTAGGAGTGAAGTAGATATGACGAATAAAAAAGTTGTTCTTATAGGCGCAGGAATTGTGAGTGCAACCCTTGCTACATTAATTCGAAAGGTAGAACCAGAGTGGGAAATAACTATCTTTGAAAGAAGAGGAGATGCAAGCGAGGAGAGTTCTAATGTATGGAATAATGCGGGTACTGGACACGAAGCGCTTTGTGAACTGAATTATACACCGGAACAAGCAGACGGCACGATCAATGTGGAGAAAGCGGTGGAGATTTATAATGATTTTCAAGTATCCAAACAATTTTGGTCTGAATTAGTGAAAGAAAATAATATTTCACAACCAAGTGAATTTATTAATCCATTGCCACATATGAGTTTCGTTCATGGCGAAAAAAATAAAGCATTTTTATCGAAGCGATATCATGCTTTAAGAGATTTACCAGCTTTTGAAAAAATGGAATATACTGAAGACGGAGAGACGATTAAAGAATGGTCTTCTATTCTTATGAAAGATAGAGAGGAAAAAGAGGTGGCCGCCACCAAAATGGATGGAGGCACGGATGTTAACTTTGGCGCATTAGCCAAAAAAATGCTGGCATTTCTGGAAAAAGACCCAAACACAACGATTCAATACAACAGTGAAGTGACAGCAACCGAACAAAATAAGGATGAGCAGTGGGAAGTACATGTCAGAAATGATGCAGCAAACACACTGGAAAATCACAGCGCAGACTTCTTGTTCATTGGTGCGGGCGGGCATTCCATTCCGCTGTTACAAAAAACAAAAATAAAACAAAGCAAGCATCTTGGCGGCTTTCCGATATCTGGGGAGTTTTTATACTGTGATGACCCTGAAATTGTGAAACAGCACCATGCGAAAGCGTATGGTAAAGAGCCGGAAGGGACGCCACCAATGACAGTACCGCATTTAGATAAACGGTATGTCGATGGAAAAGAGGTCTTGTTGTTTGGCCCGTTTGCAGCGATTGGTCCGAAATTTTTGAAAAAAGGCTCGAATATGGACTTTTTTAAACATATTAAAGTAAATAATATAGGGACATTATTAGCTGCAGGAGCTAAAAATATTCCTTTAATTAAATATTCCATTGAACAAATTTTAATGTCTAAAAAAGATAAAGTGGAAGAATTAAGAAGATTTGTTCCAAGTGCCGAAATGGAGGACTGGGATGTTGTTGTTGCTGGAAAACGCGTGCAAGTCATTAAAGATGTGAGTAAGTTCAATCGAGGGGTTATTCATTTTGGAACCGAAGTAATTAACTCAGATGATCATACGTTGTCAGCATTACTTGGCGAATCTCCTGGCGCTTCTACTTCTGTTACTGTTGCTTTAGAAGTACTAAAAACAAATTTCCCTACTCAATTTAAACAATGGGAGCCAAACATTAAAAAAATGATCCCCTCTTATGGCGTTGATTTAAATGAAGATGTGAACTTACTTGAAGAAGTAAGAGAGCTCACTAATAAATATTTAGAATTGAAATCCTGAGGGTAATGCATAAAAAGAGGACAGTACTTGGCGGCGATTGCCAATTGGTAAACAAATGAGTATAAACGAAGCTACCATCCAGAGTGTGCAAACAATGGCGCTCTGGATTTTTTAGGCTTTTAGATCTTTGTTTACTAGTTATTCTTTTTAAAAGGAGCAGGACTTTTCTCTCTTCATCCTGTATACTATACATACATCTATTATGAGCTTGCTATTTTAAAAAATACTGTTATACCGTCTGGATAAACAGCGGATAATACAGTAAAATTGAACTAAGATTGAAATATTATATTTTATCGCATTCATTTTATCTGATATACATACAAGAATGGAGGGAAATCGTTTGTCTCAACAAAAAGATAGTTTTACATCAAAACTCGGGTTTATTTTTGCATCGGCAGGTTCTGCAATAGGGTTAGGTGCCTTATGGGAATTTCCTTATATGACTGGCAATTCCGGTGGTGGTGCATTCTTCTTTATGTTTCTTATTTTTACATTTTTAGTAGGGTTGCCTGTACTGCTTGCAGAATATATCATTGGCCGGGGTTCTCAGAAAGATGCCGTACGTGCCTATAATCATTATGCACCGAAGAAAGCTTGGCATTTGATTGGTCGCTGGGGGATTGTCGGAAGTATCATCCTCTTGTCCTTTTACAGTGTTGTAGGTGGATGGATTATTATTTATATTATAAAAGCGCTGACTGGCGGTCTGGGAGACTTAAGTACAGAGTCTTATGGCGGTATGTTTGAGAGTACGACTGGTAATTATGCAATTGTTTTTTTTGCTCATATTGCTTTTCTATTAATTACTGTGCTAGTTGTTTCTCGAGGGATTAAGCACGGGATTGAAAAAGCATCTAAATTTCTCATGCCTGCTCTACTTATATTATTACTGGTTGTCGTGGCACATTCATTAGTCTTAGATAACGCGATGGAAGGTGTATCCTACTTTTTGTCTTTTGACTTTTCGAGTTTACATGCGACATCCATCTTAATGGCTTTAGGGCAGTCTTTTTTCCTGTTAAGTGTTGGGTTTAGTAACCAGGTTACATACAGTTCGTACGTTTCAAAAGATGAAAATTTAGTTAATTCGGCTTTTGTTGTGGTTATTATGAACGTTGTTGTGGCATTGTTAGCAGGACTCGCTATTTTTCCTGCAGTTTTCTCGATTGGCATTGAGCCTGAAGTAGGCCCGGGATTATTATTTATTGCTTTACCTGCAGCTTTTGGACAAATGCCTTTTGGAATATTCTTTTTTACGATCTTTTTAATTTTATTTTTATTTGCTGCTTTGACTTCGGCATTCCCATTATTAGAAGTCGTTATTGCGGCGATTACGAAAGACGACCAGACGCACCGCAAGAAATGGACGTGGATG
>DATGTM010000053.1:0-5986 GCA_035301845.1 Pseudogracilibacillus sp. | reverse complement strand
CCACCATGACTCCTTTCACCTTTTTAAAATCGATAAAAGGATTCAATTGGTAAAATAAACACTGTTGCTCCGCCTACTTCTACTTTAACAGGTCTTGGAATATATGAATCTGCGTTACCGCCCATTGGTGAAATTGGCGCAACCATTTGTTCACGCTGGGAACAATTATCCTCAATAATTCGCAATGATTCTTCTACATGTTCATCCTGACACCCTATCATCAACGTAGTGTTCCCTTCTTTTAGAAAACCTCCTGTAGTCGCCAACTTAGTTGTCTGGAAATTGTTATCATTTAACGCATTAACAAGTGTTGTCGAGTCCTTATCCTGTACGACGGCAATAATCAGCTTCATTTTCCATACCTCCTTGTTTGTAATAAACGCATCACACACGCCAAGGCATCTTCTGTCACTTGGTCGATCGATGCTTCTGCATCAATACGCTTGATTCGTTCTGGATTATGTTCTAATAAATGCTGGTAATATGTGTATACTTTATCGTGAAAAGAAAGTTCTTCTAAGTCGAGCCGATTTTTTTCGCGCTCTTTATTACTTACAATCCGCTCCAGACCTTTTTTAGGATCTATATCAAAAAACAGCGTTACATCAGGCATATAAGATTCAATAGCAAATTGGTTAATCGCATACACTTCGTCCACACCGATTCCTCTAGCATACCCTTGATAAGCTAAACTGCTGTCGACAAAACGATCACATAATACAATTTTCCCCGCTTGTAATGCAGGAATCACTTTCTCTGTCAGATGCTGTCTTCTTGCCGCTGCATAAAGCAGTGCTTCTGTTCTTGTATCCATTTCCTGATGATCGACATGAAGAATAATCTGTCTAATTTGTTCAGAAATACGAATTCCACCTGGTTCGCGCGTTAGGAGCACTTCGTATCCTTCCTGTTCCAATCTTTCTTGCATATATGGAAGCACGGTTGACTTGCCAGCCCCTTCGCCGCCTTCTGCCGTTATAAACACACCTTGCACACCGTTTCGCTCCTTTGCCGCGCTTTTTTCAACTAGCTGTAAATCATCATTCGCTGATCCTACTTTTACGTTGTGCAAACAAGGATATCTCATCATGCCGCACAATCGATTCTTAAGTCTATTATACCATGCTTTCACTTGGATTTATAACTAAAATGGTACGCTACTCAGAAAGATTATTCCTGTACTGAAAAAACACGAGAAGCCGGAAGTTTGGTCGCCCTTCCTTTTCATCGTGTTTTACTAAATGGATTCATATAAAGGCATTGTACACATTTACTTCCTATAACACCATTCATCATTAATATTGTAGCACCGTTAACTTTCGATGCTTCACTTCGCGCAATAAAAAACCGTATTGCGCCTCCAAATTCTTTCTCATTTGTTCTGTTTCAAAGAAAGGTTCATAACTTCTTTCGGCCATAAGTGACACTTTCTTCCATTCTGCTTCCACTTTAAATAAGGCATCTAATAACGCTTGATCTGCTTCTCTTTTTCTTTTTTTCCTATTCATATCACTGGTCTCCCTTTAACAAATTAGTGAAGCTTTATTAAAAATGATACGAAAAAGGGGTTATACTTCTCTACGCCCTTCCAAAGACTTGGCAAGCGTTACTTCATCCGCATATTCTAAATCTCCCCCCACCGGCAGTCCATGAGCAATCCTCGTAGACTTAATGCCTGATGGTTTCACTAATCTGGAGATATACATTGCAGTCGCTTCTCCCTCTACATTTGGATTCGTAGCAAGAATGATTTCTTTCACATCATTCTCTTTCAAACGTTGAATCAAAGAAGGTACATTGATGTCTTCCGGTCCAATTCCATCCATTGGAGAAATGCAGCCGTGCAAGACATGATATCTGCCGTTGAATTCACGCATCTTCTCCATTGCAATGACGTCTCTTGAATCTTCTACAACACAAATAATCGATTCATCTCGTGTTCCATCTTGGCAAATAGAACACATTTCCTGATCTGTAATATGGCCGCAGTGCGAACAATAAGACAACTCCCGCTTCACACTCATCAATGATTTAGCAAAATCGACCACATCATCATCTTTCATATCAATCACAAAAAACGCCAGACGAACCGCTGTTTTAGGGCCGATACCTGGCAATTTTGTGAAGCTATCGATTAATTTAGAAATCGACTCTGGATAATACATTTTATCGAACTCCCTAATTATGACAGGCCTTACTCTTTAATTAGAACATGCCAGGCATATTCATTCCTTTCGTAAATTGCCCCATCGTTGCTTCTGTTTTTTCATCTATTTGTTTAAGCACGCTGTTTGTGGCTTCTAACATTAAATCTTGCAGCATTTCCACATCATCCGGATCTACCACTTCTTCATTCACGTTAACATCTGTAATTTGCTTGCTGCCATTTGCTTTCACTGTGACCATGCCACCGCCGACAGATGCTTCAAACTCCATCTCTGCTAATTCTTCCTGTGCTTTCGCCATTTTCTTCTGCATTTTCTGCATTTGTTTCATCATATTATTCATATTGCCTTTCATTCTCAAAAACCTCCCGATATTTTTTAAATAAACTGTCTTAGTTACCCTTCTTAAGTTAGGATAGGATAACCTCTCTTCGTTGCGAATCACTTATTCTTGCACTTCAACCGTATCTTCCCCGAAGAGTTTCTTCGCCTCATCAACCAGTGGATCTGTCTGGCTTTCCTCTTCGGATCCTTCTTGAGGTTCATTGTTTTTCAAATAATCGTTACGTAAAGTATACCAATCTGCTTCCGGAATTGGAATTATCTTCATTTGTTTTCCTAATACATTCGCTAAAATTGATTCTGCCATTTCCTGATGATCTAAAAATAATGAACAATGTATATCATATTTAAAAGCTGCTACAATCGTATCCGCTGATGCCGCAGCAGGTTTACTATCTTGTATCGTCGCATGAGCCGGAGCGTTCTTTTGTTTTAACTCCCTTAAAAAGACTTCCCAATTATCTTGCACTTGGGCACGTTCTTTCTTCTCAGCTGTATCTAACACACTGCGAATCTGATCAAACGGCACCTTATAGGACTTGCCTTTTCCACGATTGTTCGTCGTTCTGGCAGGCTGTTTTTTCGGAGCAGGAGCACTTGATGCAGCTTCCCCGTTACTCAGCGTTTCAAGTTGCTTTTCCAGCTGAGCAATCCGCTTTTCCAGTCCTTCTGTATCTGGCTGTTCCACGGTAGGCGCAACTGCTTGTGCACCAGGATCAGTAGTAATTTCCGGAACACTTTCAGCCTCTGCTTCACTGGTTATCGTAATCATCGCTATTTCAACAAACACTTTCGGGCTGTTGGTCCACTTAATCTGTTGCTCACAAGCTGTGAATTCCAGTAAAGTCGTCTGCACCCAGTCCGAATTAATCTGTTCTGTTAAGGAACGAAATGCTTCTGTCACAATCGCTCGCTCCATATATCCTGCAAGGTCTGACGTTGTTTTATAAAATAACACATCACGCAGAAAATAAATATAATCAAATACGAAGCGCCCTGGATCCTTTCCATTCTGCACTAAATCATCCAATAAACGCAGTGCTTCCTTCGTATCCTTTTGAAACAGCGCATCTGTTATATTCGTTAATACATCTTGAGACACACCGCCTGTAACAGCTAGCACATCTTCTATTTCTACTTTGTCATTTGTATACGAAATAGTTTGATCAAGAATACTAAGCGCATCCCGCATGCCGCCTTCTGCATGCAAAGCGACCGTTTCTAAAGCTTCCTGAGACGCCTCAACTTCTTCCTGCTGCATAATTTCAGTTAATCGATTGACGATCACTTGATTATTAATCGATTTAAAATCAAAGCGTTGACAACGCGAAATAATCGTTAATGGGATTTTATGCGGTTCTGTCGTCGCCAAAATAAACACTACATGCGGCGGAGGCTCTTCTAATGTTTTCAAGAGCGCATTAAACGCACTCACCGAAATCATGTGCACCTCATCAATAATGTAGACTTTATAAGGTACGGCACTTGAGGCATACTTCACCTTTTCCCGAATGTCCCGAATATCCTCGACGCTCGTATTCGATGCCGCATCAATTTCAATCACATCTGAAATAGAGCCATCCAATATACCTCGGCAGGCTGCACATTCATTACAAGGTTCTTTCGTCGGCATCTGTTCACAATTCAATGTTTGTGCAAATATTTTCGCTGCACTCGTCTTCCCGGTCCCTCTAGGCCCGGAAAACAAATAAGCATGCGAAAATTTATCCGTCGCCAGTGCATTCTGCAATGTCCGTGTAATATGAGATTGTCCAACCAAATCTTGAAATGTCCGTGGTCGCCAAACACGGTACAATGCTTGATAGCTCATGATAAAATCTCCTTCTTTAGTTACTCCTCCATTATAGCTTATTTTGGGCCTGATTTGAAATCATTTAATACGTTATCCATTTGCTTGGGTTCGGCTTCATGTTACAGCAAACGGCTTCGCTTAAAACGTAAAAAATCTCTTTTCTAAACAAATAGTTCTTTAGAAAAGAGATTCCGCTTACTGGTTGTCTTGTTCTTTCTGGACACGTTTCATAAAATCATCCGCTGCATTGTAACCTTGTTGTTTTAAATAAAAATTATTCACCGCCGCTTCAATTAACCCGACGACATCTCGTCCTGGTTTCAACTGAATTTGCAGAGAAGGGATTTCTACCCCCATATGGGATTGAATTTTCGTTTCGACATCTAAATCATTGTAGAGCGACTTCCCTTCCCATTTCGTCAGTTCAATATCTAAGGCGATACGTGATTCCTCTTGAAACGACTGACGTCCATACATACGAACGACATTCAGCAAGCCGACGCTGCGCAAAGAAATAAACTCACGATTCGTTTCGTTATGCGTTCCAAGGATGGTATGCGAACTGAGACGTTTTAACACTACCATATCGTCAGCAACCAAGCGATGGCCCCGGCGCACTAAAGAATGCGCTGTTTCACTTTTTCCGACCCCGGAGTCACCCCGCAGGAGCACACCTAGTCCAAAAACATTCACACAAACACCATGTACAGCTGTTTCTGGGGCAAGCTTATTAATTAAGAAAGCATCGAGCTTACCGATAAATTCATAATTCGTTTCCGCAGCACGGAGGAGTGGAATGCCCTTCTCCTTACTGTATCGAGTCAAATTTTCCAGTCCCTGTTGATTGTCAGTCACAATAATACACGGAGGATCATACGAAACAATATTACTTACACGTTTTTGGCATTTCTCTAAAGAGAGTGTATTTAAATAATGAATTTCGTTTTCACTGAGCACTTGCACGTGACCCATTGGTAAATAATCCAAATACCCCATGAACTCCAAACCCGGACGTCTCGAGGTCGACTTCACTACCTCACGGTCCAGCGCATCTTCACAAGTCAGTACTTCCAACGAAAAAACATCCACTATTTTTTCAACAGCCATTGTTTTTACCATAATCTTTTCACACCTAATTTTTTCATTTCAAAATCTAGTTTATTATCTTTATTTTGCCATATTATCCGGTGAGTTTCGAGGAATTTTCATTATTTTACAATTCCCCTCATGACAAGTTCGTGACAAAAACATAAACAGCCTATAAATACTCGCATTGAATAAAGATTTTGCTATAATGATTGACGGTAAAAGAATCGAATCATAAGGAGTAACCATTCATGAATATCCAACTAATCAGCGTCGGAAAAATCCGGGAAAAATATTTAAAAGCAGGAATCGCCGAATTCGAAAAACGACTGCAGCCATATTGTAAATTAACTATGACAGAACTTGCCGATGAACAAGCACCGGAGCAATTAAGCGAAAAAGAATTACAGCGCGTGAAAGATAAAGAAGGCGAACGCATTTTACAACGTATCAAAGAAGGAAGCCATGTCATCGCTCTAGACGTGAAGGGTGCCAGCTGGTCATCCGAACAACTGGCGGAAGAAATGCAGAAATTAAGTTTCGCAGGCAAAAACCAAATCGTTTTTATCATCGGCGGATC
>DATGTM010000052.1:0-5986 GCA_035301845.1 Pseudogracilibacillus sp. | reverse complement strand
TTAGTACCATTTTCATCTCACTTTATAAAACATCTTTTCATTCTGTTCCATTGTATGCTGTTTCTCCAACAACGGTTAACATGGCACCGCAACAAGCAGTACGATATTCTTCTGGATGTTTGGCAACTCTTTTTCTCCGCGTCTCTATTTGATTGCCACAATGATTACAGGTGAATACAATAAAATTTCCTATTTTTAACGTTCTTGTTCTAGGAGCGTTATGTTTTTTCAACTCTGCTTCAAATACAGGATTACCGTCTACGTAATCTTTTCCTTGTATATACAAAGCATAATGAATACACTCATGTTTCAACACACCATAAATGAAATGAGCAGCTCCATATTTTAATAGATGGCCTGCTAATTCAATTTTTTGTGGACGGTTATTTTTTATAATAAATCTGCCATGTGTTGATTTTAATCGATTATTTCGCTCTACAGGAATAGATAGAGTAATCTGATAATGTTCTATCAAAAATTGTTCTGCAAACTGTTCTAATTCGTCTATATACAATAGCCTTACCCTCTCTATTCCTGTGTTGCGACAGTTTATTATTTATGCTTTATTTTTCATTAATACTTTTTCTTTCACTTCTTCTGTAAGAGGAATTGGTTTTCCTGTTGTCGGGTTGATGTTAACAATTTTTCCTCGTCCTGTAAAACAAATATCTTCTTGTTGATTTAGTGCCATATAATGAATATCCATAGAGCTATTTCCAACATTGTCTACTTTAACATATAATTTTAGATGTTCATCAAAATAGACCTGTTTTTGATAATCACATTGTAAATCAGCAACAATCGGAACGGATTCTGGCTCGGTTGATAAGTTGAAAATACCGACATGCTTCATAAAATCAATGCGAGCTTCTTCAAAATAAATAAACGGAGAAACATTGTTCATATGCCCGAACATATCCGTCTCTGAGAAGCGAATTTTAATTGGTATGTAAAATTGAAACTCCTGTCGCCATACTTTCATGTCTTCTATGTATGAAAATTTCGTTGCCACTTTGAAACCCCCTATTTATTAAAAACCATATTGTTTTAAAATACTTTCTAATTTTAACGCAAGTCCAATATTCCCTTTCACCTTCAATTTACCAGTCATAAAGGCTGCCTTAGCATTCAGATTACCTTGTAATAATTTCTTAAATTGCTTGAACCCAATTGTTAAAATACAATCCGGATTGTCGATTTTCCCCTCAGTAATTGTTGGTTCTCCATTTTTTAATATAACACTATAGGTTCCTGCTTCTTCTCCGGTGATATTCACTTCGTAAGAAGCATTTAAGCTTTCTACTGCAGAAGCATGCTTATGAGCTTTTTTCTCGATTTCTTCCCAAATTTCAGATAATGATAAGTGTGAAATATCCATATAGCCCTCCTGTAAATGAATGCGTATTCATCTATTATAATATGAAAGGTTTAAAATAGAAAGCAAAGCAATAATTATATTCGCTTCATTGCACGAAATGCCTTATTTATACGTTTTAATCACTTTAAATATAAAAATCCCTAGTCTACGTAAAGACTAAGGATTTTCAAGCTATCGTTTACTGTCACTTCCGAAAAAGTTTTTAAAGGATTGTACTAATGTCGCACGATTCATGGAAGCAATAGACGTTGTTAAAGGAATCCCTTTCGGGCAGACTTGCACGCAGTTTTGTGCGTTTCCGCATCCCATAATTCCTCCCTCGTCCATGAGTCCATCAAGCACTTCTCCTTGACTCATTTCTCTTGTTGGATGTGCTGTAAATAATCTTGCTTGAGAAAGAGCTGCTGGACCAATAAACGATGATTTATCATTTACGTTAGGACAAGCTTCTAAACAAACACCACAAGTCATGCATTTAGACAATTCATATGCCCATTGCTGTTTTTCCTGTGGAATACGAGGCCCTGGTCCTAAATCATACGTTCCATCGATAGGAACCCAAGCTTTAATTTGTTTTAAAGCGTCGAACATTTCTTCACGATCAACATACAAATCACGAATGACAGGGAAAGTTGTCATTGGCTCAAGTCGAATCGGCTGTTCCAAATTATCAACTAGTGCTGCACATGATTGTTGTGCTTCCCCGTTAATCACCATCGAACAAGCTCCACAAACTTCTTCTAAACAGTTCATATCCCATTGAACTGGCGTTGTTTTTTCGCCACTTGCTGTTACTGGATTTTGTCGAATTTCCATTAAACCGGAAATCACGTTCATATTAGGACGATAAGGTATGTTAAACGTTTCTTCATATGGTGCTGATTCTGGGCTGTCCTGTCTGGTTATAATAAACGTAATTGTTTTTTCTTCAGCCACTGTTACTCCTCCTTTAGATTTTAATGTTCTGCAGTATAATCTCTTAATCGTGGTTCAATCAATGATACATCTACATCTTCATAGGAGAAAGTCGGTTTATTATTTTCTGCATCAAAATCAGCAATGGTTGTTTTAAGCCATTCTGAATCTAAACGATCCGGAAATTCCGGCTTATAATGTGCTCCTCGGCTTTCATCTCGATGATAAGCTCCCATAGTAATGACACGGGCTAAATGAAGCATGTTTTTCAATTGACGGGTGAACATAACTGCTTGGTTACTCCAGCGCGATGTGTCATCCATGTTGATTTTTTCCCAACGAGCTTGTAATTCTTCAATCTTTTTATCAGTTTCAAGAAGTTTGTCATTTTCCCGAACAACTGTAACGTTATCCGTCATAAGTTTACCGAGCTCTTGATGTAGTTGATACGCATTTTCTTCGCCGCGCATACTCATCATTTGCTCAAACTTTTCTTCTTCTTCTTTTACTTTCGCTTCAAAAATAGTGTCAGGTAAATCTTCCACATGTGTTTCTAAATTGTCCATGTATTTTATCGCATTTGGTCCTGCTACCATCCCGCCATAAATAGCAGAAAGCAACGAGTTAGCTCCTAAACGATTACCACCATGTTGTGAGTAATCACATTCACCACAAGCAAAGATTCCTGGAATGCTAGTTTGCTGTTCAAAATCAACCCATAATCCACCCATTGAGTAATGGACGGCAGGGAATATCTTCATAGGTACTTTACGCGGATCATCACCAACGAACTTCTCATAAATTTCCATTATCCCGCCAAGTTTTATATCCAGTTCTTTCGGATCTTTATGGGATAAATCCAGATATACCATATTTTCGCCGTTAATGCCTAATTTCTGATTCACACAGACGTCGAAAATTTCACGGGTAGCGATATCACGAGTAACCAGGTTTCCATAAGCTGGATATTTTTCTTCTAAGAAATACCAAGGTTCTCCGTCTTTATACGTCCAGATACGACCGCCCTCTCCTCTGGCAGATTCACTCATCAAGCGCAGTTTGTCGTCTCCCGGAATAGCCGTAGGATGAATTTGAATAAATTCACCGTTTGCATAACTGGCTCCTTGTTGATAAAGCGCACTCGCAGCAGATCCTGTATTTATCATCGAGTTGGTAGATTTACCGAAGATGATACCAGGTCCACCTGTTGCCATAATGGTGACGTCAGAACGGAATGATTTTATTTCGTGTGTCTTAATATCCTGGGCTACAAGGCCTTTAGATACACCTTCATCATCAAGCACGGCACCTAAATATTCCCAGCCTTCATATTTGTTGACAAGTCCTTCTACTTCGTAGCGACGAACTTGTTCATCTAAAGCATATAATAATTGTTGTCCTGTTGTTGCTCCTGCATATGCTGTGCGGTGTACACTCGTTCCACCAAATCGGCGGAAATCAAGTAAACCTTCAGGAGTACGATTAAACATAACACCCATACGGTCCATCATGTTTATAATATGAGGCGCAGCATCACACATAGCTTTTACCGGTGGTTGGTTTGCTAAAAAGTCTCCACCATAAACTGTGTCATCCAAGTGTTTCCAAGGAGAATCTCCTTCACCTTTAGTATTTACTGCACCATTAATTCCACCTTGAGCACAAACAGAGTGAGAGCGTTTTACAGGTACAATAGAAAACAAATCAACTTGAACACCTGCTTCAGCAGCTTTAATGACTGCCATTAATCCAGCAAGGCCGCCGCCTACAACAGCGATTTTTCGATTATTCATTCTTTAAACTCCCTCCTCTTTTCTTAACTTACGCTCCAAATGCAAATGCAAATAGTGAGCGAATTCCAATATAGCTAACAACTAAAAAGATAAGAACCGTTACATATGTAACCACTTTTTGAGAACGTGGAGATTGGGTAATCCCCCAAGATACGCAGAAACTCCATAGTCCATTTGCTAAGTGGAACACTACAAAAATAATAGAAATAAGATAGAACCAAAAGAAAAATGGTTGTGTTAATACGTCTTCCATCAATTGGAAATTCAAATCCGTGTTAAAGAACGTAATCTGAATCTTCGTTTGATAGATGTGCCATGCAATAAATATTAAGGTAATAATACCGGAAATTCGTTGCAATAAAAACATCCAATTACGGAAATATCCATAGCTTCTAGTATTATTCTTCGTTGTGAAAACAATGTAAACCCCCAACACAGCATGAAATAAAATCGGCAAATAAATGACAACCCATTCTAAAAGTGATACAAATGGGAGGTTTGCCATAAATCCAGCTGCCTTATCAAAACTGTCTTCCCCATAAACGGCAAAGTGGTTCACAACCAAGTGCTGTACTACAAAAATAGTAATTGGAACAACACCTAAAAGCGAATGCAATCTTTTAAAGTAGTATTCACGTTGATCCACCATTGTGTTACTCCCTCCTTAAAATATTTTTTATGTAAAACTAAAATTGCACGCAAATTTAAGGCAATGACAGTCCATTTTATAATGGGCTGCATCTCCCACGGTAAAAAATAAAATTAACTGCTAATATATAACTCTGAATGATTAACCTGTGAATTGCAGTCCTCTTTATTGTACTTCTTACAACGTAGAGCGTCAAGAAAATGCAGGATTAAAACAGATTTTTCTATCATACATGAATCTAATAAAAAATATGATATAATGAAAATGATATTATAACATTTAAAAAGGATGACAAGCATGAACGGAAATACAATTTCACTCACTGCACTACATGAATTATCTGATGATACCGCTGGTCAGGATGTACTTCGTTACATAGGACTTCCAACTTTATTAGGGGAAGAAAAAGATACCATTTTATATTTCTTTGGCCGAAACTTGGCACGTCAATTTGAATTAGATGAAATAGAAGATATGTATTACGTCTTTCAAAAATTAAAATGGGGTAATTTAGAAATTGTAAAAGAAAAAAGAAATCAAGTTACCTTATATTTAATGGCGGATGAAATTGTAGAACGTATGGAAGCTTCAATAGACACAGAGTTTCGTTTGGAAGCAGGGTTCATTGCAGAAGTATTCCAAAAAGTATTCCAACGAGGAACAGAGTGCGTTGAAGAAATAAATCAAAAATTACTGCGGGTAGAATTCACCGTACATTTTACAGATTAACTTTTAAAGTTAATCTGTATTTTGTAATGTGTTCAAAATATTGTCCGCTACATTGCTTGGGATACCTAGTTTTGTAATAGCTGTTTTATCAGCCTTTTTAATTCCTTCGACAGATTGGAAATGCGTGAGTAATAATTGACGTCTTTTTTCCCCTACTCCGGAAATCTTATCCAATTCGGATTGAATTAAGCCTTTACTTCTTAACTGACGATGAAAAGATATGGCAAAACGATGGACTTCTTCCTGAATCCGTTGTACTAAATAAAATTCATTGGAATTTCGTTCTAAATCAATGATTTCTGGCGGGTTTCCGTATAGTAAATTGCCTGTTTTATGCTTGTCATCTTTAACAAGTCCTGCTAGAGGAATCGATAACCCTAATTCATTCTCTAAAACGTCTCTTGCCACTGACATTTGACCTTTACCACCATCTACAATAATTAAATCAGGCAACTGGCGATTCTCTTTTAATACCCGACTGTATCTTCGTCTAATTACTTCCCGCATTGTTTCATAATCATC
>DATGTM010000051.1:0-11797 GCA_035301845.1 Pseudogracilibacillus sp. | reverse complement strand
GCTGTTTTTTTCGTTTTTGTTAAATAATAGGCATTAATAAATGCTGCGATGGGAACAACAAGTGCAATCCCAATCCCTGCAAAAAAAATCATCATTAATTCAGAAGCAAAGATTTTAGAATTCACAATTTGGCCGAAACTGTACGAAAGGTCTTTAAACCAGAGCAATAAAGCTAGATAGCCGCCAATAAACGCAAAAAATAACGTGTTCGCATTGGAACCTAAAATATCTTTACCGATTGTTACACCAGAACTAAATAAATCTTTCCGCTTAATAGTAGGATGGTGTTTGTAAATTTCAGCCATAGGGGACGTGATCGAAATCGCTACATCCACTATAGCAGCTACAGTACTTAATATAATGACCGATGTTGCAAGTTTTAGAAAATCTACTCCAATGTAAATGGAATACACTGAAACAATCTCATCAATTTCCTCTTCTCCGAATCCTTGGACCATTGTCATTTTAGTAATATAATAAATAAATACAAGCAAAATTCCTGTTGTTATCATCGTCGCAATGAATGCAGTTACTGTTTTTTGATTCACTTCGTTAATAAAGAACAAATTGATGCAGCTAATTAAAATGCATGCAATGATTGTTAAAATAATCGGATTGTATTCCATGTTGGTCATAAGCACAATCATAAAAAGCATGACGATAAAATTGAGAAATAAAGAAAAAAATGACCGTAACCCTTTTCGCCGCCCAATAATAATCATTAATCCACATAAAATAATTGACAATATGACAGGTACATTCATTGTTTAGCCTTCTTTCGCTGAATAAAGAAAATGGTTACATACAACCCAATAGGGATCGTTAAGACAATACCTATTCCTCCTGCTAAAGCTCTTGCAATTTCCAAGGACAGATTAATCGATAGTGAGAACCCTAAGGGAGAATGATTATTAAAATACACAATTAAGATAGGGATCGAACCACTAATATATGCAAATAATAAGATGTTCGTCATCGTACCCATAATATCTCTGCCGATGTCGTAACCAGAAGCAGTTAAATCTTTGATAGAGATTTGTTTATTTGTATCATACAGTTCAAATAATGCAGCCGAAATGGATATGGCTACATCCATTACAGCACCTAGAGAGCCGATAAATAATCCTGCCAGGAAAACCAGCGTATATGGCCTAGTCAAAAATTGCATTTCTTCGTATAATAACCCGTCTTCAGAAGTTATGACCATCACGAGATAGGCAATCCCAACACTTGCAAATGTACCTAGCAGCGTAGATATGATAGCTGCAAAAGATTTTTCATTCCACCCATTTACTAAAAGAAGGGAGAGAACGGTGAAAATAATTACTAAAAGGATGCTGATCCAAATTAAATTCATCCCAAGCTTGACATAAAGGTCTAAAGCAAAAGAGAGTAAAATGATATTGGCAGTTAAACTTACTGTAGTTAATAACCCTTGTAGTTTGCCTACTAATACGAGAGCGATGGTGAAAATCCAAGCCATAATCATGACATATTTGTCGCGTTTTACTCCCGTGATATCGCCTTTAAGTTCGTTATCTTCTGAATCGTTGCTATCCAGTTTGATAAATACTTCGTCCCCGGGACTAAAGGCATTATCGTATGCACCGGAATAAGAGTATTCATTTGTTAAATTGACCTCTTTTCCAGTACCCTTTCCATTTTTAAGTTCTGCTGTAAGTGATTGAGTATATTTTTTATCCGAATTGCCGTACTCATCCGTAACATTGTGGCTATCGATCTCGCTTGCTGAAGTGATCTTGCCGATGGGACTTGAGTAGAGGTTATGATTTTGATAAACAAATAACACTGAAACAATCATTAAAAAAATAAATACAGCATAAAAAATCAGTTGGCCTCGTTGTCTCATGGCTTTTCACTCCAAACAATTAAAAAGTGTTGCATACGGTATTTGATAGGATTAGAATAGCAATAAAGCAAAAATCGGTCAAGAGAATCTCGCATTTCAGCCTATTCTTTTAGTAATTTAACTGTATTGAAACTTTCGGTTTCGTGCATTTATATGGTAAAATAGAAAGTTGATAGAAGGTAGAGGTGGATGAGGTGCAACAAGGAATAGGAGTTATAGACTCAGGAGTAGGTGGATTGACCGTAGCTTATGAATTAATGCGTCAATTACCGAATGAAAAAATTATTTATTTAGGGGACACATTGCGTTGTCCTTATGGTTCAAGATCTAAAGAAGAAGTGCAAGCTTTCACGAAAGAAATGGTTGACTTTTTATTAGAAAAAGAACTTAAAATGGTTGTTATTGCTTGTAACACGGCAACAGCATATGCTTTAGAAATGTTGCGTAAACAACTATCGATACCAGTGCTTGGAGTTATAAAGCCAGGCTCTCGCGCAGCTATTAAAGCAAGCCGTAATAATCATATCGGAATTATTGGGACAGAAGGAACTGTAGCAAGTGAGGCATATCCAAAAGCGCTACATAGTATTAAAGAACAAGTAAATGCACAGTCTTTAGCTTGTCCGTTGTTTGTACCTATGGTGGAAAAAGGAATTACCGACGGGGAGCAAGCAGATCAATTAATTGAAGAGACATTAATCCCTTTTAAAAATACGTTCTCTATGGATACGCTTATTTTAGGCTGTACTCATTATCCATTATTAGAAACAACGATTCAAAAGGTATTAGGCGAAGAAATTTCTATTATATCGTCTAGTGAAGAAACTGCACGCGAAGCAAGCATGTTACTGGAATTCTTCGATGGACTTCGTACCGAGCCAAGAGAAAGTGAACATGAATTTTATGCAACTGGTGATGTAGACGTGTTTCGGAAAATAGCAGAAAAAATTTTCAATGAAGAAATTGTTCATTTAGAGAAAGTGACCATGGAAAAAGCAACGATATAAAGAAAAAAGGGGTTGGAATGATGGAAAAACAGCAAATCCGGAATGTGACTATGACTACGGGGTATATTAAACACCCAGAAGGATCTGTACTAATTGAGGCAGGCGGAACGAAAGTCATTTGTAACGCAAGCATTGAAAATCGTGTGCCGCCTTTTTTAAGAGGACAGAATAAAGGTTGGATTTCCGCAGAATACGCCATGTTGCCTCGAGCAACAGAAAAACGTAATATACGCGAATCTTCAAAAGGAAAAGTGAGTGGAAGAACTATGGAGATTCAGCGTTTAATTGGTCGTTCATTACGTGCAGTAGTTGATTTGGATGCGATAGGAGAGCGCACGATTTGGATCGATTGTGATGTGATTCAAGCGGATGGCGGAACACGTACAGCTTCTATCACAGGTGCCTTTGTAGCTCTTGCATTGGCTTGTGATACATTATTCCAAGACGGTGTGATTGATACGTTTCCAATTACCGACTTTTTAGGCGCCATTTCAACCGGTGTTATGAACGAGGGGGATGCAGTGCTTGATTTAGATTATGAAAAAGATTTCGCTGCAGCTGTAGATATGAATGTTGTCATGACAGGAAATGGTGAATTTGTCGAAATCCAAGGAACAGGAGAAGAAGCTACTTTTTCTTATCAGCAATTGCAAACCATGCTAAAATTGGCCCAAGAAGGAATTGAAGCATTATTTCTAAAGCAAAAAGCAGCTCTGGGCAGTATTGCCAAACAGATTGGGAATGAAGAACAGAAAGAAGAAGGGTTTTAAATGGACGAAGTAATTATCGCTACTAAAAATAAAGGGAAAGCTAAAGAGTTTCATGCTTTGTTTGAACCTTATGGCATTCGTATTAAGACATTACTTCATTTTCCGGAAGAAATGCCGGATATCGAAGAAACAGGCTCAACATTTATAGAGAATGCACGCTTAAAAGCAGAAGGTATTGCAAAAATGCTGAAAAAACCTGTTATTGCAGATGATTCGGGATTAGAAGTGGCTGCTTTGGAGGGGAGACCCGGTGTATATTCTGCCCGATTTGCCGGGGAACCAAAAGATGATACCCGTAATAACAATAAATTACTCCATGAGTTAAATGCTACTCCGGAAGCAAAACGACAGGCACAATTTACTTGCGTGTTAGCCCTTAGTATTCCTGGTGAAGAGACGATTTACGCAGAAGGAAATTGCAAAGGGACGATTACGACAGTTTTAACCGGAGAAGAAGGATTTGGTTATGATCCTTTATTCATTCCGAAAGGGTATACGAAGACAATGGCTCAATTAGGAAGTGAAGAGAAAAATAAAATAAGTCATCGCTATTATGCGTTGAAACGGTTAGAAAAAACGCTACAAGAAAAAGGATGGATTGGTGAGACAGATGCATAAACTATTAATTGTCAGTGACAGTCATAGTTTAACAACTGAATTAACTGATATTTACGAACGGCATAACGATGTAGATGCTGCCCTTCATTGTGGAGATTCAGAGCTTGATACGTATTCTCCTTATTTAAAAAATTATACGGTTGTAAAAGGGAATTGCGACATATTTAGTGCATTTTCTGAGGAAGAGGTAGTTCAACTGGGTGGATTGAATATTTTGCTCACGCATGGACATTTATTTCGAGTGAAAGAAAATTTAATGACGATTCAATACGCGGCGCGAGAAAAAGAAGCAGATGTAATTTTGTTTGGACATACACATGTTGCTTTAGCAAAGCAGGAGGCGAATCAATTGTTTATCAATCCAGGAAGCATTCACTTGCCAAAGCAATATCCAGAGCCAACATATGCAGTGATGAGCTGGTCAGATAAAACGAATATCACCGTTACATTTTATGAAACGTATGGCAAAGAAGTCCAATCCTTTAGAGCGCAAAACCAATTTAATTTAAAATAATTTTATATAAGTGTTGACAACCAGGAGCAACTTATCATATAATTGTTTCTGTTGTCACATTTATAATATACATATGCAACGTGCGGGTGTAGTTTAGTGGTAAAACCCCAGCCTTCCAAGCTGACGTCGAGGGTTCGATTCCCTTCACCCGCTCCATTTTTTTGTCTCAGTAGCTCAGCAGGATAGAGCAATGGCCTTCTAAGCCATCGGTCGCAGGTTCGAATCCTGCCTGAGACGTAAGGAAAACTCCCTAACGCTTCGTATGACGTTAGGGAGTTTTTTGTTTGGTTTTAGTCAAATGGAAGCTACAAAAGATAATGAAGAGGATACAGCTTCACAGTTTATCCAAATCTATACATATTGATCAGCAACAAAGATAATTGGTATTTTACGGAAAATGCGGTTCAGCGCTATCATAGGTTTTCTTAAAGCATATAAAGAACCAAAACAAGACACAGTTCTTAAACGTACAGATATATAAGCCTCATTGCTTTTACGTTTGGTAAAGGTAATGAGGCTTATTTTTTACGCATTCATCAGAATGATTTTTTATGTAAATACTCAATTACCGTTTCTAATAGTTGAATTGACCATTGTGGTCGAATGTGCTATATTTTAATTGACCAACCTAGTCAATTAAATGTAATGGAAAGGAGATTCAACGTATTTATAACATATTTCATAAATTAAAATCAGAAAAACAACAACGAATTATTAACGCTGCTTTTAAAGAATTTGAACAAAATGGTTTTGATAAAGCTTCTACCAATGAAATTGTAAAAGACGCCACAATTTCTAAAGGAGCTTTGTTTCATTATTTTAATAACAAAAAAGACTTGTATATTTATTTGATTGATTATAGCATTCAGATTATCGAAAAGCTTTATGACAAAATTGATTTTGATGAAACTGATTTATTTAAAAGAATTGAGAAGATAGGTTTGAAAAAATTGCATATTCAACAAGAATATCCTCAAGTGTTTGATTTTTTAGTTGCCTCTATGCAAGAGGAGTCAACAGAAGTAAGCTATATTATTCGTCAGAAAATTGATCCTCTCTATGAAGAAGGGACAGAAAAACTATATAAAAATATTGATTACTCTAAATTTCGTGAAGGAATAGATGTTGAAAAAGCGATTAATATTTTAACTTGGACAATGTACGGATTTGGTGAAAAAGGTCTGCGTGAATTAAAAACATTTAATAATCTTGAAGACTTTGGAGAACATTATCTACAAGAATGGAAGCAATATACTGCGATACTGAAATACAGTTTTTACAAATAAGTGAAAAAATTGAAGAAAAGAGTTAATAAATGAGTATCTAAAAGTTGAAACCATCGTTATTTTGAAAGGAGTAATGGCATTATGGAAAGTATTGTTAAAATACAGAACCTACAAAAGAAGTTTGGAAAATTCGAAGCTTTAAAGGATGTATCTTTCACGGTGTGTCCTGGAGAAGTAGTTGGCTTTATCGGACCAAATGGCGCAGGTAAATCGACGACAATAAGAATTTTATTAGGCATTATAAAACGAGATGCCGGATTAGTAAAGATATTTGGAAAAGATGCTTGGGAAGACAGTACTTATATTCATAAACGCATTTCTTATGTTCCAGGGGACGTAGCTTTATGGGATAATTTAACAGGTGGCGAAATAATTGACTTATTTATGAAACTTCATGGAAATGGCAGGAAGCAAAAACGTGATGCATTAATCAAACGTTTTGAGTTGGATCCTAAAAGAAAAGCTAAAAATTATTCAAAAGGAAACCGACAAAAAGTTGGTTTAATTGCTGCTTTATCAGTTGATTCCGATTTGTATATATTAGATGAACCCACATCCGGGTTGGATCCTTTGATGGAATTCAGATTCCAGGAAGAAATGGAGGAAATTAAAAAAGCAAAGAAATCCGTTCTGCTTTCTTCACATATACTGAGTGAGGTAGAGCGTTTGGCAGATAAAGTGGCTATCATTCGCCAAGGAGAGATTGTAGAAAATGGTAGCTTGGATGAACTTCGTCATCTGATGCGTTCAACAATTACAATGATAGCAGAAAAAGATATTGAACAAATGGCTACTGTGAATGGGGTTTTTGATTTTAAACAAAATAAAAATCAAGCAACATTTTCAGCGGACCCTCAGTATCTCAATGATATTTTAAGGCAAGCGAGCAAATTAGAAGTGAGAAAATTTGAGTCTGTCCCTCCAACTCTCGAAAATTTATTCATGCGTCATTATGAGCGGAAAACATTCTAAAGGAGAGGGAAGAAGATGAAGAAAAGATTTGCAAGCTGGCATATCCTGTTTATTCACTATTTGAAAAGAGATTGGAAAAAAATAATGCTTTGGATTTTAGGGGTTAGTTTGTTCTCGGCTGCCTTCGTACCTGCTTTTAACGAAATAGCCAAAGGGAACGGATTACAAGCCATGTTTGAAACGTTACAAAATCCTGCCATGACTTCTATGTTAGGTCCTACTCCCGTCGAATCTGCGAATAATTACACGGTGGGAGCGATGTATGCGCATGAAATGTTATTATTTTGTGGCCTGTTGGCTATGATTCTAACTGCATTACATGTCATCAGTCACACTCGCAAAGAGGAAGAACTTGGGCTTACGGAATTAATCCGTTCTTTTCAAGTGGGGCGGCAAGCAAACGCGCTTGCGACAATAATGGAAATACTGTTGATTAATCTATTACTAGTATTTTTTATAACGGGTGTCATGTTAAGTTTTAATGTTGAAACAATATCCACTGAAGGCGTATTTCTTTTTGCCTTTTCCATAGGTACGGCAGGTACTATTGGTGCGAGTATTGCCATAGTTACGGCACAAATTATGCCTACTTCTTCAGGGGCGGCTGGATTAGCTCTTGGCATTACAGGTTTTCTTTATATTATTCGTGCAAGTACAGATGTTGCAAACGTCGATTTATCGATCTGGAACCCAATGGGATGGATTTATTTAACTTATCCTTTTACAGAAAATAATTGGGCACTGCTAATTTATGCTTTTATTTTCAATGTTGTGTTCGTACTTATTGCTTTCATTTTGGAAGAAAAACGAGATATGGGAGCTGGATTTCTTCCACAACGAGAAGGAAAAGCAAATGCTAAAAGGTCTTTGATGTCAATTTTGGGTTTATTTTTGAAACTTAATAAAGGAACCATCATAAGCTGGTTCTTCGCATTTATACTTTTGGGAGGAGCGTATGGATCCATTTACGGGGATATGCAAACTTTTCTTGAGAGTAATAAATTGGTTCAGCAAATGTTTTCTCAATCTGGCTCCACGATTGAAGAATCTTTTACTGGTACTATTATGATGGTCATGATTGGATTAGTTTCTATTCTGCCGATTGTTGTTGTTAATAAACTCTTCACCGAAGAAAATCATGCTCATTTAAGTCAACTGCTTGCAACAAAAGTCACTCGTGCTCGACTGTACTGGACAAATGTCGGAATAGCTGCTTTTTCAGGTGTATTAGGAATTTTGTTTGCGGCAGGAAGTCTTGGGATTATCGCAATAACAGTAATGAAAAGAAGGGAGAATTTAGAAATACAGAATTTTTTAGCGGCAGGTTACAATTTTTTACCTGCGGTGTTGTTTTTTATTGGACTTGCAGCATTGACACTTGGTTGGGCCCCAAGATTAAGAAAAGTCGTTTATATTTATTTGGTTTACTCCTTTATGCTAACTTATTTTGAAGGTGTTCTAGATTTACCGAATTGGTTTTTAAAAACCGCTATTCAACGCTGGATTCCCCAAATGCCTGTGGATGCTTATGATGCTTTCCCTTTCTTTATCATTACAGTAGTAAGTCTTGTTTTAATAGTAGTGGGGTATCTTGGGTACCGTCGCCGAGATTTGTTGGAAGAAGCTTCATAAATATACGATAAATAATGAATCTAACAAGCAGGAGTTTTTCGGAATCTAAATATACTGGATCTGGACAAAACAGAGTTGTAGTAATTGTTCGAATATATTTTTCAGAATTATAGAAAAACGATAAAAGGTCTGCTACAATGAAATCAAAATGTACGAAAAAAGGATGTTTTCCATGAGTTTTTTTGATTTATTCAAAAGAAAACAAAAATATCAAAAGCTGGAAAAAGTGGAAACTAAAGAAAAGTATTGGTCACTTACTACCAATGAAGATACAATAATTGAACCCAGTTGGAAACAAATTCAAAGAGCAGTGGAAGGTGCAACATCTGATAATTCCATATTTGCTACTTTATCATATAATGATGCAAATATAGAGATAGAAGCCATTCAAGTAATAGGAGCAGAAGATAGGTATCGTGTAGAAGTATTGCCCTCGGAAACTTCTGATGACTATGGAAAGATATATGTAAAGGATGGCTTAGCGTACAATGAGACGTTAAAATTATTTGAAGAGTTTTATAATCGACAAATCGTCTCAAATTATGAAAATTGGACCAAGGAAAAATAATTTTTTTCTTCTATGAATTACTTTTAACATACAAATGACAAATAAACGTATACTATACTATATTATATTCTTGATTTGTGGAATAAAATAAATATACGCGTTATGGAGAGAAAGATGTTAACGATTTCACACGCTTACGTTTTGCATTGTTCAAAAGTTGAATTTTCAACATGTACAAAATTATTACTAAAAGGGGGGGTCTTGTATGCAGAAGAGACCCGATATAAATAATTATTTTAAGAAGCTTTCTCGTAGTGATTTTATAGAAGATGAAAAGAAAGATATCTATATAGAAGAAGACGTTCCCGTTGCGATTGGATATGGCCAAACAATTTCTCAGCCAACCCTGGTGCTTGATATGACGGTTTCGCTTAATCCTCAATCTGAAAATCGTATTTTGGAAATTGGTACAGGATCAGGTTATCAAACTGCTATGCTGGCTCCTTTTTGTAAGGAAGTATTTACGGTTGAAAATATTGATACTTTTCACTATCGAGCTAAAAACCGTTTAATTAAAAAGGGGTTTACAAATATTTATTTCAAACTAGGAGACGGGACTGAAGGCTGGTCAGAGTATCAACCTTATGACCGAATTATTGTAACTGCTTCGGTCCATCAAGTGCCAGAAAGGTTAATAACACAGTTAGCTCCAGGGGGAAGAATGATTATTCCGGTTGGTACTCCACAAATGCAAGAATTACAATGTATTGAGAAAGACAAACAAGGGAAAGTTAGTACATCTGTCATGTACCATGTTGCTTTTGTTCGGTTAAGAGGGGAGTATGAGTGAAAGATGCAATCATTCAATGTATATTAATACTGAAAATAAAACGCTTATCTTTGCGGTTAAGATAAGCGTTTTATAAGATATTCGGTTTTAGCGTTATCTATCCCAAAATCGTTGTGTGGCTACCGCAGCAAGAAAATCGTCTGCGAAATGGGAATTATTTTCAGCAGTCACGACACCGTTTTTGTTTTGATCTTCTTTAGAGAGATAAGTGTTCCCAGTAGTCGCTAATCCAATCGGTTTAAAATGTTCAAAAGCAATCGTACAATAAACATAGATTTGTTTATCAAATTTTTCTTGATTGTCAGCTTTTCCACCGACGATATAAAGCGAATCAAGCAAGGTTGGATGACTGGTTAAGAATGTTTTATCCACTTCTAATTCTTTCCCATTATCGCCTTTTACAACACCTAGACGTTCGCTGATAATATCGACAAAGACTGCTTCATTTTTAAGCGTCTCCAATACTTGTTCTACTTCTGTTTCATTATAACCATCCCCGATTAAAACACCTACCTTCTGAGTAGCTGCTTTAAAAGTGCTATTTTGTATGCTGATTGAAGAGAGACTTCTTTCTACGGATACTGGAGAAGTTTCGGACGGTTCAACCCCAATATTTCGAGCAATCTCTTTTGCCATATCGGTGTCGACATTTGCCCACATTTCTGCGTTTTGCTGGCGGACGGATTTGCTCTTCACTTTACCGAGATGGAAACTGAATGATTCAATAGCGTCTTTTTGTTCAACAGAAGTAAGACTGTTCCAAAATAACCGTGCTTGAGAAAAATGATCCTCAAATGAATCGCTTGGGTTATCTCTTGTCTTATATCCGTTAACTTGTTCTGGGTAATCAACGAAACCGCCGTCCTCTCCAGAAACAGTTTGTGGTGTGTTATCAGCCAGTGAATTGTTATGATAACTTACATTGTCTACATCAATTTTTTGACGCATGCGACCGTCCCTGTGGTTGAAATTCGTTTCTGCAATTGGTTTGTTTACAGGAATTTCATTGATGTTCGAAGAGCCTAGTCGATGATAATCGGTATCTCTGTAAGCGAATGTTCTTCCTTGCAGCACAGGGTCGTTGGAAAAGTCGATGCCGGGAACTAAGGTAGAAGGATCAAAAGATGATTGTTCTTCTTCTGCAAAAAAGTTATCGACTAATCGATTTAGTGTCATCTTTCCAATAATTTCAACAGGAACATCTTCTTCGGGCCATAATTTCGTGTCATCTAAGACATCGAAATCGTATTTAAACTCATCTTCTTCATTTATCAATTGAATACCTAATTCATATTCTGGATATTTCTCGTTTTCTATCGCTTCAATAAGATCATTACGATGATAGTCCGGGTCAACGCCGCCGAGTATATTTGCCTCTTCTAACAATAATCCGTGCACACCAAGTAAGGGTTTCCATACGAAACGGACAAAAGTAGATTTACCTTCTGCATTCACAAAGCGAAACGTATTAATCGGATACCCTTCCATCATACGCCAACTTCTTGGACGTCCTCTCATGGACATCAGCCACATAATCATATGCGCTGTTTCCTGGTTATTCGCAATATAATCCCAAAATGTATCGTGTGCCCCAGTAGCTTGAGGCGTTTCTGTTTGTGGTTCTGGTTTTATAGAATGGACCATATCAGCAAATTTTGTCGCATCCTGCACTAAGAACGCAGGGAATTGAAGGCCAAGCATATCATAATTGCCTTCTTCTGTGTAAAATTTTGTAGCAAAGCCTCGCACATCTACGGCAGTATCTTTGGA
>DATGTM010000050.1:0-19032 GCA_035301845.1 Pseudogracilibacillus sp. | reverse complement strand
TCGCCTTTTTCTAATGTATACCAATTATCGTCTCCTTCTCGCTTACGACTCATTGGATAATAAGAAATATGGTCAAATTTCGGTAAAATCGGCTTTAATCTTGCCTGTGTTTCCGGGAGCGTTTCCGGATCAACGCCATCTTTTTGTGGGCGATATTTCGCTAGTTCCACAACGGAAACATGCGAGTAAGACGGTACTAAAAATTCAGCTAATAATGTTTTGTCGAGCGCAGTTTCCACTGCTGCAAGTTCATTCATTGTAGGGCGTAGAATCATGGTCAGTATGTCTGCTTTTTGACCGACGATATGATATACACAATGACTGCCCGCTTCGTTTTCTTCTACTTTATCCCATGTATCGATCAGTGAGTGAAATTCTTCGAGTGCTTGTTTCCTTGTCTCTTCAGAGGCCTGTTTCCATTTTGTCCAATCTATTGTTCTAAAATCATGGAGACTATACCAGCCATCCATTGTTTCAACTGCTTCTACCATGGTTTATTCCCCTTTTCTTTAAACTGATTACCTACCAACTCAACTATATCATATGTACTTTTTTGTAAAAGTAATTTCATAAAATGTCATCATTTGTTCAAAAGCTAGGCCCCTAAATATGTTAAACTGGTAATAATGGTTTTTTTCATACTATACTTGAACTAAAGATAAGTCTATATATATAAATAAGCATCCAGAACAGGAGTAGATACATGATGCATGTTATTAATGTCGGTGTGAATCATCAAGTTGCGCCGCTTGACGTCCGAGAGAAATTGACATTTAATCAAGAGGAAATTGTTGAAGCAATGATGGTGTTACAACAACAAAGTCAAGTTTCTGAAAACATCATTCTGTCCACTTGTAATCGGACGGAAATTTTTGCTGTTGTTAAGGAGACTGAAGCCGGGATTCAAGCTATCGAACAATTTCTGAAAAATTGGTTTGCACTTGCGGATAGTGAGCTTCCTTTTTTACGTCATATTTCAGATGATCAAGTGCTGGAGCATCTGTTTAAACTTGTCACGGGACTGGACTCCATGGTGATTGGAGAAACACAGATATTGGGGCAGGTACGTGATGCTTTCCTCACTGCACAGGAAGCTGAGATGACCGGAAAAATATTTAACGAACTATTTAAACGGGCTATAACGTTTGCGAAGCGAGCCCATAGCCATACGAACGTGAGTGAACAGGCGGTGTCTGTCAGCTATGTTGCTGTGGAATTAGCCAAAAAGATGTTTGGCAGCATTGATGAAAAGCATGTGGCGATTCTCGGAGCAGGAGAAATGAGCGAACTAGCTTTAAAAAACCTGCAAGGAACCGGTGTGTCCGAAATAACCATCGTGAACCGTACACTGGAAAAAGCAACAGAAATGGCAAATAAATTTCAAGCAAAAGCGGCTGATTGGGATGAGCTGCCTCGTGTACTGCAAGAAGCGGATATTTTAATTTCTTCGACAGGTGCAGACAACCCAGTGTTAGATAAACAAACGTTGCAACCAGTGCATAAAAAGCGCAAAGGAAGTCCGTTGTTTTTAATTGACATCGCAGTTCCTCGTGATATTGCGTCTGATGTTAGCGAGCTAGATAGTGTATTCGTTTATGACATGGATGATTTACATGCCGTAGTCGATGAAAATCTTGAAGCCCGAAAAGAAGCTGCTGCTCTTATTGAAGAGCAACTAGTTGCTGAAATTGCCGCATTTCATAATTGGGTTGCAACACTTGACGCTGTTCCAGTCATTCAAGCATTGACTGAGAAATCAGAAGCAATTCAAGCACAAACCTTAAAGAGTATTAACCGGAAAATGCCGAATTTGACTGAACGAGAGAAAAAAGTGCTCTATAAACATACCAAAAGTATTATTCATCAGCTGCTCGAGGCGCCAATCGATAAAGCAAAGCAACTTGGAAAAAAGAATGCTGCTAACGAAGATTTAGAATTATTTAAAGATATTTTCAATTTAGATACTACGGAAATTGTCGAACAACGGGAGACATATGCGAAAACGTCCGCGAAACAAAATATACAGAAAAGCACGTCCTAACACATCATGTAGGACTGTTGTAAGAGAGGATGGATCCTTATATGGCTCAATTCATATGGATCTATGAATTCATTCTTTTTATGTATGGACTCAGTTTGCTTACGTACACTGTGGACTTATTTAAAAAGAACTGGCGCATTAAGCAAGCAGCATTTTGGCTGCTTTGTTTAACATGGCTCATGCATACTGCCGTTCTTATTGGTGAAATTATCCAAACGAATTCACTGCCAATTTGGACCATTGTAGACGTTCTGTACGTATACAGCTGGTTATTAATTGCCCTAGGACTGCTTATCAATCTATTTTTCACCGTTCAATTTATCGAAATATGCGTTAATATATTTACTTTCTTTCTCTTATTACTTGCTATCATGCTTGATTTTAAACAACAGGGAATTCATCATGCCGATTACATTGTGCATGAAATTCTCGTAGCTCATATCAGTTTTACAGTCGTTGCTTATGTCAGTTTTACGATTTCTTTTTTATTGTCCATCATGTATTTATTGCAATACCAGCTGCTCCGCAAGAAAAAAGGATTCCGCTGGATTTGGCAATTTACCGATTTAAAAAAGTTAGACACGTATTCTTTTACGGCTATTTTAGTTGGTGTTCCTTTATTAGCCATTGGGTTAATTCTCGGATTCATCTGGGCCTATACTTCAGGCTCTGAATTTTATTGGATGGATTTAAAGACACTTGGCTCCATCATTTTATTAGGGATTTATGTGACAGCTATTCTGTTACGTCTGGCTCAGGGATACCGCGGAAAACCAACTTCCATGTTGAATACAGCTACTTTTTTAGTTTTACTAGTCAATTTCTTTTTATTCAGCGTCTGGTCTGACTTTCATTTTTAACAAGCATTTATTCTAAAACTTTGCTTATGCATCATAAGTTACCCATCTGGTTTCATCTATCAAGCGTTACATTTTTAACATACGTTACTATAAAGGAGTGAAGACAATGCGAGAACTTATTTGCGGTACCCGCGGCAGTAAATTAGCAATGATTCAAACAAACTGGGTGATCGACGAATTGCAAAAAGCTGGGATTAAAAATCCGATTCAAATTAAAACAATCGACACAAAAGGAGATAAAAACAGACAAGTCTCCCTTCCCTCTCTTGGTGGGCGTGGCGTTTTTTTAGCTGAAATTGAAAAAGAGCTGATTGAAGAGGAGATTGACTTTGCAGTACACAGTTTAAAAGATGTCCCTGTTGAACTTCCAGAAGAATTAACCTTGGCTGCAATTCCTCTTCGTGAAGACCATCGTGATGTATTATTACAGGCAGACGGCAGAACATTGCAAACACTCGCGGCCGGTTCCGTTATTGGCACAAGCAGTATACGTAGAGCAGCACAATTACTAGCTCAACGTCCTGATATACAAACACAATGGATTCGCGGGCCAATTGATTCAAGAATCGAACAATTGAGGAACGGAGATTTCGATGCCATTGTATTGGCTGCTGCTGGTTTAAATCGATTAAATATTGGCCAAGAATTGATTGCAGAATATTTACCAGTAGATACATTTGTACCCTCGATGGGCCAAGGTGCACTCGTCATTGAAACAAGAGCTGCTGATAGAGAAGTGAATGAATTACTTACTGCTATTAACGATGAAAAAACAGAACAGGCTGTTAATGCAGAGAGACACTTCCTCAAATGTTTTGAAGAAGGAGAACAAGCGCCTATTGGCGGTTATGCAAAGTTAGTCGATAACGCACTTCATTTACATGGTGTTGTCATAAACGCAGATGGGAGCAAAATATTAGAACATAACGCAACAGGGACGAACCCTATAGCCGTTGCTGAAGAGACAGCAAATGAATTAATCCGTCAAGGTGCGCTTGACATCATTGCTGAAGTGAACGAGGCATTACGAAATTCATGAGGACGAACTTAAAGCGAAGACGTATTTTAGTTACTCGAAACGAGCCAAAAGCAACTGCTTTTGCAGAAAAAATTGAACAACGTAACGGGATTGCTCTCGTTGCACCTTTGATAGAAATTGTTTCTACTGTTAAGCAGGAACAAGTAGCCATCATAAGAAACATACAGCGATATGAGTGGATTGTTTTCACAAGTGCGAATGGAGTAGATTTCTTTATGGAACGTCTGCTTTCGGAAGTTGGAAACACTCAGCTAAAAAACTGCCGTATCGCAGCAGTTGGCAGTAAAACGAATCAAGCTTTGCAAAATTGGAAACTGGAAGCCGATTTTATTCCGAGTATTTACAATGCTGACACTATGGCTGAAGAATTTTTAATCCATATGGAGCCGCAAGGACCGATCTTACTCGTCCAAGGCGAGCGGTCCCGCACGATATTAAATGACGCTTTCAAAAAACAACTTATTCCGACTGACAGCATTCAAATTTATACGACAATCACTCATCAAGCAGTGCAACGCAAGCTGCAAGAACTCTTATTGTCAGAAAAAATTGATTATATCACTTTCGCGAGTCCTTCAACAGTAGATGCTTTTATCAACCTGACAGAAGACAGTTCACTTTATAAGTCCAGGAAAGTGGTTTGTATCGGTACAACAACAGAAGAGCGAGCGCAAACAGTTGGTTTTTCCAACACGATAACCCCTAAAACATTTACCATTGAAGGGATGTTAGCTGCTATACACGAAGACATTTTAACAAAGGAGTGAATCAGGAATGAACAGCCAATTCAAACGACATCGCAGATTACGATCAAGCTCCACGATGCGGGCAATGATTCGAGAAACAAAGCTTTCTACAGATGATTTAATTTACCCGTTATTTATTGTGGAAGGTGAAACGACGAAGACGGAAGTACCTTCTATGCCAGGCGTCTTTCAAATTTCATTAGATTACATCGATGAGGAAATCACCAATTTAAAACAGCTCGGTATCCCCGCAGTCTTATTATTTGGTGTCCCCCAAGAAAAAGATGAAACAGGAACAGGCGCATTTTGCAATCAAGGGATTGTTCAGCAAGCGACAAAAACAATTAAAGAAAAACATCCGGATATGTTAGTGATTGCGGATACTTGCTTATGTGAGTATACTTCTCATGGCCATTGCGGTGTTATTGAAGACGAAGTGGTTGTAAATGATGCCTCACTAACGTATCTCGCCAAAACAGCTGTATCTCAAGCAGAGGCAGGCGCAGATATCATCGCCCCTTCTAATA
The DNA here is from genome assembly GCA_035301845.1 of Pseudogracilibacillus sp. GTDB lineage: Bacteria > Bacillota > Bacilli > Bacillales > Amphibacillaceae > Pseudogracilibacillus. The sequence goes on along the minus strand of DATGTM010000050.1, from coordinate 13,819 downwards.
TGATGGACGGCTTTGTAGTAACGATTCGAGAAGCCCTGGATGAAGCAGGATACAAACAGATTCCTATTATGTCCTACGCTGTTAAATATGCTTCTGCCTTCTACGGTCCTTTTAGAGATGCTGCTGACTCTACCCCTTCTTTTGGAGACAGAAAAACGTATCAAATGGACCCTGCTAATCGATTGGAAGCACTCCGGGAAGCAGAAACAGACGCAGAAGAAGGAGCGGACTTCTTAATTGTCAAACCTTCGCTCAGTTATTTAGATGTGATGCGTGAAGTGAAAAACCAAGTCAACTTACCTTTAGTTGCTTATAATGTCAGCGGTGAATTTGCGATGGTGAAAGCTGCTGCCGAAAACGGCTGGATCGATGAAAAAGCAGTAGTATTAGAAAAGTTAACTTCCATGAAACGTGCTGGCGCAGATTTAATCGTCACCTACTTTGCCAAAGACGTGGCGAAATGGCTACAGAATTAACAACAAAGCTCTTGTTGTTCTATCTATATTTACAGAAATGGAGTGAGCGATTTGGATTTTTCAAAATCAGTAGATGCATATAAAGAAGCAGTAGACCTCATGCCAGGCGGGGTAAACTCTCCCGTTCGGGCATTTAATTCTGTTGGGATGTCCCCTATTTTTATGGATTCGGGGAAAGGCTCAAAAATTGTCGATATTGACGGAAATGAATATATTGACTATGTGCTGAGCTGGGGCCCCCTCATTTTAGGACATGCCGATGACCAAGTGGTTGACACTTTAAAAGAAACGGCAGAAAAAGGAACGAGTTTTGGAGCTCCCTCCCTCTTAGAAAACAAACTGGCTAATTTGGTAATGGAACGCGTTCCTTCTATTGAAATGATGCGGATGGTAAATTCAGGTACTGAGGCAACCATGAGTGCATTACGTCTTGCAAGAGGCTATACAGGTAAAGATCTGATTTTAAAATTTGAAGGAAATTATCACGGACATGGCGACTCTTTATTAATTAAAGCAGGTTCAGGAGTGGCGACACTCGGACTTCCTGACAGTCCGGGAGTACCTGAGGGCATCGCCAGTAATACATTAACAGTTCCTTACAATGATACAGAAAGTGTGCGGTACGCGTTTGAACACTATGGCGATAATATCGCGGCCGTAATTGTCGAACCTGTATCAGGAAACATGGGAGTCGTTCCACCGACAGGGTCTTTCTTACAAGATTTAAGAGAGATTACAGAAGCAAACGACAGCTTGCTGATTTTTGATGAGGTAATGACTGGGTTCCGCGTCGGTTACCAGTGTGCCCAAGGTTATTTCGGGATCACTCCAGACTTAACTTGCCTCGGAAAAGTGATCGGCGGAGGCTTACCGGTTGGAGCTTATGGTGGTAAGCGTGAAATCATGGAACGCATTGCACCAAGTGGTGATATCTATCAGGCAGGGACTTTATCCGGTAACCCGCTCGCAATGGCAGCTGGTTTTGAAACGTTAAACGCGATGACCCCGAAAAAATACGAAGCATTGAATCAAAAAATTGATCGATTAATTGCAGGATATAAACAAGCTGCAAAAGATAACAATATTCCACTGCAAGTGAATCGTGCAGGTTCGATGGTTGGCTTTTTCTTTACAGACGAGCCTGTCACTAACTTTGAAACAGCTCAAACAGCGAATACAGAGAGATTCGGCCAATATTACCGAGGAATGATTGAAGGTGGCGTCTTTCTCCCTCCTTCCCAGTTTGAAGGATTATTCTTATCTACGAGTCATACAGATGCAGACATCGACCATACAATAGAGGTGGTTCAGAAAGTATTCTCCACTTTAGATTAAATCGGTTGGCGCTTGCTATCTGACAAGCAAAGCGATTCAGTACCAATGAGCTGCGTATCTCATCGTGCTAGCTATCGATTAGATGTAGCAGCTCTCTATTATGAGATAAGGGACGATATGAATGACAAAACCATTTAACGATACAATTCTCCGTGCATACCGCGGAGAGAATACAGCTTACACTCCTGCCTGGTACATGCGCCAAGCAGGTCGTTCACAAAAAGAATATTTAAAAATCAGAGAGACACATACTCTATTTGAAATCACGCATGACCCGGAAATTTGTGCCTATGTCACGAGACTTCCTGTCGAAAATTACGGAAATGATGCAGCTATTCTTTATAAAGATATTATGAGTCCATTGCCTGCCATGGGGATGAACGTCGAAATTAAATCAGGGATTGGCCCGGTTATCGATAACCCTGTAGAGTCCAAACAAGATATCGAACGACTCGGCAAACTCAATCCCAAAAAAGACATTCCTTATGTGCTGGATACGATTGAATTGCTGACAAAAGACCAGCTTACTGTTCCACTTATCGGTTTTAGTGGCGCGCCGTTTACGTTAGCAAGCTATATGATTGAAGGTGGACCATCAAAAACACACGGAAAAACAAAAGCGTTTATGTACAAAAATGAAACTGCCTGGTTTTTATTAATGGATACGTTAGCTGACATGATTATTACGTATACGAAAGCACAAATCGAAGCAGGCGTTTCTGCGATTCAAATTTTCGATTCCTGGATTGGTGCTTTAAATGCAGCCGATTATCGTTATTTCATTAAACCTGTTATGGAGAAGATTTTCGCAGAGCTAAAACCAATGGGAGTACCGCTCATCTTATTCGGTATTCACACAAGACATCTGCTACGAGACTTTAATGATTTATCTGCTGATGTGATTGGACTGGATTGGCGCACGTCAATCAAAGAAGCCCGTGAACTAGGAGTCACGAAAGTACTACAAGGAAACTTAGATCCTGCTCTATTGCTCGCGGATTGGGATATTATCGAACGACGGACTAAAGAAATTTTAGATGAAGGGTTGGCGGATGGCAATCATGTCTTTAATTTAGGACATGGAGTAACCCCAGACGTCGAACCAGCAACACTGAAAAAATTAACCGAATTAATCCATACGTACTCAACAAAATAAAAAATAACGATATAAAAAGAGGTGCAACACATGAGCAAAGAAAAAATTGGTCTAATCGTCATGGCATATGGAACGCCGTATAAAGAATCAGATATCGAGCGTTATTATACACATATTCGTCATGGCAGAAAGCCTGCTCCTGAAGATTTACAAGACTTAACTGAGCGTTATCAGGCAATTGGCGGGATTTCTCCTTTAGCTGAAATAACAAAAGCCCAAGCAAAAGCATTAGAAACCAAGCTGAATGAAGCACAAGATGACGTTGAATTTGAAATGTATATTGGCTTAAAACATATCGAACCATTTATTGAAGATGCAGTAGAAGAAATGGCTGAAGCTGGTATTACCCGGGCTGTGTCCATTGTACTTGCTCCACATTATTCGACATTTAGTGTCAAAGCATACAACAGTCGTGCACAGGAAACAGCTGATAAGCATAACATTACGCTTACTTCAGTCGAAGATTGGTTTGATGAACCAGGGTTTATCGACTATTGGGTAAGAGAAATTAATAAAACGTACCGTCAAATGAGCGAAGCAGAACAAAATAATGCGGTATTAATCGTATCTGCACACAGCCTTCCAGAAAAAATCTTAGCTGACGGAGACCCATATACGGAGCAACTTGCAACTACTGCCAAACTAATTTCTGAAAAAACAGGAATTGAAAACTATGCCATTGGCTGGCAGAGTGAAGGAAATACTCCAGACCCATGGATTGGTCCGGATGTACAAGATTTAACACGTGATTTATATCATGAAAAAGGCTATCAACATTTTGTTTATGCTCCTGTCGGGTTCGTCTCTGATCACTTAGAAGTTTTGTTTGATAATGATTATGAATGTAAAGTGGTCTGTGATGAACTGGGCGTTCATTATTATCGTCCAGAAATGCCAAATACAGATCCACAATTTATTGAAACACTAGCAAAAGTCGTATTAGACAAAACAAAGAATGTGAACGCATGAAACCTCAAACAATCCTTATAGTAGGCGGCGGTATTACCGGGCTCACTGCCGCTTACTATATTAAAAAAGACATCGAACAACATGCATTGCCATACCAAGTAAAGGTACTGGAAGCATCAGACCGGCTTGGCGGAAAAATACATACATTCCATCAGGACGGTTTTGTAATTGAACGCGGCGGCGACTCCTTTTTAGAACGGAAAACACCTGCCGTTGAATTAGTCAACGAACTTGGACTGCAAGCAGAAACAGTACGGAACAGTACAGGACAAGCATATATATTAGTAGAAGATCGTTTACACCCTATTCCTGCCGGCTCCCATATGGGCATTCCGTTACATGAAGACGTACTCGCAAATTCTGATTTACTTTCTGCTCAGGCTAAAGAGCGTGTCTTCGAAGATGTGACTTTGCCTAAAAGCGAACCAGCTACAGATCAATCGCTCGGACATTTCTTACGTAGTCGTTTCGGCGATGAATTAGTGGAGAATATTATAGAACCATTGTTATCCGGTATCTATTCTTCCGATATGGATGAAATGAGTTTAATGGCAGCTTTCCCCCATTTCTATCAACTTGAACAAGAATATGGCAGCTTGATTCAAGGATTAAGAGAGACCTTACCCACTGCACAAAAAAGCACTGGGAAACGAAAAGGACAATTTCTTTCGTTCAAAAAAGGCTTAGACACCTTGTTACAAGCACTAACAGAAGCAATTGGCGAAGAAAATATTATTAAAAATGCCAACGTACATGAAATCCATTCAACAACAAACGGGTATGAAGTCGTATTAACTGATGGGACAGTGTATCAACCAAACGCGCTTCTCTTAACCATTCCCCATTCAAAAATCCCACCACTTATGCCACAAGAACCAGTATGGGAGAAATTAAAGAATGTACCAATGTCTTCTGTAGCGAATATTGTTCTAGCATTTGATGAAGACGATATTGGAGGAGATCTTGAAGGAACTGGATTTGTCGTTTCACGAAACAGTCCGTTTCGTATCACCGCTTGCACATGGACTTCCCGGAAATGGCCGGCTACTGCTCCAGCAGGAAGAGTGCTTTTGAGGGCATACGTCGGTAAACCGACAGACCAGGAGATTGTAAAGCTCCCTGATGACGAAATAGAACAAATTGTTTTACACGAATTAAGTCAGATGATGACGATTAAAGGAAATCCCCTTTTTAGTGTCGTAACCAGATGGCAGGAGCAAATGCCGCAATATAACGTCGGACATCCTGCAACGGTTCAGCAACTGGAAGAGAACTTAAGAGATCGTTTCCCAGGGATGTACATCGCAGGCGCTTCTTACTATGGCGTAGGAATCCCTGATTGCATCGAACAAGGAAAAGAGAGAGCATCTTCAATCATCGACTACTTACAGCAATTTTAAATCACTTACACTTATTATACGCAAGTGCTGCCTATACATCACAGTTTTTCGTATCCCTGGCAGCCTTGCGTTTTTTGTTACTCTACTTACTACCTCCCTATCCCCTCACCAGCAAGCTCATACCATTGCAATCTCATACATTTTTCCGTAAAGTTTGTAGTAGAAAGTAGATACTATCTTCAACTTGGGAGGCCCGCATGAAAAGATTCCTTAAATATAGTTTTAAAACAGTAGTTTTATTAATAAGTATTCTTTGCGTCTTCCTACTTGGGAGCTCCATATTCCATTATATCCAAAACAAAAAAAGCAATGTATTATCAAATCCACCGGGTGAAATGGTAAAAGTGAATGGACATCAAATGCATGTCTACAAAACTGGGAGTGGAGAAGAAACGCTTGTCATGATGGCCGGCGGCGGAACGAGCTCCCCTGTTATGGATTTTAAAACTTTATCCAAGTACTTAAAAGATGACTATCAAGTCGTAGTTATAGAAAAAGCAGGTTATGGATACAGTGAAGTAACCGATACTTCCCGCGATATAGATACAATGCTTTCTGAGACTAGAGAAGCTTTAAAACAAGCAGGTATTTCCGATCCTTACATTCTATTCCCACATTCCATGTCCGGAATAGAGGCATTGTACTGGGCAGAGAAATATCCAGAAGAAGTGAAAGCTATTGTCGGCTTAGACATGGCCACTCCAGAAGCATATGAAGAGCTAGATACCCCGATGCCTCTTATCTATATAGGTAATTTAGCAGCCAAAACGGGAATATTCCGCTGGATTCCTCATGCTGATGAATCCGAAGCTGTTCAGTACGGTAACTTAACCGCGCAAGAAAAGGATACAGCACAAGCATTATTTCATCAACGCACTTCCACTAGAAATATGACCGAAGAAGTTAAAGAAATCAAAAACAATGCGGATAAAGTGAACAACGAAAAGCTGGAAGAACTCCCTATGCTACTTTTTGCCTCGAACGGAGAAAACACAGGTTTTGACCCTGAAGTATGGCGAGACATACAGCATAGCTTTGCAAAAGATAACGAGAGTAGAACCGTTATTGATATGGAAGCAGCTCATTATCTTCATAACGTCCAACCGGAGAAGATTGCCCATGAGTCGCAACTGTTTATGGAAAAATTAGACTAACCATTTTTGTTGAATACGAAAGGAGTTTGAAAACGTTGAAAGAAGTATATGCAGAAGTATTTCAATTTCGAGGTACACATAGAGCGTTCGGAGAATTTCAAGGAGAAAAACTGCTCTCCTCTCCCCTTTTAGCAAACCGAAAAAAGCAATGGGGCCCTCGAAAAGAAAGACATTTCATCATTGATTCTGAAGCCTTCATCTCAAAAATGAAGCAATTAGCACCAGGAATTTTAGATGAAATTGAAGGGTTGGCCAATGTATTAGAACTCGATAATCAAGAAGCAATTCGTTTATTCATTGGGTATTATTTAGAATTTAGAAGAAGTGGCTGTTCGGTCTATGCAGATCCTCGTTATATGGTACGTAATTATGACAGTCACCCACGTTCTTATGAAGGGCATTATGTGTTTTACGAGCCGACAGATGGAGGATACGCTCATGTTGGACCTGCTATGCAAGTGACAGGAAGAGTAGATGGCATAAACGAAAAAGGATTAGTGATGGCTTATAATTTTACCCATCGCAAACAATCAGATGACGGCTTTTTATGTAATATGATCGGCCGATTAATTTTAGAAACGTGTGCCAATGTCAAAGAAGCGATCGCCTTGTTAAAGAGCATTCCGCATCGCCATTCTTTCAGTTACATTTTATTAGATCCTGACGGGAAATCCTATGTCGTTGAAGCTTCTCCCCGAACAGTTGAAGCTCGTTTATCCAGTGTTTGTACCAACCATTTTCACATTTTAAATGAAGAAAATCGCTATCGCCAGGATGATTCACGACGCCGCGAAGAAGCAATTCAACAAGAACAACAGCATTCTGCCAATCCATACCAGGCCTTCCAAGTAATGAACGATCCGTCATATGAGATATTTTCTCACAAATATGATGCGGCAGCTGGCACTTTGCATACGGCTGTTTATTTTCCTGAGGAGAAAAAAGCCTGGTTCGCTATTGGCCCTAATAGACCGCCAGTTATATTTGATTTCAATAAATGGCTGCAAGGAGAAAACACAAAAATATCTCGCGTTCGCGGCGAAATTGATTTTCCGAAAGGGTTTGCGAATATGGAGTGACTTAAAAAAATAATGTGCATCGCCTTATATGGACATTGTACACAACGCAAATTCTTTGAATTCACAGGTTATTTTTTCATAACAGCTAGCTAAACCAGCCTTTTTCGTTACATTTTGCGATTGCTTCAATACGATTGGATACGTGCAGTTTTTCTAAAATAATGGACATATAATTTCTTACGGTACCGTGAGATAAATATAATTGATGAGCGACTTCTTTCGTTGTTTTCCCTTGCGAGATAAGTTTTAAGACGTCATTTTCACGCGCAGATAAGGGGTTTTCCATTAAATCTTCCTCGTCTTGGTATAAGATGTCCACTAATTCAGGATCATAGACTCGCCGGTTCTCCATAATGTTTCGAATGGCTGCTGTTAAATCTTCAATTGGGTTGTCTTTCAACAGATAACCCCGCACTCCCGCTTTACGAGCTCGTTCAAAATAACCAGCACGAGCAAAAGTTGTTAGAATAACGATTTTACACGGATTATCTTTTAACAGCTCTGCTGCATCCAACCCTGTTTTCACTGGCATTTCAATATCCATAATGCAAATATCGGGCTGCAGCTGTTCCACTAAATGAACAGCCTCTTCCCCATTTTGCGCTTTGCCTATAATTTCCATATCTTCTTCCATATTTAGTAAAGACCCTAATGCTCCTAGCAGCATACCTTGATCTTCAGCTATAACAATTTGAATCATTTACGTGCCTCCTGTGTTATTTTATGTAACACCATCGGTACCGTAATCGTTATGATAGTACCTTGTTGGTTCTGTACAATTAGTTGACCATTTACAAACTCTACGCGCTCTCTCATACCATCCATCCCGCTTCCTGGTAATTCTCTTCCCTCTTTCGGAATCCCTATCCCGTCATCTTGTACTTGAATCATAAAAACATCATCATAAGTTGTAAATGTAATCGTACACTGCTTGGCAAAACTATGTTTCACAATATTTGTAACCGTTTCTTTCAAACACATTGATAGAACGTCTTCTATAATAGGCGGAAGGGTCGGGATACCTTTTTCGTCTTGGAGGATGAGTGTGATTTCAGCTGCTTTTAACAGCTGTTGCACACGTAATAATTCTTCCGATAATTTCTTCGAACGCATATCTGTAACTAACTCTCGTACCTCTTTTAAAGCTGAACTTGCTGTTGAACGAATATCTTGAATCTCCCTTTTCGCTTGTGATGCATCGGTATAAACATACTTCCCGGCCAAATCACTTTTCAACCCAATTAAGGATAGCTTTTGTCCAAGTGTATCATGCAGGTCACGAGCAATTCGTTGTCTTTCTTCAAACACAATTAACTCAGAAATTCGCTCATTCGCAACTTCCAGTTCTCCTTCTAATTTTTCACGTCTATTTCGGTTATACAAGTGAAATGGAAGCAGGATAATTCCAATTAAACAAAGTATAATAAAATGTATTTGAGGTAAAAAAGCATCTATATCTACAATAATAACTGCAATTACGGCACTGATCGCTGTTATGATATGCAGACCGTACATAATGAAAAATCCTGTAGTATTCCTGATATTCCCAATAAAAAATGCTGTAAATAACGAAAAATAAACAAAACTGAATAATAATGTCATCGCGATATTAATGATTATTTCAAAGCTTAACCACATATAAACGAGGCCACTTTTTGATTTAAATGAAAACATATAAGAAAGAAAAAATAAAATTAATAAAGTAATCCCGATTAATATTTCTAAAGGGGAAGAAGAACGAAAAATAAAGAAGAACGGCAACAAACAAAAAACAATCCATACGTAAATACTTAACCATGGGTTTTTTGGAAAAATACTATACCATCTATGCATGATCGCTTTTTCTCCCCTTTCTCTTTTATTTATTGTAGCAAACCTGCCTGACATAGAACAGCCATCTCTTTGTTAAGGGATGGCTGTGCTTTCATTCTATTTAGTTGATATGCTTGTCTTGTTCGTTGGCTTCATTTTAGATGCTTTAGAATCTGTTGCTTTTTTCTGGCGTTTGAACTCTTTAAATGTGATAAACGCTTTCTGACGTGGGTCATATAATCTGTAACGTAAAGAATCCAAACTCGTTTTCAAGGTAATCGTTGTAGCGTGTTGAAGTGGCGGTGTGGATATATGTGCTTCTTCTAAGTTATAATTCGGTACTCGCGGCGCTAAATGATGCACATGATGATAGCCGATATTACCGCTTAGCCACTGCAACAATTTGGGAAGTTGGTAATAAGAACTCCCGTCTACAGCAGCTTTTACATAATTCCACTCAGACTCTTCTTCAAAATAGGAATCCTCAAATGTATGTTGTATATAAAATAACCAGATTCCTAAAGCAGCAGCTAAATAGCTAGAAATACCATGAACTACGATGAAAGCTCCTACGCCTTGTGTTGCAATCAAAAGTACAAAAACAAATAAAATGACTAGGTTCGTGAGGTATGTGTTACGTTTTTCTCTTGGCTTCGCTCCCTTTATATTAATCCGATTCGTGAACAAGACTAAATAAAGTGGCCCCAGCCCGAACATAACAAATGGGTTACGATATAATCGATATGCTAATTGCTGCCATTTAGAAGCTTCATTGTATTCGTCGACAGTCATGAACCATATATCGCCAATACCACGTTTATCCAAATTTGAACTAGAAGCATGATGAATCGCATGCTCTCTTTTCCATTTCTCATATGGAAATAAAGTTAATATGCCTGTAATCGTACCTAATATATTATTTCTTTTCTTATTTCGATAAAAAGAACCATGGGTACAATCATGGAAAATAATAAAAGTTCGAACTAGAAAACCCGCAGCAACGATAGATAAACCTAGACTCAACCATATAGAAAAAGAGAAACTTATGTAAGCTAATATCCAACTTAAGAATAAGGGCGGCAATGTGTTCATAAGTTGGATTGTACTTTTTCTATGATTGGCGTTCGTAAAAGGCTTCACACTTTTATGTAACGTAACTGTCTTCTCTTTAGACATCTTTATCCTCCTTCGAATTGTTTCTCTAAGCATAGTATATAAAAACGCACTATCAGTGATTAGAGGTAAATGTCATGACTTTTACCTGACAAATGTCATCATTGTACTACAGTATCCATTAATCTCTTACAATGAACTACTTTCATATCGATTTTGTAGCATTTGCACCCTGAATATTTTGTTTAAACAGCTATTTCCCGAGAAATATAAAATTACTGTGAAGTGTACACTATATTAAAGGAGGAAATGTAAATGAATTCTCATTTTGACGTTATAATCATCGGTTCGGGCCCTGCAGGATCAAAAGTTGCAACCAATTGTGCAAAAGAAAATCGTAGTGTAGCGGTTATCGAGTCGAGAGGCTATGGGGGAACATGCCCGCTTCGTGGCTGTATTCCAAAGAAAGTCCTTACGAGTGTAACCGATACAATGGAACAAAATAACCAGCTGATACACGATGGTATAGAAAACAAAAGCAGCATCAACTGGAAAGAATTAATGGATTATAAACGTACTTTCACCGACTCAGTTTCAGCGTCCATGGAAGAAAACCTTCAAGAAGCAGGTATTTCAACGTTTCACGGGAAAGCAACGTTCATGAGTGAAAATCAGATAAAAGTAGGCACTGCTACGTATCTTACTGGAGAGAAGATTGTTATTGCAACAGGAGCTGAACCAGTCGACCTACCGATTAATGGAAAAGAACATTTAATAACCAGTGACGAATTTTTAGAATTAGAAAACTTGCCCAGAAAAATCATTTTCATCGGTGGGGGGTATGTTTCTTTTGAACTGGCACATGTTGCTGCTCGAGTTGGATGCGAAGTGCATATCCTTCAAAGAAGCGACAGCGTTTTAAAACAATTTGACGCAGATTTAGTACAATTCCTCCTGCAAGAATCAGAAAATATGGGCGTCCACGTTCATTTGAATGCACCAGCAACAGAAATCAACAAATCAGACAACGCCTACACAGTCACTACCAAACAGAATCATAATGTCGTCACATTTACAGGAGACTTGGTCGTTCACGGAGCAGGACGAACTCCTAATATTGAAACATTACTTCCTGAACAAGGGAAGGTGGCTTTCGATAAAGCAGGCATCACAGTGAATGAATTTCTGCAAAGCATTAGTAATCCCAATGTATATGCTGCTGGTGATGCTGCAAACACACCTGGTGATCCTTTAACACCTGTTGGAAGCAAAGAAGCGGACGTTCTCTCGCACAATCTACTGCGCGATGAAAAACAGACCATGAATTACACTGGTACGCCGTCTGTCGTTTTCACTTCCCCAAAACTTGCTAAAGCCGGAATATCTGTCAGTGATAGCAATGAGAGGAAATTAAATGTCCACTATACAGATGCTGCTGATTTCTTCACTTATTCCCATCTGCAAACAACATATGCTCAAGCTAAAATTATTACTGACGTAAACGATGAATACATTCTCGGGGCGCATTTAATTAGCAATCAAGCGGATGAACTGATTAATTATTTTGCGATGGCAATCCAATTAAACATTAAAAAAGCAGATTTAAAAAATTTGACCTACGTTTTCCCGACGGCTGTTTCCGACATTCCATCATTCTTATAAGAACCCGAATTTGCTGAAAGAACAAACAATTTACGGAAGATAGTAAAGAACTATTTGAAAAATAAACTCTGTTCGTCTGCCTGCATACTAAATATGCAGGCAATTTATATAATGGAGTCGAATGAAAGAACCTCATATTATTTGGATTTTCCGCTGCACTTCGCTACAATTTTAAACAATAATATCATTTGTACATACTAGTTCAAGGAGGAATGACTGTGGATTTTGATTCACCAATTATGTGGTTGCTTATCTTTATTATCGTAGGCATTATCGTGGCAGCTATTACGATATCCATTATGTATAACCGGATGATTACCATGCGTAATAAAGTCAAAGAAGCTTACAGAGCAATTGATGTATCCCTCGAGAATCGTTTTGATACGTTCACCAATATGGCGGAGACCGTCGCTGGGTACACAGACCATGAAAGAGAAGTGTTGGAGAATGTGACGAAACTAAGGAACCAATTTGCGATGGTCCAAAATGACGACAATGAGAAAATCAAACAAACAAATGCGGCGTCACGTCTCTTAGATGGCATGAACGTCCAAATTGAAAAATACCCAGAATTAAAAGCAGATAAAATGTACCTTAATCTGCAAAAAACCATCAATCAAATGGAAGAGAGACTTGCTGCTTCCCGTCGAACGTATAATGCCCGAGTCAATACATATAACACTTGGATTCAACGTATTCCGATAGTTATCCTTGCTAAAATGATGAATTTTCAACCATGGGAATTATTAGAAGCGCCTGAAGAAAAACGGGAGAATGTAGATATTGGCTCTATTCTAAGGGGGTAGTCTATGTTTATTGGCTACGACAAACTATGTTCGCTGTTGGAAAGTAAAATAAAGGAAATCAACACAATAAAGCGAAGAACGATTTATAAATACATATTGGGATGGTTTCTGATCATTTTTGGTCCTATCATTTTCTTTTATATACGGATGCATCCACATGTTTTAGCATTCACACCAACGCTGTTTGATATTGCAACAGAAGATATCGTTTCTCTATTTTCAGGTTATGCAATATTTTTCAGTGTATTAGTCGGTATCTCCATAAACGTTAATGCGAAAAGTTATTTTCAAGAACAATATAAACAAATCATCGTCCGTAATATGGTAGGAACACTTATTGATACTTGTACCTTGCCAAAAGAATATGAAGAGCAGGAGAAAGAATGGAATTATCATGCTTCCAAACGAGTATCGAATCGCCGAATGAAGAATGCTGGCCTTTTTTATTTAAAACATAAAGACCGTGTACGTGGTAAAGATCTCATAGAAGGAAAGTTGGGGGCTACTACCTTTCAATTCGCAACTTTATCTTTATACGAAAGAAAAGATAAACCAACCCGCAGCAAAAGACATAGAAGACGGAGAAAGCCAAAGTATAAACGGAAGTTCAAGGGCTTCTTATTTTTAGCAGACTTTAACAAACATTTTTCCGGACACACCTTATTGCGTGACAAAAAATTAAAAAGCTTTGCTCATCTAAAACGTACTATTCGTCTATTTCTAAATCGTCTGCTTTCCAAAAAACAAATGGACACTATTCGACTGGAAAGCAAAGAATTTAACGATTACTTTAAAACAAGAACAACGAATGAATTTGAAGCTCGATACATCCTGACGCCTAACTTCATGGAAAAATT
>DATGTM010000049.1:0-3583 GCA_035301845.1 Pseudogracilibacillus sp. | reverse complement strand
GTCTCCACCATGCGTTACCCAAGCAACTTCCGGGGCAAAACCTTCCACATGATCTTTCTCTTTTTGCAACAGACTCTCAGGAATAAAGACCGGGAAAGCGACATTCGAATGTCCCGTTTCTTTAATTTGTTTATCCAATTCCCCTTTAATATTTTCCCAAATTGCAAAGCCATATGGTTTAATAATCATCGTCCCGCGAACTAATCCATATTCAACCAGTTCTGCTTCTTTCACAACGTCTGTATACCACTGGGCAAAATCATCTTCCATCGCAGTTACTTTTTCTACAAATTGTTTACCCTTACTCATGATTTCCACCTCATATCATTTTATTATAGAAAACACGGAGTTCGTAATGAGATCAGAGCGAACAGCGTTATTTTCCTTAATGCAGGAAGAAGTATCGATAATGTCCAAAATTATGTGTAAATATGTCACTTCGGAAATGTACTTCGCTTTTTAGCCGGCGCTGCTAAGCCTCCTTCGTCCCCACCGTGCGGAGTCTTACCGAAGCTTTTTATCCGACAGGAATCTTCACACATTTCCTACGTTTCATTTTTTTACACACTATGATGGATGTAATCTTCCAAGCAACCTTATAAAAAATAACTTTCTTTTTCTGCCATCATGCTTCATCTTTTCGTAACTTCCGGGAATTATCCGGTAAATCTGATTCTGTTCGGATTAACCAATAAAAATGTTTCTCTAGAATTCGAAATACATTCCTCTGTTTTTAGAATGTTTATGCAAGTATTGTTTTAAAATCCGTCTGATTGTCTTGGGTGGAAGTTCTTCGGCGCAGAAATGGAATAAAGCGCTTGTTGTTATTTTCCAATTCTCAAATAAAACGTTCCACTCTACAGCAAGTCTTAATACAGCCGATTCGATGGATTCTTGTTTCAAACAGATGACACATTGCATCTTGTATTTCGTTTTACGTTTCATCATATTGTTGCATGCAAGACAAAATATCCCTCGCTTTAGCTGGTTCAAAGTATACGCAGGTTTATATGCAAACGGGTTGTTTGTCAGATGATTTCTTTGAATAACCTGATTCATTTTTTCCGTCTTGCTTGAAGGATTAGAATATTTTTTAGAAAGTGTTTGAATAAATCGTTGTTGCTGAGGTGGCAAAATCATATTCGGCAAAATGGGAGCTTGATATAATGTGAATGAAGGGTGATTGAAAATAACATAAGCATGAATTGTGCAGGAAAGCTGATGAGATTGCAACCATTCGCGGAGTAAATCTTCGGTGCGTTGTAATTGGTGAAAAGGATTTTTGATTTTCTTTTTCGGTTTCAATTTGTAAAAGTTGTCATCTTGATATACATAATCTCCGTAAAAATGTTTGATTTCAAACAAGTATAGATGTTCATCTTGCATGAGCAGTGCATCTATTTGAAAATGACTATTTTGATACTCTAACAAAACATCGTAGAGAACACTAAAATTTCCACTGAAGTTCGCCTCCAGTATAGTTGCGAAGCTTTTTTCACCTAGGTATCCGTGTAATCCGTTATGTAAAACGTTTTCTTCCTCATTAGTTAAACGAACACGTCTTTTCAAATAAGTCAGTTTTTCAGTGGTTTTGCTTAATTGTGGTACGACTACCATTGCATTCCTCCTCGGATATTATTAACTAGTATTTTTACTGGTTTCTTAATTCATTGTACCTTTTCAGGTATAATGTATTTAATTAGATAGAGGTTGTCGAATTCCTCCTCATATCAAATTTTTTATGCAAGCCAGTTATTCCATTTCATTCAAAAGCCTAATCTGATAAAGCTTGCAATCCAATGTTTAATAATCATTTATTTAGTTTCTATTTATTCTCACCTCCTTCTTAACCATTATCCTTTCAAATTCAGATACTATTTTTATCTTACACTACATGTCATAGGGAAACCACCATAAAAATGAACTTCACGGAACTCAAAACAGGTAGACCCCCTGATAAAAACAGCTGTATCAGCAGGATAAAATGCATTATATAAAAGGAGGAAAAATCACAAGGAATAGCTGAAAGAACAAGCTCTTTTACACATAAAAAACCGGAGTCAGATTTTAAATCAAACTCCGGACCGTTTAGTTATATTTCACACTTCTTCTAATGCTTCAACAATTTTTTCAGCGGTAATATTTTCCGACGTATGCCAAACTTGCTCCCCGTCTTTGATGATAAACAGTTGCGGCGATTCATGCTGAACTTGTAACTCTTCTGCAATTTTATCAGATACTGGTCTTGAGTCTTGTATTTTCACAAAATATGCATCGCGATTTACATCATCATTATTTAGAAATGTAGTATATTCCTTAAAAGCTTCCGCATTAATTGGACAGGTCGTACTCAGTTTAAAAAGAAGAACTGGGCTTTCCTCTGATGCTTTCCAAACTTCTTTTAAATCTGCTACTTCAGTTAATTCTTTTGGTTCCGCCATCTTTATCTACCTCTTTCTTAAAGTTCAAATCAGATTTTCTACTTTCAACCGTTTTTCTTAAAAAATTCCAGTCGTCTATTCATTTGCCGAAATTCAATTCAATATAAAACGAGTAAGTAAAACGGAAAGATATTTCTATACTTCCATTCATTTTCAGCTCTATTTTTTGGCACTTTTTCAAATGATGAAAAATAGAAAATCCTACCTATATAGTGTAATACCACTATACATCCTGTTTAAACTTCAAGAGAGCTATGAATCTTTCTTCACATTCTCTACAATTTCTTCTACTTCGGAGCGACTCACCTTTTCTTGGCCTTCCTCCATCGCTTTTAAGGTGCGTTTTGCTAAAGCTAACGGTATTTTACAAAATAGAATGATCGTTCTTGTATCAATGGAAGCAATATACTGGTCCCCTGCATTCAGATTTTTCCAGGCGTAAGCAAAGACATCATCGCGAGTCCAGCCATCTGGTATAAAGCGCACTCCACGTTCTTGATAATCTTCGTCTTGATTCCGTAAAATATTTACTGCTTGCAGACCTCGTCCAAAACCGATGGCTAATTCCTCATCAGTTGTTGTTCCATCATACCAGTACCATATTTCAGAAAGTAGTACTCCGACAATCCCTGCTACATAATATGTATAATCATCTAAATCTTCTTTTGTTTCAATGAACCAATCTTTTTTTACCCAATCGGCCATTCCACCAGCCATCTCGCCTGTGTATTGTTTCACTTTCTGGACGATACCTGTTGGACAAACTCGTAACCAGTCGCCTAATCGAACAGTGACTTCCGGCAATGTTTCTGTATAAGGTTGAATTAACGCTTGGTAGGCTTCTTCATCGAATGAGCCGGATTTTTCTAATAATATTTTTGTTTCACGCAGTACGTTTTCTTTTACACTTGCGTCCAATGTTTCATGATCCTCTATTTCATCAATTGCACGCATACATAAATAAGCAGCTCCTACAGTCAATTTTAATTGACGTTTTAACAGAGTGATGGGAATATAGAAGGTCCTGCTTGTTTTTTTTAATATATGCATCGCTTCTTTTTCTAATTTAACATCATTCATTACACCCGTTCCTCCTCATTCCTACTCCATTAAGTATAGCAAAAAACAATCGTTTTTCCTAT
>DATGTM010000048.1:0-12418 GCA_035301845.1 Pseudogracilibacillus sp. | reverse complement strand
CTTTTCACACCATCCGTATCGATGGAGTTTAATAGTAGTCCACTTACACCGATTGTTTCACCCTGTTTCGCCCATTCAATAGCGTCAATATTTGCATCTTGTTTTCCGCCAGATATAAAGGCATGCCACGTATCTTCGGCTACTTCTTTGGCATCAATGGACAAAATAATTCGATCCCCGCCAAATGTTTCTACGGCTTCTTGAAGAAAGCCGGGTTGTGTAATGGCAGCACTGGTTATAGATACTTTGTCTGCTCCTGCTTCAAGCGTTTCGCGAATTGCTTGAAGCGAGCGTATTCCTCCTCCGATATACAAGGGGAGTTTCGTCTCTTCCTGAATTTGTTGAATGATTTGTAAAAAAGCTGCTCGGTCATTTCCTGTAATATCGAGTAAAAATAACATATCTGCTTGGTCTTTTTCATACTGCTTGGCAAGTGTCACAGGATCAGCTACATCTTGGACGTTTTTAAATTTTTTTCCTTTTACGACGCGACCCTGTTTGATATCGAGACAAGGGATAATGCTTTGTTTCATTGGTTTGCCTCCAATACGTTTTCAAAGGAGAGTTTCCCATCATATAGGGCTTTGCCAATGATTGCGCCGTATAAATCTTCTTTAGCTAACGCTTGAATATCTGATACTGTAGTAATCCCGCCACTGGCAATTACTTGCATCGTTGTTGCCTGATGTATTTCACGTTGTTCTTTAACGTTTGGTCCTTCAAGCATCCCGTCTTTCGCTATATCTGTGTAGACAATAGTTTGTAACCCGGCTGCTTCTAATTCCTGGACTAAATCTAAAGCTTTCGTGTCGCTTGTATCTGTCCAGCCGTCTGTGGCAATAAAGCCGTTACGCGCATCAAGTGAAACAACGATTCGATCGCCATATTGTCTGATTGCTTCTTTTAAAAATTCCCGATCTGTAATGGCAGCAGTTCCGATGATGACACGAGATACGCCGTTTTCTAAATAACCTTGCATCGCTTCTAAAGAACGAATGCCACCACCGACTTGCACAGGGATACTAAGCGACTGTGCAATATGGTTAATGACGTCTTTGTTAACCGATTCGCCTGTTTTTGCTCCATTTAAATCGACGATATGAATATAGGAGGCACCTTTAGCTTCCCATTGCTTGGCCATTTCTGCCGGTGCATCGCTGTAGATTTTTTCTTGATTGTAATCACCTTGAATCAGCCGAACACATTGGCCGTCTAAAATATCTATTGCAGGAAAAATAATCATATGTTTTGTACTCCTTTTAAATATAGAAGTTATGTTACTGTTGTTATGACAAAGAAAGTCTCATTCCTTTCTCGCTGTATAACATCATCTAAGGTATTCATTATTAAAAAAGGTAAGAAGACCTAAGCTTCTCTATAAAATGGTTTGATTTATAACATGCCTTTGGTGGAAGGGATGTCATTGATTCTTGGATTTATCTGACTAGCTGCATCGAGTGCTCTGGCAAAAGCTTTGAAAACAGCTTCGATGATGTGATGTGTGTTCGTGCCGTATGCTACGTTAAGATGAAGTGTAATTCCGGCGTGATTGGTAAATCCTTGAAAAAATTCTTGGACAAGTTCAGTGTCAAAATGACCGACTTTATCTTTTAATCCTTCAACATTGTAAACGAGGTATGGTCTGCCACTAATATCGATATGCGCGGTAGCTAGTGCTTCGTCCATCGGTACGGTGAAACTTGCATAACGAGTGATTCCTCGCTTGTCGCCTAAAGCAGCTTGGAATGCTTGGCCAAGCGCAATTCCGATATCTTCTGTTGTATGATGATCATCTACTTGTGTATCTCCGTCGCAATCAACTGTCACATCGAACAAGCCATGCTTCGTAAATAGTACAAGCATATGGTCTAAAAAGCCAACTCCGGTGTTTATCGATCCACTTCCTTCTCCATCGATATGTAGGCCAACATGTATATTTGTTTCGGCTGTTTGTCGTTTAATCGTTTGTTCACGCATAATCAAGCTTCATCCTTTCTTCTAAGTGTAATGGCATTTGCGTGGGCGGTCAGTCCTTCTGTGTTTGCGAGCGTTTCAATCGCACTTGCTTCTTTTAATAATGCTTGTTCAGAATAACGAATAATGCTTGATTTTTTCAGGAAATCATAAACTCCCAGAGGGGAGGAGAACTTCGCTGTCCCACTTGTCGGTAATGTGTGATTAGGCCCTGCCGTGTAATCACCCAGGGGCTCAGGGGAGTAGTTCCCCAGAAATATGGCCCCGGCATGCTTGATGTTTGCCACATGTTCAGTAGCGTTTTCAACCATTAATTCTAAGTGTTCGGGAGCGATTTCATTCACCAAGTGCCAAGCTTCTATTACATTATTTACGACGATGATGCGTCCATTGGTTTGTAAAGCCGCTGCGGCAACTTCTTTTCGTTCCAGCTGTTCTAACTGTTCGTTTACTTCTGCTTGAACTGCTTGCGCTTGTGTATTGGAAAAAGTAATACAAAGCGCAGTAGCTGCTTCGTCATGTTCAGCTTGTGATAATAAATCAGCAGCGACGAACTGTATAGGAGCTGAATGATCTGCTACAACGCATATCTCACTTGGCCCGGCAATCATGTCGATTGCAACATCGCCGTATACCCATTTTTTTGCTCTAGCTACAAAATCATTGCCAGGTCCAGTTATTTTATCCACTTTGGGAATACTTTCTGTTCCGTAAGCGAAAGCAGCAATAGCTTGAGCGCCGCCGACTTTATAAATTGTATCGATTCCTGCTTGTTTAGCAGCAACGATGACATATGGATTGACTTTGCCATCGGGCTGCGGTGGTGTTGTGATGGAGATGTTTTTAACGCCGGCAATTTTCGCAGGAATTGCGTTCATTAAGACGGTGGAAGGGTATGCAGCTTTTCCTCCTGGAATATAAATGCCAACACGGTCCATCGCAGTGACTTGCTGCCCCAGCATGACCTCGTGATCCGGATACATATACCAGGACTTTTCCAATTGCCCACTGTGGAAATTAGAAATATTTGCCTTTGCCGTTTGGAGAGCTTGGATAAATGTTTCGGGTACAAGGTTTTCTGCTTCTTTCCACTCCTCTTCACTTAAAGACAATCTATGTAAACGGACTTTATCAAATTTCTTTGTGTAATCCAAAAGAGCTTGATCGCCTTCTTGTTCTACGTTGCGGAGGATTTCAAGCACGGTTTTATCTAATTGTTGATTTCTTTCTCGCTGGTCCGTTTGTTTCGTTAGTTGAAAGTCTGTCCCTGCTATAATTTTCACATTCATGCCTCCAAACTGGTTTTCATGCTATTGATTAATGATTGGATTTCTGCTGTTTTGGTAGCGAAACTAGCTTTATTGACAACTACTCTTGTACTAATATCTTCTACATCTGTGATGATTTGTAATCCGTTTTCTTTAATTGTTGTTCCTGTTTCTACAATATCGACGATACAATCTGCCATATCAATCATGGGAGCTAACTCCACGCTGCCATTTAATTTAATGGTCGTTGCATGAACTCCCTGTTTCGTGAAAAATTGTTTAGCTACTGCAGGATATTTAGATGCAACTTTTAAAGAGGTACCTTTCGTCAAATCCAAGTCTTTCATGCTGGCAACGACAAATTTACATTTCCCGAGTTGTAAATCGAGTAATTCGTAAATATCGGCATTCGCTTCTAAAATATTATCGCGTCCTACAATACCAATATCGGCAGCTCCTTCTTCAACATAAGTTGTTACATCGAGCGCTTTTACATAGATCATCTTAATTTGCTGATCTGCGCTGTAAAAAACCAGTTTTCGACTATCTTTATGAAAATTCGGAAAGCTGATACCTGCTTTTTCTAATAGTGCTAAAGAATCGACAGCTGTTCGTCCTTTAGCCAATGCAAGAGTTAATGGTTCCAAATTATTTCACGCCTTTCTTTTAGATGCCATAAAATCGTCTGTATCGGTGAAGAACGTTTCTTTCTCTTGTGTGTCGATACATTTTATACCGCTCGTTGTTATATAAAGAGTTTCCTTTGCTGTAGGAGTTTGGGCAAGCGAGCGCTCTTTAGGATAGAGAACGGTTTCGAATGCTGATTTTCGAAGTTCGGCAGCTAATTGGATGCTTACAGCTTGTACTCTTTCATCATACATGATTTTAACGTCTGTCTGAGCTTTCGGTTCTACATTCTCTGAAGGAATGTGGCTTACAAGTGTATCTAAGTCGTAAGCGAAGCCACTGGCAGGAATATTAGCGCCGAATTGAGCCGCTAATGAATCGTAACGTCCGCCCATGATAATTGGTTTTCCGATATTTTCAATAAATCCTTGGAAAATCATGTCCGAATAATAATCCATATGATTGATTAGACTTAAGTCAATGACGACTTGTTTTTCCACGCCATAAGCAGTCAAATTATCATAGATGGAACGAAGCGAATCAAGAGCGGGGACAACATCCGCTGGTAAAGGTAATTTGCTGGCATGCTCTAGTACAGCTTGTGGTTCGCCGTAAAGGAAAGGCAGCGCCATAATCACTTCTTGTATGTCTTCGTTTAAAGAAACTCTTTTTAAAAATTGTTCAATTTCAGGAATGTTTTTCGCTTGAATATGTTGTTTTAAAAGAGTTAAATCATCTTTCTCTAATTGCATGACTTCTATTAATCGAGCAAAGAAACCGGCATGCCCGAGTTCTAATTTCAAATTATCAAATTGTATTTTCTTTAACGTATCAATCGCTAAATAAATTACTTCAGCGTCTGCTTCGGGGCTCGGGTTTCCGAAATATTCCACCCCTGCTTGTGTATTGTACCTTTGTGATTCGGTACCTTGCTTTTGACGGAATACATCCAGCACATAGAAGTACCGCAAATCTTCTGTGATAAAAGTGTTGTGATGGGCGATTTGTTGTGTTAACGGAATGGTTATATCCGGTCTTAGTACGAGTGCTTTTCCGGTGTTATCAATCGATTTAATCATTTCCTTATGATTTACAGTGCCATTCATTTTGACGTATAAATCGTATTCCTCAAAAGGGGATGTATGAATTTCACGATAGCCAAACAGCCCGAAATGTTTTTTCATTTGTTGAATTACTTGTTGTCGATGGCGGATTTCGTTAACATCAATAACAAGATCATTTTCTATGTTATGATAGAATTGCATATAAAGTTTCCTTTCTTTATTCGCTTTATCACTTTACTATGATAAAGTATTTGATAATTCTATATTTTAGTAGTAATAAAATAAAAAGTCAAATAGAAACAGGAGTGTACTTCATTGAAAATAGATTACCATATGCATAGTGATTTTTCAGCAGATTGTGAAACGCCAATGGAAGAAACGGTTAAAATGGCTATTGAAAAAGGCCTTACCGAAATTTGTTTTACGGAACATGTCGATTATGATTATCCAGATCCAACGATTGATTTTTCATTGGATACTACGTCGTATCATGAGAAAATTAAAGAAATGCAAGCGAAATATACAGGACTCATCCAAGTAAAAAAAGGAGTGGAGATTGGTGTTGAACCTCATTTGTTGTCCAGATACGAGAAGTTGATTCAAGAAGAAACGTTTGATTTCATCATTTGTTCTGAGCATACTACAAATCGACAAGATTTGCATGGCGGCGCATTGTTCCAAGACAGAAGTGTAAAAGAAGCATATGAGTTGTACTACCAAGAATTATTAGAGTGTGTCACACAATTCGATTCATATAGCATTCTAGGTCATTTGGATTTAATTAAACGCTATCAAACTCCGGATCCGAAAGCCGATTTTACAGACATCATTACTGAAATTTTTAAGACGATTATTCCAAAAGGAAAAGGTATAGAAGTGAACACATCAGGCTACAGTTATGGATTGGATCATCATATGCCGAGTGAAGATATCTTGCGGTTATATAAAGCGTGTGGTGGAGAAATTATTACGATTGGTTCGGATGCGCATGAAAAAGAACATGTGGGAAGGCATTTCACGGAAGTGGTGCACTTGTTGCAAGAGATTGGCTTCCATTATCTCTGTACTTTTACCGAGCAAAAACCAACTTTTCATTCGATAAAGCAATTTTTATAAGACAAATGACAAATAATTTTATATAATAGATATATGGAACAACTAAAAGGAATGAAAAGAATGAATTTATACAACCAATTAATCGAGATTGTGTCTCAAGAGAATGTAGTTAAAGATAAACCGTTAAAAAATCATACGTATACAGAATTAGGCGGAACTGCTGATTTTTTTGTAACGCCCGTAAATTATCAACAAGTACAGGACGTTGTGAAGTTAGCTAACAAAATAGAAATCCCATTTATGTTGCTCGGAAATGGCTCCAATTTAATTATTAAAGATGGTGGCATACGTGGAATTGTAATGTATTTGGGAGAATTAAATGCGATACGCATTGAAGGGTCCTCTTTGTTTGCTCAAAGTGGTGCCTTAATTCGACAAGTATCAAAGACAGCTTTGCAGCATGAATTAAGTGGCATTGAATTCGCCTGTGGTATTCCGGGTTCCGTCGGGGGAGCACTATTTATGAACGCCGGCGCATATGGTGGAGAGATTAAAGACTGCTTGCTTCATGCAACTGTTGTAGACATAGAAGGAAATCTGCTGCATTTAGCGGCAGAAGATTTAGAGATGTCTTATCGGAACAGTAATATTTACCGGAAACAATATATTGTTCTAGAAGCAGAATTTGGTCTTATGCCGGGAAGTTATTTAGATATTAAAGCGGTGATGGATGATTTGACGAATAAACGGGAATCGAAGCAACCTTTAGAATATCCAACATGCGGGAGTGTTTTTAAACGGCCTCCCGGTCATTTCGCGGGGAAGTTGATTCAAGATAACCAGCTGCAAGGCGTAGAAATTGGCGGCGCTCAAGTTTCTTTAAAGCATGCCGGATTTATTATTAATAAAAACGAAGCAACTGCTGAAGAATATATTTCGCTGATTGAGCATGTGCAAAATGTCGTCAAAAAACACTCTGCAGTAACACTGGAGCGGGAAGTCCGGATTATCGGAGAAGATCCTATTCCCTCTGTTCGTACGAGCTAGTAAAGTAAGCAGTGAAAAATTACATTTACACAGTTTGGAGCGGCCGAAGTCAGACGATTCTTTTCGGTGAAACAAAGAAGCGATTTATATTCAACACAGTGCAATATTGTTTTTAGAAAACGAAATGGCTTTCGTCTTGAGGCTATGTAAAGACGAAGCCATTTTGTGAAATATACAGGGCTATTTCCAATAATTATTCGCTGCGGCAACGGTTTGAAAGTGAGTAGCAACTACTTGGGAAGCAGCTGTTAAACTGTCGGCATTTTCAGCATACTCCGGACGCAGTTTGTCCCGAACCTCAGCAGAAGTTTGCGTGTATGCCACTCCTTTACGAGCGAGTGTAATAGCAAGCTCGAATCCTTCCTGAGGAGTGTTCGTGTGCAGACTTTTTAACCAATCAGTCATAGTATCTTCTCCTTTCTTTGTACTTACAACATAAACTATTCAGAAAATAAAGACAATGGATATGCTTATGATAAACGATCGAAATCGTCGGGAACAGTTAACGCAAGGGTGATATAATAAATGGAAAAACGCGAAATATAGTAGATGAGAGTCGAACGGGAGGTTTTACGATGGACAAACCAGCACGGGCAATAACAATAGCAGGTTCAGCAGCAGGAGGAAGTGCAGGCATTCAAGCGGATATTAAAACATTTCAGGAATTGGATGTTTATGGCATGAGTGTCGTTACGGCTATTGTAGGACGACATCCAACAACTGATAAAAATGTGCATCCTCAAACAATCGAGGCTATTGAAGCCCAATTTATCACAGCTAAACAGCAAGTCGGTTTTGATGCTATCAAAACAGGCATGCTTTTCTCGAAAGAAGTTATCGATACAACGGCATCCCTGCTTCAGACGGCTGAAATGGAATACGTCGTAGTAGATCCTGTTATGGTAGGGAAGCTGGATTCCAAATTGTTGCAGGAGGACGCGATTGAAGCGTTAAAAAATAAATTAATCCCCCAATCGACAGTCATCACACCAAATATGACCGAAGCTTCCATTTTATTGGACGACCGTCCCTTAAAGGAAGTTGCCGATTTGAAACAAGCAGCTATCGATTTGCATGATTTAGGTGCTAAATATGTCTTAGTGAAAGGTGGACGTTTAAAAGGGCCGGCAATAGATGTACTATATGAAGGAACGGAATTGGTTACCTTAGAAGCGCCTAGAATTGAGACGGAAAATACAAGTGGTGCCGGTTGTACGTATTCAGCAGCTATCGCAGGCTATTTAGCCAAAGGAAAAACGATTACAGAAGCAGTTCATTTAGCTAAACGCTTTGTGACTACAGCAATTGAATACAGTTTTACGTATACTGATAAAGTCGGGCCAACCTACCATGCCGCACCCCGTAAGTTTGGTAATGCGCACGACATTAAAGTGACAACGGAAAAAATTTAATCAGATTGTGTTTTATGTAAAGTGTAAAAAGAAAAATGAAATGTAGAAAATGCAGGAAGACGTTTCTTGGCGGCAAATACACGATAAGAAACCTCATGATCTAGCCTGGAATAGCTTAGCAGCGTCAGCATAAAAGCGAGATATATTTCTGAAGTAACTTGTTTAGATATAAATTTGAACTTGACTGTTATTTGCCTCTTCTTTGAATAAACGGCAGAGTTCGGGGGAATAACTTTTGAAATTAAAGCTCATGGTCTATTATTGTATCTGAAGTTTATACATAAATATGGACTTGAATCTTAATCATTATACAGGAGGTCTTTTCATGACAAAAGCACTGATTAATGTAGATTATACGTATGATTTTGTAGCAGATGACGGCAAATTAACTTGCGGGAAGCCAGGTCAGGACATTGAACAAAAAATGGTGGAAATTACTGAAGAATTTTTAACGAATGGAGATTTTGTTGCGTTTGGTATTGATGCACATGAAGAAGACGACCAATTTCATCCAGAAACAGCACTATTTCCGCCGCATAATATTATAGGAACTCCTGGGATGGAACTGTATGGCAAGTTAAAAGCTGTTTACGACAAGCACCGCAACGACGCGAATCTGTTTTATTTTTTGAAAACGCGGTACAGTGCGTTTGCGGGTACGAATTTAGAATTGAAATTACGAGAAAGAGCAATTGAAGAGTTGCATATTATTGGTGTTTGTACTGATATCTGTGTCTTACATACTGCAATAGACGCGTATAATAAAGGGTTTAAGATTGTTATTCATCAAGCTGCTGTTGCTAGTTTTAATCAAGCTGGACATGAATGGGCGCTTGGCCATTTTGCAAACACATTAGGAGCAGAAGTTATCTGAAAAACTTTTAAACACGAACAATAACTTTAATAAGGCTTTTAACGTCCGGAATTTGATCGTTATTTTATGGAAAAAGTGAAAAAACTCTTGACAATTCCTCTTATTTTGCTATGATAAAGTTGTAAATCAAATAAAAGAAAAGAACGAGAACAAAGATACGTTTATTAAAAGAAGTCACTAAAGAGAGCTGGTATATGGTGGGATCCAGTGTAACTTATTAATAAATAGCCCTTTGGAGTTGCTAGTTTGAATGAAGTAGAACTGGACGTTGTGTGCGTTAAACACTTGACCAACGAAGATTTCATACAGTGTATGCAATGAAAAAGGGTGGTACCGCGATGATAAACCTCTTCGCCCCTTCTATATGATAAGGGCGAAGAGGGTTTTTTATAAGCGTTCAGCTGGTATAAAGAACGATTATTATGAATGCCAGGGCAACGATTGGGTTACGCCTTGCACATGTGTAAAAAGGAAAATGAAATATAGTGTATTGCCAGAGTGGCGTATTAACACATGATGTTGGACTTAATCCTGTGACTGCCGTCAAGAGAGTTTGTAGTATTTCTTTCTGCGGACATAAGTATGGCAGTAAGGACGATAACATGAAGTATTAACTTCAGATAAAGAAAATGAGGAGAGTGTCAGGGGTATGACGTTTAAAATTTTAATCAGTGATCCTTTAAGTGAAGAAGGTATTTTCCCGCTTCGTGAAGCAGAGAATATAACTGTAGAAAAAAGCACCGACTTATCTGAAACGGAATTGTTAACAAAAGTAGCGGATGTGGATGGCTTACTAGTCAGAAGTCAGACACAAGTAACGAGAGAAGTAATTGAACATGCTCATCAATTAAAAGTGATTGCCCGAGCTGGGGTAGGTGTTGATAATATTGATTTAAATGCTGCCACAGAAAATGGAATTGTAGTAGTGAACGCTCCAGATGGCAATACGAATTCAGCAGCTGAGCATACCATGGCGATGATTATGTCGCTGGCACGAAATATTCCTCAAGCTTATTTATCCATTAAAAATAAAAAATGGGACCGGAAATCTTACGTTGGTGTAGAGCTCCGAGACAAAACCTTAGGAATTGTTGGCCTGGGACGTATAGGCGCGGAAGTGGCTAAACGAGCGAAAGGGCAACGTATGAAGGTCATTGCCTATGATCCGTTTTTTACAGAAGAAAAAGCAGAAGCGATGGGAATCGGTTATGGTACATTGGACGAAGTATTAGAAGCGGCAGATTTTATCACAGTTCATACACCGCTTCTTAAAGAAACGAAACATATTATCAATCAAGAAGCATTTTCTAAAATGAAGCAAGGCGTGCGAATTGTTAACTGTGCCCGTGGTGGGATTATTGATGAAGATGCCCTTTATGAAGCAGTTATGGAAGGGAAGGTTGCAGGAGCAGGTTTAGATGTGTTTGAAGAAGAGCCGGCAATTGATCATAAAGTTTTGGAATTGCCACAGGTAATCGCGACTCCGCATCTGGGGGCGAGTACAAAAGAAGCGCAAGAAAACGTCGCTATTGATGTGAGTCATGATGTTGTTCGCATTTTATCTGGTTCTTTAGCGAGAAACCCGGTGAATATTCCGTCTGTTCCTCGTGAAGTCATGCGCAAAATTGAACCATATTTTTACTTAGCAGAAAAACTGGGTATTTTCCTATCTCATTTAGGAGAAGAAGCGGTGACAGAAATGAATATCGGTTTTGCAGGTGATTTGACAGCGTTAGAGACAGCACCTTTAACCCAAAATATTTTAAAAGGATTTCTAGCGCGTTATTTAGGGATACATGTGAATAATGTGAATGCAACATATTTAGCCGAACAAAAAGGAATAACCATCCATGAAAAAAAATCATCTGCAGCTCGTGGTTTCACTAATTTAATAACGGTGGAAATAAGTTCTAAAAATGAAACAAGACGGATCTCTGGAACGTTGCTGAACGGGCTGGGCGCGCGTATTGTGAAAGTAGATGACTACAGTATGGACGTAGTTCCTGAAGGTCATTTACTGCTTGTTCATCACCAGGACCAGCCGGGTGCTATTGGGCGTGTCGGCAGCTTGTTAGCAGATAACGATGTGAATATTGCTACCATGCAAGTGGGACGCGAGACCATTGGTGGGAGCGCGATTATGATGTTAACGATTGACCGCCAATTACAAGCAGAAGAAGTAGCTCAAGTTCGCAGTATGGAAGGCTTTGACCAAGTGACTCCAGTGGACTTATAAACAGGACCCGGGACGCTTACGAGTTGTTCCGGGTTTTATATATAGGAATGTAAAAGATCGCTAGTCGATACTTGACTTTCAAGAGGGCACTCGATAATATAAATGATAGAATAAAGAAACGATGAAGCGGAATAGTATAATGCTGAATCCTTTTACAGAGAGGAAAAGTTGTTGAGAATTTCCAAAGGGATGCATTAGAACCTGCCTGCCTGAGTTCATACTAAATTGAAGTGTGCGGTGATGTACCGTTATCAACCAAAGTGTATATGTGTTCTCTCACATATAAACAAGGGTGGTACCACCATAACCTCGGTCCCTTACAGGATGGAGGATATTTTTGTGCAATTTTTGACAGATAAGTAAATATAAAGCTTTTGCGTTCGGCTAGTGTATCTAAACTTTCACATTAAAAGCTGTGAAAGCTAAGGTTTACTATCGCTGCAGGGAAAGTCTAGTACCTTTCTTGTTGCATAAGCTTACCCGATGCATTCGCTATTAAACCTTGATGAATGCCGGGGCGTTTAACGATAAAATGATATGAGGTGGAAATCATGAGTAAGGATAAACAATTTGTAGAAAAAATAACTGCGATGGAAGATGATTTTGCCCAGTGGTATACAGACGTTGTGAAAGAAGCAGAACTGGTTGAATATGGATTAGTTCGCGGGACGATGATTATTAAACCATATGGCTTTGCAATTTGGGAAAATATTAAAGGCGAATTGGATAAACAAATTAAAGAAACGGGACATTCGAATGTCGCTTTCCCGGTCTTTATTCCTGAGAGTCTGTTGCAAAAAGAGAAAGATCATGTGGAAGGTTTTGCCCCGGAAGTTGCTTGGGTAACGCATGGTGGAGAC
>DATGTM010000047.1:0-16470 GCA_035301845.1 Pseudogracilibacillus sp. | reverse complement strand
GTTGTTTATGTTAACATAAACAACCGTAGCTAAGATTATACAATGAACCACAAAAAAACTTAGTTAACAATATTGTTAACTAAGTTTTTTTGTGGTTCATTGTATAATCTTAGCTACGGTTGTTTATGTTAACATAAACAACTTTTTAAATTAGGCTACGGTCGAGAACTTTAACGGTACTTAATGCCTAGAATTTGAAAACTTTTGAGAATATAATACCAGTTTTGTTGCAAATCATCATTACATTGAAACATAAATGTAATAATTTGATAAATAGTAAAGTCTTAATTTGTGTTATGATATATGTAATTCGCTTAAGAAGGTTGGTTTTTAATAAATCAACATTTTTTATTAAGCGATTATTTAATGTTCAAATTTGGGAAAACTCATTTATTTTCAAGGTCAGAAGCTTGTTTGCAAGCTGTTTAGAAATAGTTAAATTAATGAACTATACGTAATCAAAAGAAACCAAATCAAGAAAAATTCTTGAAGAAAATGATGTAACAAAAGAATAAATAATGAAGGTGAATATATAGATGATAATCATGAAAGATGTATATAAAACATACCAAACCGGGATAACCGCATTAAATGGTATTAATATTAGCATTGATCCGGGTGAATTTGTGTATGTCGTAGGGCCTAGTGGCGCAGGTAAGTCGACATTTGTTAAATTAATGTACCGGGAAACCAATCCCTCCCAAGGAGAAATAATTATTCGCGGCACGAAAACAAGTGAAATCAAGAAAAAAGAAGTACCAATGTTAAGACGTTCTGTTGGTGTCGTATTCCAGGATTTTAAATTACTTCCAAAATTAACGGTATATGAAAATGTTGCTTTCGCCCTAGAAGTTATAGAAGCATACCCCAACAGAATCCGGGATCGAACGATGGAAGTTTTAGAATTAGTTGGATTAAAAAATAAAGTGCGTTCTTTTCCTCATGAATTATCAGGTGGAGAGCAACAACGGGTGTCGATTGCTCGTGCTATTTCTAACGAACCTAGCATATTAATTGCCGATGAGCCGACCGGTAACTTAGACCCCGATACTTCTTGGGCAATTATGAGGATTTTAGAAGAAATAAATGCAACAGGTACGACTGTTTTAATGGCGACGCATAATAAAGAAATAGTCAATACAATCAAAAAGCGTGTAATTGCTATCGAAAATGGCATTATTGTTCGTGATGAGGACCAAGGAGTTTATGGATATGAAATTTAGAACATTTAAAAGACACATACGAGAAGGCTTAAAGAATATAATTCGTAACGGCTGGATGTCCATTGCTTCCATTGGTGCTGTAACAGTTACGTTATTTCTGGTAGGAGCATTTGTTGCGATTATTTTAAATATTAATCAGATGGCTAATAAAGTAGAAGAAGATGTTGAAATAAAAGTACTGCTCGACTTAACTGTTGATGAAGACGATATACAAGAAATATCTGATGAATTAAAAAGTCTCTCCAGAGTAGATAGTATAACGTTTTCTTCTAAAGAAGATGAGTTGGAAAATTTAATTGAAGGATTAGGAGAGCAAGGAGAAGCTTGGTCGTTAGTTGATCAGGAAAATCCGTTAAACCATGCCTATATTGTGGATGCGAAAGACCCGCAAGATACAGAACCATTAGCAAATGAAATAGAAGATATGGATAATGTGCATGAAGTAGTCTACGGCGAAGAAGTAGTTTCACAATTGTTTAAATTTAATAATTATGCACGGACAATTGGGCTTGTGTTAATTGCAGGGCTTGTTCTGACAGCCGTATTTTTAATTTCTAACACGATAAAATTAACAATCATGGCAAGAAGCACTGAAATTGGTGTGATGAAACTTGTAGGAGCCACAAATGGGTTTATCCGTTGGCCATTTTTTGTAGAAGGCTTTTTGTTAGGCGTCTTAGGGTCCGTTATTCCAATTGCTGCAATCGCAGCGGGGTATCGTTATCTAGTGTCCAATATTAGTGGACAGACAGGTTTTTATTTTGTGGAATTACTGCCGTATAATCCATTTGTTTGGCAGTTATCGTTAATTATTGTTGTATTTGGCGGTTTGATTGGCATGTGGGGAAGTGTCATGAGCATCCGTAAATTCTTAAAAGTATAAAAAGAAAAAAACAGGGGTTAAAGGAGAAAGTTAATGAGAATAAAACGTTTCGGATTGGCGTTGTTGCTGACCTTCGTGGTTAGTCTATTAGCCGGGTTTATCTCGTCTGATGTTCACGCAGAATCCAAAGAAGATTATGAAGATGAAATTAATGATATCGAAAAAGATAAAAAAGATATCGATAAAAAGAAAGAAAAACTCAAGGATGACAAAGACGCTGTCGACGGTGAAATGGACGAAAACAAATCAGATCAAGATGAACTTGCTGAAGAGTTGGATGATTTGAAAGCTGATTTAGATGAAACAGAAACTTCTATCGATGATCAAGAGGCTAAGATAGCAGAAACTGATGAAGAAATTGCAGATTTAAAAGAAGAGATAGAGACGTTAAAAGACGAAATTGAAGAACTGGAAGAAAGAATTGAACAACGTGAAGAGATATTAAAAGAGCGTCTGCGCTCGATTCAAGAATCCGGTGGGGATGTTTCTCTTTTATCTGTAGTATTGGGCTCTGAAAGTTTCGATGAACTTATTAGCCGTTCAATTACTGCGGGTTCAATCATGAAACAAGATGAAGATATTATGCAAGATCATATGGATGACAA
This sequence comes from Pseudogracilibacillus sp., assembly GCA_035301845.1. GTDB lineage: Bacteria > Bacillota > Bacilli > Bacillales > Amphibacillaceae > Pseudogracilibacillus. Next base: position 13,759 of record DATGTM010000047.1, on the reverse strand, counting down.
AGAAGAACTTGAAACAAAAGAAACCGAAGTAAAAGAAAAGAAAACAAAAGTAGATAATAAAAAAGCAGAACAAGAAGAAGAGAAAGATGAACTGGAAGAGTTACGTGCTCAATTAGATAAACAAAAAGATAAAAAGTCGAAAGTTCAAGATGAATTAGAAGAAGAATACGCAGAATTAGAAGAAAATAGTCTCAGCTTAGAAGAAGAAGAAGAAATAATGGAAAACGATAAAGCTGCTTTAGATGATGCAAAGAAACATGCAAAATCAGAAATAAGCAGTATTGAAGAAGAAGAAGAACGAAAAGCGAAAGAGAAAGCAGAAAAAGAAGCAAAAGAAAAAGCGGAAGCTAAACAAAAAAGCAAACAAGAAAATACAGAAGAAGCTCCGAAACAAGAAGAAAAAGAAGTAAACAAATCGAACGATAACAATAACAATCAAAAGAAAACTGAATCTAAGTCGAAGAGCTCGAATTCGGATTCAAATAATACTAGTAATACACAAGCTCCTAAAGAAGAACCGGCTGGAAATGGTATATTTATTAAGCCTACTTCAGGAGGTTATAGTTCTGGATTTGGCGGAAGAGATTCTCCAGGTGGTATTGGATCATCAAACCATAAAGGTGTAGACATATCAGCATCAAAAGGTACAACCGTATCAGCTGCAGCTTCAGGAGTCGTCAGCACTGTAACTAGTGGTTGTTCTGAAGGAGATAATAGTTGCGGCGGTGGATTTGGTAACTTTATTGTTGTTACACATAATATTGATGGCAAAACTTACTCTACATTGTATGCACACTTATCGAACTCAAGTGTGTCCCAAGGGGATAAAGTTTCTCAAGGAGATTCCATCGGCGCAGTAGGAAATACGGGTGGTTCTACTGGTGCCCATCTTCACTTTGAAGTTCATCCTGGAGGCTATGAAGGAAGAACAAGTGCAGTAGATCCAATGAACTATTTGTAAAATAAAAACGATGAATAGAACATTCCTTTTATGAACGTGGCAAACTTCAATGAGTTGAAGTTTGCCACGTTTTTTCGAATCTTAAGAAATAGTATCCTTTTTTACTATTAATATACATATTCAAGAATGTGTGAAAGGCAGTTTGATTTGTAAAAAATAAAGTTCTCCATAGGAACGAGCGATTCTTTTATGGTAAACTGTAGTATAAGTAAAAGTTTTAAAATGGCTGAGGTGGAAATCATGAATTTTAAAGGGAAAAATATAATCATTCTACTTATTCTTATATTAGCAGTAGGTTTTTTTGGAGCCGCATTAGGAGTGAAAGTGTTCCAAACAGATAATGCTAATACAGTTAATTCATCTATGTCTGATAACGTCTCATCAGGCGATGATTCGAATATGATTGAACGAGTACAAGGAATTATTAAAGATAACTACATAGAAGACGTTGATGATGAAAAGTTGACAGAAGGGGCTATCAAAGGGATGCTTGAAACATTGGATGACCCATACAGCTCCTATATGAGTGGCGAAGAGATGGAAGATTTTAACGATGAAATTAGTTCTTCTTTCCAAGGCATTGGCGCTGAAGTAAGCATGCAGGATGACAAAGTAACTGTAATTGCACCAATTAAAGATTCTCCAGCTGAAAAAGCTGGTATTCGTCCAAATGATCAAATATTAAAAGTAGATGACGAAAAGTTAGAAGGTATGGACTTAAACGAAGCTGTAGATCATATTCGTGGAGAAAAAGGTTCGGAAGTAGAGTTGCTTATTGAACGAAAAGGAGTCTCTGATCCTTTTACAGTTGAACTAAAAAGAGATGACATTCCAGTGGAAACAGTCGAAACAGATATACAAGAGGTAGATGGCAAGAAAACAGGTGTCTTAGAAATAACTTCATTTGCAGAAACAACTGCAGAAGAAACTAAAGAGGCTTTAGAAGAATTAGAAGATAAAGATATCCAAGGACTTGTTTTAGATGTCCGCGGAAACCCGGGCGGTTTGTTAGATTCAGTTGAAGATATTATGGATTTATTTGTTCCGGATGATTTGCCATATGTGCAAATTGAAGATCGTGATGGTAACTCAGATAAGTTTTACTCTTCTTTAAAAGAGAAGAAAGACTACCCTATTAATATCTTGACAGATGAAGGAAGTGCATCTGCGTCTGAAATTCTAGCTGTAGCACTAAAAGAAAATGGCTATGATACGGTTGGAGAAACAAGTTTCGGAAAAGGTACTGTGCAGCAAACCATTCCTGTTGACCAGGAGGAAGGGGATACCTTGAAACTGACCAATGCTAAATGGCTTTCCCCAGAAGGAAATTGGATTAATGAAAAAGGCGTTGAACCAGATGTGGAACAAGCACAGCCTGATTACTATACAGCGAATCCTTTGCAGATAGAAGATACGCTCTCAGAAGATGAGACAGATGACCAAATAGAAACTGCTCAAATCATGTTAACAGGATTAGGGTTTGAAACAGATCGTAAAGATGGCTATTTCGATGAAAGCACTGTAGATGCATTAGAAGATTTTCAAAAAGAATATGATTTAGAAGTTACGGGTGAAATTAACGAAGAGACAGCTGGTAAATTAGAAACAGAGATTATTGAAACCATTCGTGATGGGGACGATGATCAACAGCTGGAGAAAGCACTTGAAGTATTGTATTAATCAACGACGTGAAGTGGGTGGATCTTAATGTGGCAGCAGTATACAATTGAGTTTTTAAAAGGTTTAGCACGGTTTTTGCTGAATCCAATGTTCTATTGGATGATTTTATTATTTATATTTACTGGGTATAAACGTATGAAGAGAGAAAGGGAAGACTTTGGCCGGAAAATTTATCCATTATTTGAGGAAGGAAAAATTTCTTGGTGGATTCCTTTTATTGCCAGTCTCTTTTTATCGATTGTTACGGTCGTGTTTGGTTTATATTTAAATCTGGAAATTATTTTATTGCTCTCAGTTATTGTAATTCTATGGAGTATAACGGGATCCACCGCGTTTTTATCAGCAAGTTATACGATCGGAGTTACTTTCCTGATTGCATTGGTATTACCATTTCTACCAATTCAACAGTCTTTTTTGAACTTAGATTTTCAAGAACTTAAAGTAGAATACTTAACAACGCTTGCTTTACTGATGGGACTCTTTTTATTCTTGGAAGGGTTCTTGCTGAAATTTACTAGCCATACAAGCTTCCCTTCGAAAAAGCTGAGTAAAAGAGGGGTGAGTGTTGGGCAACAAGCCTTAAAAAAATTGATTTTAGTGCCATTTTTTGTGTTGCTCCCTGCAGCTGAAATGCCTTTTCAATTGCCGATATTTCCTACTTTTGATATTGGTGGACAAGCTTATATGTTAGCTTTTATCCCTTTTGTTTTTGGATACTATTATCCGGTTCAATCGAAGCTTCCGGATAAGGCAGCAAGTCAGTTAGGCAAGCCGACAATTATTTTAGGAATCCTTGTTTGGCTCATTGCAGGTTTTAGTTTTTATTACTCTATTTTCTCCATTGTTGCGATTATCATTGGACTAGCAGGAAAGGAATGGGTTACTTTTTTCTTTAAACGACAGGATCGACTGCAACCTAGTATATACTATCCTTTAGATAAAGGATTAAAAGTCATGGCGATTATTCCAGATAGTCCTGCGGAGAAGCTGCATATTCACATAGGTGAGACGATTTTGAAAGTAAATGGCAACGAAGTAACAAATGGTGTGGAATTTCATGAAGCGTTGCAAAATAGCGGAGCTTTTTTCAAGCTAAGTGTATTAAATGTTGACGGGGAGATACGTTTCGTTACAAGTCCACTTTATGAAGAAGATCATTATGCATTGGGTCTGGTTTTTACGGATTAAACTATCTCTATTTTTCTTCGTTTACAAGTATATTGATTAAAAGGGTTCGGAAATTACACCGACAGTGCTTTCCTAATCGATGCATATCGATTTATAAGAAACCAACTACAAACAGAAAGTAGTTGGTTTTTGTCATTTGTCAGATAAATAAAACAAGAAAATGGAATACTCGTTCGCATATATGGTATAATGTAAGTTATGATAAAAGAACGGAAATGGAAAGATTTGAGGTGCTAAGATTGGCAGATCAATTTAAGCTTGTTTCTGATTATGAACCGAAAGGCGATCAGCCAGAAGCAATAAAGCAATTAGTTCAACAGGTGGAGAATGGAAATAATCACCTTACTTTACTAGGGGCAACAGGGACAGGAAAAACGTTTACGATGTCAAATGTAATTGAAGAAATTAATCGCCCAACTTTAGTAATTGCTCATAATAAGACTTTAGCTGGACAATTATATAGTGAGTTTAAAGAGTTTTTTCCGGATAATGCGGTAGAATATTTTGTGAGTTATTATGATTACTATCAGCCGGAAGCTTACGTTCCTTCAACGGATACGTTTATTGAAAAAGATGCAAGTATTAACGACGAAATTGATAAATTACGACACTCAGCTACATCTTCTTTATTTGAGCGTAACGATGTGTTGATTGTTGCAAGTGTATCCTGTATTTATGGGCTTGGGTCTCCGGAAGAATATAAGAGCCAAGTCTTGTCCATTCGCATGGGCATGGAAAAAGAACGGGATCAACTATTAAGGGACTTAGTAGCTATTCAGTATGCTCGTAATGATATAGACTTCAAACGAGGTACCTTCCGTGTCCGCGGTGACTCCGTTGAGATTATTCCGGCATCGCTTGAAGAACACTGCTTACGTATCGAGTTTTTTGGGGATGAAATTGATCGAATTCGGGAAGTGGATGCTTTAACCGGAGAAATTATTGGTGATAGAGAACATGTCGCAATATTTCCGGCTTCTCACTTTGTGACAAGGGATAAGAAAATGCAACTTGCTATTCAAAATATAGAAAAAGAATTGGAAGAAACATTAGCTGAATTTCGGGAAAACAATCAATTATTAGAAGCGCAAAGGCTAGAACAACGCACGAATTATGATTTAGAAATGATGCGTGAAATGGGATTTTGTTCAGGAATTGAAAATTATTCCAGACATTTAACATTACGTGAACCGGGCTCTACACCGTATACGTTAATGGACTACTTTGGGGACGATTATTTAGTTGTGATTGATGAATCCCATGCAACACTACCTCAAGTTCGCGGGATGTTTAACGGGGATAAAGCACGAAAACAAATGCTTGTTGACCATGGATTTCGTTTACCATCTGCATTAGATAATCGACCGTTAAAATTTGAAGAGTTTGAGAAGAAAACGAATCAGAATGTCTATATTTCTGCAACACCCGGCCCTTATGAAAGAGAACATACACCAGAAATTGTGGAGCAGATTATTCGACCAACTGGGTTGTTGGATCCGGAAATTCATGTTCGCGGTATTGATGGACAAATTGACGATTTACTGAAAGAGATTAATGAGCGAACTGCGCGGAACGAACGAGTGCTTGTGACCACGTTAACGAAGCGCATGTCAGAGGATCTGACGGATTATTTAAAGGATATGAATATTAATGTTGCTTATTTACATTCGGAAGTAAAGACGTTAGAACGTATTGAAATAATTCGTGATTTACGATTGAAAAAATATGATGTATTAGTTGGTATTAACTTATTAAGAGAAGGTTTGGATATTCCGGAAGTATCTCTTGTCGCCATTCTTGATGCAGATAAAGAGGGCTTTTTACGGTCTGAGCGTTCGCTTATTCAAACAATGGGCAGAGCGGCACGTAATGAAAACGGGCAAGTGATTATGTATGCCGATCGCATCACAGATTCGATGCAAGTTGCCATGGATGAAACCGAACGTCGTCGCGAAATTCAACAAGCATTTAATGAAGAACATAATATTACGCCGGTAACGATTCAAAAAGAAGTCCGTGGCTTGATTAAGGCAACGGTGGCTGCTGAGGAAGAAACAGCTTATGAAGAAGGAAGATTGGCAAATTATTCAAAACTAAATAAACAAGAAAAAGCAGAAATGATTGATCAATTAGAAGAAGAAATGCGTTTAGCAGCTAAACAATTAGATTTCGAAAAAGCCACCGAACTTAGAGATGTTATTTTTGAATTGAAAGTAGAAAACTAGGAGATGGAAGAGGAAGGATGAAAATTAGGTATGGCGAATAAAGAAATTACGATTCGGGGCGCAAGAGCTCATAATTTAAAAAGTATCGATGTGGATATTCCTAAAAACAATTTGGTAGTTGTCACAGGTCTTTCCGGTTCTGGAAAATCTTCTCTTGCTTTTGATACAATTTATGCAGAAGGACAGCGTCGTTATGTTGAGTCGTTATCTGCATATGCAAGACAATTTTTAGGGCAAATGGATAAACCGGATGTTGATCAGATTGAAGGCTTGTCTCCTGCGATTTCAATTGATCAAAAAACAACGAGTAAAAATCCTCGTTCTACTGTGGCAACTGTGACAGAAATCTATGATTATCTGCGGCTGTTATATGCACGAGTCGGCCATCCTTTTTGTCCAATTCATGATATCGAAATTGTGTCGCAAACAGTCCAACAAATGGTTGACCAGATTATGGAATATCCTGAAAGAACAAAGTTTCAAGTCTTAGCACCGGTCATTTCAGGACGCAAAGGTGAACATGTAAAAGTGTTAGAGGATTTGAAAAAAGAGGGGTATGTCCGGATTCGTGTAGATGGTGAAATGCGTGAAGTGACTGAGGACATCTCTTTAGAAAAGAATAAAAAGCATTCCATTGAAGTAGTTGTAGATCGAATTGTAGTCAAAGAAGGGATAGAAAGCCGTTTAACCGATTCGTTAGAAACAACACTGTCGCTTGGAGAAGGCTCTGCTATTATCGATATTATCGATGGGGAAGAGATTGTTATGAATGAAAATCATGCTTGCCCTATTTGTGGCTTCTCAATTGATGAGTTGGAACCGCGATTATTTTCGTTCAACAGTCCTTTCGGTGCTTGTCCGACTTGTGATGGATTAGGAACGAAACAAGAAGTCGATATAGATTTAGTAATCCCGGATAAATCTGTATCATTAAATGATCATGCAATACGAGCTTGGGAGCCTATTAGTTCTGATTATTATCCGCAATTATTAAAAGCAGTATGTGCCCATTATGATATCGATATGTATCAGGCTGTTAAAGATATTCCTAAAAAACAGTTGAATAAAATTTTATATGGCAGCGGCAAAGAATATATTGATTTTCACTATGTAAATGATTTTGGGACTGAACGCAAGAACCGTATCCAATTTGAAGGGGTACTCCGTAATATTGAACGACGCTATCATGAAACTTCTTCTGATTTTATCCGGGAGACGTTGGAGAAATATATGGCAGAGAGCAATTGTTCCACTTGTCATGGTTATCGTTTAAAAGAAGAAGCTTTGGCCGTGTTTATTCAAGGAAAACATATTAGCCAAGTGACAGATTTATCGATCACAGAAGCGATGGATTTTTTTGAAACAATTGAACTAACTGAAAAAGAGTTGCAAATAGCTAATATGATTTTAAAAGAAATTAATAGCCGTTTATCCTTTTTACGAAACGTCGGATTGAACTATTTAACGCTCTCCCGCTCTGCTGGCACTTTATCTGGCGGGGAAGCGCAACGAATTCGTTTAGCTACGCAAATTGGGTCTGCACTTACTGGGGTGTTATATGTCCTGGATGAGCCATCCATTGGTCTTCACCAGCGAGACAATCACCGTTTATTAGAAACATTACAACATATGCGCGATTTGGACAATACGCTAATAGTCGTGGAGCATGATGAGGATACGATGCTGGAAGCTGATTGGATTGTTGATATCGGACCAGGTGCAGGAGATAATGGCGGGAAAGTGGTTGATAATGGCCCTCCACAGCAAATAATGGATAATACAGACTCTTTAACAGGAGATTATTTAACAGGGCGGCAGTTTATACCAGTACCTAGTGAGCGCAGGAAAAAATCAAAAAAAGCGGTAAAAGTTGTAGGAGCAGAAGAAAATAATTTAAAAGCAGTCACGACAAACTTTCCGATTGGTTTGTTTACAGTAGTTACAGGTGTTTCAGGATCCGGTAAAAGTACATTAGTTAATGATATTCTTTATAAATCTCTGGCTAAACATTTGTACCGAGGAAAAAATCGACCAGGAGCGCATGAAAAAATTACCGGCTTGAAACATGTGGAAAAAGTTATTGACGTGAATCAGTCTCCAATTGGGCGGACGCCTCGTTCAAATCCTGCTACGTACACGGGGGTATTCGATAATATTCGGGATGTGTTTGCGGAAACGAACGAAGCAAAAATTCGCGGCTACAAAAAGGGACGTTTTAGTTTTAATGTGAAAGGCGGAAGATGTGAAGCTTGTCGCGGTGACGGTATTTTAAAGATTGAAATGCATTTTCTTCCGGACGTATATGTTCCGTGTGAAGTATGCGGCGGCAGTCGGTATAACCGAGAAACGCTGGATATTCAATTTAAAGGTAAAAACATTGCGGAAGTACTAGATATGCGTGTTGAAGAAGCTTTGGACTTTTTCGATAATATTCCACGTATTAAACGTAAATTACAAACTATAGCAGATGTGGGCTTAGGTTATATTACTTTAGGGCAACCAGCAACTACCCTTTCAGGAGGGGAAGCTCAGCGAGTGAAATTAGCCAGTGAATTGCATAAAAGGTCGAATGGTAAAACGATTTATATATTAGATGAACCGACGACAGGTTTGCATACAGCAGATATCAAGCAGTTGTTGGCAGTTATTCAGCGATTAGTTGATCACGGAGATTCTGTTATTGTGATAGAACATAATCTGGACGTTATAAAAACAGCCGATCATGTGATTGATTTAGGACCCGAAGGTGGCGATAAAGGCGGTGAAATTGTTGCAACGGGGACTCCTGAGCAATTAACCAAAGTGGAAGCTTCTTATACTGGAAAATATGTAAAAGAAATTTTAGAACGGGATCGTAAACGGATGGAACAAAGAGTGAATCAAACAGCTCATAAAGCATAGTCATTTAGGGGCTGGATTAATGAAACGGAAAAGGGTATCGAAATAGGGTTGTCCATTTCGATGTCTTTTTTTGCAAATTAAGCTACTATAACGTCTACTCAGTACAAAATCAACTAGTAAATAGAGAGCGAAACGTCATTTATCGAAGGGCTTAAGCGACATTTTTAATTTTTATGCAAAGTAATTTGCTACATGACTTGATATGTTTCAAGTGGAATAAAATATAGTGGAGGATTCTCCAGTACAATCATAAGTTTTGACGAAGCGGTAGTTTGTTTGTAAGCTAAAAGAGGAATTAAGAGGAGGAAGAGATGAATGATGAAGCCGATTCAAAAAGAAGTTGTACAAGATTATTTAAATGAATATAAAGATAAGCCGGTGTATGTCCATTTAGAAACAACAAATGGAGCTTATGCAAGCCACTTTGGCAATAAAGGGGTAAATGTCGGCGCATATATTAGAAATGCGAAAATCACCTATTCAAACGCAGTGATTCAAGGAGAAGATAGTTTCCGTGTCGGTCTAAATACCGCATTAGGTTGGGTTTATGCAGAAGGATTAACCTCTTTTGAATGGTTTGAAGAAAGAGCATTATTATTAGCAGGTCATGATCAAGAAGGCCGGTTAATGGTCGCTTTGCAAATTAGTGAAACGCCTTTTGAATAAGGCAGTGAGGAGGAAAGAATATGGAAAAGTTAGAAAATCAACGTCATGTCGTCATTGTTTTTCCACATCCGGATGATGAATCTTTTGGAACGGCTGGAGTGATTAAACAGTGCCGCGAAGCAGGAGTACCAGTTACTTACTTATGTGGAACATTAGGTGAAATGGGACGGAATATGGGTACGCCACCTTTTGCTAACCGCGAAACATTATCAGAAATACGAGAGAAAGAGCTGGAAGAAGCTTGTGATTATTTAGGAATTAACTATCGTTTGCTGCATTTCCGCGATAAAACAATAGAATTTGAACCAGAAGCAAAAGTAATCGACCGGGTGAAAAAAGAAATAGAAGATATTAACCCGTCTTTAGTGATTACCCATTATCCGGAACATGGTGTTCATCCTGACCATAATGCATTGGGGGAGGCTACCATCAAAGCAGTAGGCGAAATAAACGAAGCAGTTCGGCCTGTCGTATGGGCAGCTGCAATTACGAATAATTTTGAAGCTGTACTGGGGGAACCAGAAATTTCAATCCCAGTACAAGAAGAGTTTGATTTTAAACTAAACGCTATATTAAAACATAAATCTCAGGCAGAAGGTATGTTAGAAAAATTAAATGAAACACCTGAAGGATTAGAAGAATATATCGAAGGTCTAAAAACACGATTGGGCCTTGAACGCTTCTTCGTTTGGAACTACGCTAAATAAAAATTAGCTCTTTTAATCCTTGAAAAAGGAGGAATATTAATGCGACGAATCTTCCTGGGCTGGTTATCATCCGTTTTATTAAATGCAATTGGGTTACTCGTTGTAGCTCAACTATTCGAAGGATTTAAAATAGAAGGAACGGGAACGATTTTACTAGCTGCGGTTATTTTAACTATTTTAAACTTTGCAGTACGACCTGTGCTCATTATATTAACCATTCCTATTACGATTCTGACGCTTGGGTTATTTATTCTTATTGTCAATGCCTTTATCTTGATGATGACTCAATCCTTGATGGGGGACAGTTTCATTATTGACCAATTTGGAACAGCTATTCTCGCTTCTATCTTAATCTCTATTATTACGATGATTTTAGAAACAATCATGAGAGAAATAAAATAAGGTGCCGTAAAAGAATGATGTTTTCAAGAACATCATTCTTTTTTAAACTAAGGAAGACACCGAATGATTGGATAAAATTGATTTTTAATCGATATCAGAAATATTTTAAAGTAATTAATAGAAAATTTATCCTATTCCATGTAAAATGAGTTTGATAGAGATGTGGACGCAAATCGAAAGGGGCTTTATATCTATGAAAGTCGTTCGAACGCAAGACTTATTAAATAACTTTAATTTAACTTTAGTTGCCGGAGATGATGGGATTCACCGTGAGATTAGTTCTAATGATATTTCACGGCCTGGCTTTGAAATGACAGGTTTTTTTGAGTATTATCACAAAGAAAGAATTCAAATTATTGGAAAGACGGAAATGAACTACTTTTTGAATCTTACAGAAGATGAGCAGCGTGACCGGGCTGAACGTTTATGTACAGATGTGACACCAGCGCTGGTGATTACGAATTGGATGGATATTCCACAAATTATGCTACAAGCTGCAAATAATGCAGGTGTACCCATTTTAAAATCACCACGTACAACGAATCGTGTTGTTGTCAGAATTACGAATTATTTAGGGGCTAAGTTTGCTCCTACTACCGCTGCCCATGGTGTATTGATTGATATTTATGGTGTGGGTGTTTTAATCATGGGTCAAAGCGGCGTAGGGAAAAGTGAAACAGCATTGGAATTGGTAAAACGCGGCCATCGGTTAGTGGCAGATGATAGCGTGGAAATACGACAAGAAGATTATGATACGCTGATTGGAAGTTCGCCGCCGCTTATCGAGCATTTGTTGGAAATTCGCGGTCTGGGGATACTAAATATTATGACGTTATTTGGTGCTGGAGCGGTACTGGATTCAAAACGTATCTCTTATATTGTTCAATTGGAATTGTGGGATGACAAGAAACAATATGAGCGTTTAGGTATTGACGAAGAAACAATTAAAATCATGGATGTTCATGTGCCCAAAGCGATTATCCCAGTGCGGCCGGGACGTAATTTAGCTGTGATTATTGAAGTAGCTGCTATGAATTACCGATTGAAAAAAATGGGAGTCAATGCAGCGGCTGAGTTTTCGAATCAATTATCGACAATGATTAATGAACGTGGAACAGATGCTGATTAAATGAAGCAGATATGATGGAGTGATATTGTGACTTGTGAAGCAGAAGCGTTAGATCGGGTATTTATTCAGTTAGGGCCTATTCCAATTTATTGGTATGGTCTGATTATAGCAACAGGATTATTTTTAGGTTTATGGTTAGCAACAAAAGAGGCAGACAAACTGGGCTTACATAAAGATCTCATTATAGATTTAATTGTATTTGCTGCTCCGATTTCAATTATATTTGCCCGTATCTATTATGTAATATTTGAGTGGGATATGTACCAAGGAGCCCCTTGGTGGAGTGTTTTTGCAGTTTGGGAAGGTGGTATCGCTATTCATGGCGCGTTAATCGGGGCTATATTAACTGCTATAGTGTTTGCTCGGGTGAAACGGGTTTCTTTTTGGCAATTAGCTGATATCGTTGCTCCAAGTTTAATTCTTGGACAAGCAATTGGACGTTGGGGTAACTTTATGAATCAGGAAGCTCATGGCGGGCCGATTTCGACACAGGCGTATGAGCAATTCCATCAGTATTTGCCAGATTTTATTATGAACCAGATGTGTATTGAAGGAGTCATGTATCATCCAACATTTTTATACGAATCAGTCTGGAATATACTTGTCTTTGTTATTTTGATTCTACTTAGAAAATACAATCCAATTCGAGGAGAATTATTCCTTAGTTACTTTATTATGTATTCTATTGGTCGCTTCTTTATCGAAGGCATGCGAACAGATAGCTTATATTTTGGTCCATTACGACAAGCACAATTAATTTCGATCGTCTTTATTATTCTTGCGATTGTGGTTATTTGGTACCGCCGTAAAAGTAAGCTTGCCAACAGGCGCTATGATGGCAGCAAACTTTAAAGAACAGAAAGGATTCGTGTGACATGAGACAGACGGTGTTAAAAGGGCTACAACAAGGAGTTCTAGTTTCGTGGACATTAGGGAAAATTGTGTTCCCTGTTACTGTAATTGTAACTATTTTACAATTCACACCAGTACTGGATTGGTTTATTCGCTTTGTGTCTCCTTTGATGGAGTTTATCGGTTTGCCCGGGGAAGCTGCAATGCCTCTTGTGCTCGGTAATACCCTTAATTTATACGCTGGTATTGGTGCGATTGTCTCGTTCGATTTTACAGTGAAAGAAGTTTTTATCCTGGCTATTATGTTGTCTTTTTCGCATAATTTATTTATTGAATCTGCTGTAGCATCTCGAACTGGCGTTAGCTGGTGGCTTATTTCAGGTATTCGAATTGCTTTAGCACTTATTGCAGCCCTTGTTATCCACCTTGTTTGGGATGGGGGGTCAGCAGAGGCCCAATACGGATTAATTGCTTCATCTCAGGCTGATTTAACAGGATGGAGAGAAATTATTTGGTATGGTGTGAAAATTGCAGTCATTGCAGTTATTCAATTATCTCTAGTTATTTTTCCATTAATGGTAGCGATGCAATTTTTTCGGGATCTTGGTTGGTTACAAAGCATCTCTAATGTCTTTCAGCCGTTTACTAAATTATTAGGAATGCGGGAGAATACTTCTTTTACGCTAGTTACTGGTCTGACGATTGGTCTAGCTTTTGGAGCGGGAGTTATGATTCAAGCAGTGGAGGAAGACGGGGTCTCTAAAAAGGATATGACATTAGCTTTGCTTTTTTTAGTAACCTGTCACGCTGTAGTGGAAGATACCGTCATTTTTATCCCTCTGGGGATTCCAGTATGGCCGTTATTAGCTGTGCGATTTATTACTGCTGTCTTCTTAACGATTGCTGTGTCCTTCGTTTGGAATAAAGTAGAAAAGAAAAAAAGGAGAAATACTATTGTCGAGGAATATTAAAACAATTTTATTTGATCTAGATGGAACGTTAATCGATACGAATGCTTTGATTCATGCATCTTTTAAGCACACTTTCG
>DATGTM010000046.1:0-10353 GCA_035301845.1 Pseudogracilibacillus sp. | reverse complement strand
CGGTTGGAATTTCTTAAAAAGATGCTTATTTTTTACGACGGATGCCGATTGTTTTCCCTGCTTCTTTTGGTGCTTCCATGTCTTTTTGATCTGCTGCTAATTTGTCGACATTTGCTTGGACTGTTTCCGGGAAAGGAGCTGGACGATGCTCATTCATATCCATGCCCATTAGCATTTGCTCGCTTGTTGCAGTGCGGTCCCCTTGTGCGTTACGCATGGTAAACATGACATGTGTACGTTTCGCATCATGGTCTAGCAATTGAACTTGAACATCTACTTTTTCATCCAAATTCATTTCGTCTAAATAACAGACATGTGTTTCCAATGTAAACATGGAATACGCATTTGTCTCCCGAAATTCATCTGTAATTCCGACTTCTTTCATAAAAGCATCTACAGATAAACTGAATATACGAGCATATTCTGCATCATTCAGATGTCCATTGTAATCCACCCAGTCTTCGATCACTTGACAAGAATAAATTGTTTTTTCCATTAAAACTCACTCCTCATTTCCAACCATTATCGTTCTATATTATTCCTTTTAAACTTACAACCGTTTTGCTCCAAACAAACACACCATTTCCCTCTTATAACTATGCTTAAAGGAGCAATTCCTAACTATAACCACTCGATTTTTGATTGCCTGTGTAGTCGTTTGTTTTTATAATCTGCCGTTTAAATTCGCTGCAGGCCAATATTTTTCCAACAGCTCTGTTAATTCCACTAAAAAGTCATCGCGGCGTTCTTCTAACTTCGCAACATCTTGTCCTTCCGTTTGCGCTTCGCAGCCTTCAATAACATCGTTCGCCAGTTTATCGGTTAATTCCGGCGCTTCTAATTTAGTCCATGGCAGCTTCAATGCCGGTCCAAATTGATGCAGCATATGACGCATACCTTCGTCTCCACCAGCTAAATGCAATGTTAAGAAAGGTCCCATGAGCGCCCAGCGTAAACCAGGTCCGTACACAATCGACGCATCGATTTCTCCTGTTGTAGCTACACCGTCATTTACAATATGAAGAGCTTCACGCCAAATTGCTTCCATTAAACGGTCTCCAATATGGCCTTCAATTTCTTTGCGGACAATTAATGGCTTCATGTCTACCTTTTCAAATAGGTCTCGTGCACGTTCCACCACTGCTTGATCTGTTTTTTCTCCACCAACTACTTCAACAAGCGGAATTAAATAAACAGGGTTGAATGGATGCGAAACAATCACACGTTCCGGATTCGCACAGTCTGCTTGCAACGTGCTTGGCATATACCCGGAAGTACTGGATGAAATAATCGCTGTCTTCTTCGTTAACGCGTCGACATCCTTCAAAATACCACGCTTAATGTCTTCTCGCTCCGGCGCGTTCTCTTGAATAAAATCAGCATCTTTCACTGCTGTTTCTAATTCTGCTTCAAAAGTTAAACGATCCAAATCGCCTTCTTTCGCAATCCCTCTTTCGATAAAACCTGGCCAAGCCGCTTCTAGGTCTTTGCGCAGTTTTTCTTCTGCTCCCTCTGCAATATCATGGGCTACTACGTTATATCCGTGAGATAAAAAACGTGTAATCCAACCTTTTCCAATAACACCTGTTCCAATGACAGTAATATTTTTAATTGTACTTTCCATATTAAACACTCGCTTTCTTCAAGTCCTCCTGACTCTATAATTAGTAACGCTTTTAACACAATAAACTATCTGCTTTATCATGTTAGATGTTTCCTTTTTCAGCAAAAGAAAAGCCGGGCAAGTTTGACTCACGACAAGCCTGCCCTGGCACTATTTTGCTTCTTGATTTTTTAAGTTTTCGGTTTACTTGGTAAACGTTCTTAATCCCAATTGCTCCCGTGCTTCCGCAGGAGTCATCGGCTCTGTTTGTAATTCTTGAATCGTTGAAACAGCTTTATCTACTAATTGCGCATTCGTAGCAAGTACACCTTTTTTCAAATATAAGTTATCTTCTAAACCAACGCGCACGTTTCCGCCGAGCATAGCAGCTTGAGCTACGATTGGCAGTTGCATACGTCCAATACCGAACGCAGACCAGTTCGCATTCGCAGGCAAACGATCGCGCATATAAATAATTGTTTCAGGATCAGCTGCTGCACCCCAAGGAATTCCCAGACAAAGTTGATAAAGTGGGTCTCCTTCTAGAAGTCCTTCTGCAATTAATTGATCTGTCATGCGTAAATATCCTGTATCGAAACATTCGATTTCCGGTTTCACGCCGCTCTCTTTAATTAATTCAGCATGTTTTCTAATCCAATTTTCCGGGTTAATGTACACCATATCTCCAAAATTAAGACTGCCTGCGTCTAACGTACAGATTTCCGGCAATAGTTCTCCTACTGATTGATGACGTTCTTCCGGCGTTTGAATAAATGTTCCTGGACCGCCGTTTGCAGGGTTTTCCTCACTTGGAGTCCAATCTCCCCCGCCACCGGCAGTTAAATTTATAATAACATCTGTATCTGATTCACGAATACGTTCTACAACTTCACGGTATAAAGCCGGATCAAAGCTCATTTCTCCAGTTTCAGGGTCTCGCACATGAATGTGAGCAATTGCTGCTCCCGCTTTTGCTGCTTCAATTGAAGATTCTGCAATTTCCTTTGGAGTAACAGGTACATGTTCACTCTTTTTTGTTGTTGGTCCTGCTCCTGTTACTGCACTTGTAATAATTGTTTTATTTGCCATTTATATTCTCTCCTTCTTTTTTAGGTACATATTTAAAAATATCTTCTGATTCAAAGAATTCAACTACACGATCTATCCATTCATAATAGTTCTGCCATTCTTCCATTTCTTGAGCAAGTTCTTCTTTTTCCTGTTGACTGGATTTGCTGACTTCGGTTTGATGGATATCTTTAATAAAACGTTGTCCGAACGCTCGGCTTTTTCGTACTTCACGCTGCCAGTTGGACGTAAATAAAGAGATGAACGTTTGATAATAATCATTTTCTACTTGTATATAATCTTTACGATCTCCTTTACGACGAACTTTATCAGCGATGCCAAGCTCGACCATTTCGCGCACGACTTGACTCATCCGCATTTTAGACATCCCCGTTGCATCTGACAATTCATCTAAAGTCATCGGCTCCCGGTTCATGTAAATCGTTCCTAACACACGACCCACTGTTTCCGAAATGCCAAAAGCATGCATGTTCTCAGCAATCTTATCGATAAATTGTTCTTTTTTATCTTGTATGAAATTATCCATGTCACAAGCTCCTTTTCCTATCTCCACTTGCTTCAAGCCTACTATAACACAGCCTTGAAAAAAACCAAAAGTCCAAATTGGTGCGTTAAATGAAGTAAAAAGCAGCAATTTTAAGAACGCACCGGTGTAAACTTTATAAAATAAATATTTTACAAAGTTTACACTTAAAATGAGCATAGATGGAATTTTGTTTAAAACTCTCCTCTATGTAGAATAGGTGATGTTGCAAATCGAGCAGCAATTTATTTCATTGCATTTATTTAGTCGCTGTTCATTCGTGTTTCTCAAGGTAAATACATAATAGAAATCGCTAGACTGTTTCTATTCGACAGTTCTTTAGAGTGCGTTTCTATCCATAGCTTTGAAAACATCATTTTACAGTCGACGATTTTATTACAAACTATTAAACCAGCATAGAGGAGGATTTGTTTTGCTTACTTTTAAAAATGTTTCCAAAGTATATGAAGGCGGAACAAAAAAAGCAGTAAATAATTTCGATTTAGAAATTGAAAAAGCAGAATTCGTTGTTTTCATCGGACCAAGTGGTTGTGGAAAAACAACTACAATGAAGATGATTAACCGACTAATTAGCACTTCTGAAGGTGACATCTTAATTGAAGGAGAAAGCATTAAATCAAAAGATGTGGTTGAACTTCGCCGCTCCATCGGTTATGTCATTCAACAAATTGGACTTTTTCCACATATGACGATTGCTGAGAACATCTCTCTCGTTCCAAAATTATTAAATTGGCCGGAGAAAAAACGTTTTGAACGTGCGAAAGAACTTTTAAAGTTAGTCGATATGGACGAGGAATACCTACATCGTTATCCTACCGAATTAAGTGGTGGACAACAACAACGTATAGGTGTTTTACGTGCGCTTGCAGCGAATCCACCTTTAATTTTAATGGACGAGCCATTTGGCGCACTGGACCCGATCACTAAGGATGGATTACAGGAAGAGTTTAAAACATTGCAGAAAGAATTAGGAAAAACGATTGTTTTTGTCACTCATGACATGGACGAAGCAGTTAAATTAGCTGATCGAATTGTCATCATGCAAGACGGGGAAATTGTGCAGTTTGACACCCCGGAAGAAATCTTGAAAAATCCGAAGAATAAATTCGTTGAAGACTTTTTAGGGAAGCATCGTTTAATCGGACAAGAACGTCCGTTACAGACAGTAGAAGAAGTCATGAACCGCGAACCGATTACGGTAAAAGAAACAGAAAGCCTCTCATCAGCTATCAAAACAATGCGAGATGCGCGCGTAGACTCTTTATTAGTTGTCGATGCAGATAATTGCTTAAAAGGTTCGATTGATTTTGAAATTATCGATGAACATTATAAAGAATCTGTCACCATCAGCGATGTAATGAAAACAGATATTTTCACTGTAAAAAGCGATGTGCTTCTGCGTGATACCGTTCAACGTATTCTGCGTCGTGGTATGCCGTACGCGCCAGTCGTTGATGATTCCGGCAAGCTATTAGGAATTGTCACACGCTCTACTATTGTAAATATCGTATATGACTCTGTTTATGGCGAGGAAGAAACATTAGTCTAAATGATTTTTCAAAAAGGATGTGAAACTATTGGATACATTACTCGAATTTTTAAGTGAGAATGGTGATAAGTTACTGTTTAAATCGTGGGAACATATTTACATTTCCCTGATCTCCGTAGCTTTGGGTGTGCTCGTCGCCGTTCCACTCGGATTTTTATTAAGTAAGACACCGAGATTTGCCGATAAATTTATGGCAGTCGTAGGCATTATTCAGACGTTCCCTACACTGGCTATTTTAGCTTTCTTTATTCCCCTTTTAGGAATTGGAAAAATCCCGGCCATTGCCGCTTTATTTCTTTATTCCCTATTGCCGATTTTGCGAAACACCTACACCGGTGTGCGTTCTTTAGACAGTACACTTTTAGAAGCTGGATTTGGTATGGGAATGACTTATACAGAACGAGTTTTCATGGTGGAATTACCCTTAGCTTTACCAATTATTATGGCGGGTATTCGTATGTCTACCGTTTATTTAATTGGTTGGGCTGCACTTGCTGCTTATATTGGCGCAGGCGGTTTAGGGGACTTTATTTTTGATGGGCTGAATTTGTTTAAACCGGAATTCATCTTAGCTGGTGCTATTCCTACTACGATTTTAGCCTTACTAACGGATTACTTCTTAGGTAAACTTGAAATGAAATTAACACCAAAAGGCATTCAAAAATCGGATGCAGCTTAACTAAAGGAGGATTAGACATGATGCGGTCACGAAAACCTAAATTCTTCATGAGCCTGATTGCAGCCATTGTACTCCTATTGAGTGGCTGCTCTTTACCAGGGCTTGGAGGTACTTCTACAAACACTATCACCGTAGGGAGTTTAAATACATCAGAATCTACTACGATGGCGTATATCATAAAGTATTTAATTGAACATGAGACAGAGCAAAATGCTGAAATTGTCGGGAATATGGGATCTTCCATCGTACAACATCAAGCACAAACACAAGGAGAAGTTGATATTACATCGACTCGTTATACAGGAACAGACTTACCAGGCGCTTTACAGATGGACCCTGTTACCGATCCAGATGAAGCTTTGGATATTGTACAAACCGAATTTGAAGATCAGTTTGATCAAACATGGTTTGACCCTTACGGCTTTGCGAACTCTTATGCTTTCACCGTGACGAGTGATTTAGCCGAAGAAGAAGACTTAGAGAAAGTATCAGATATAGAAGATATTGCAGGAGAGTTAGAATTCGGCGTGGATAATGCATGGCTGAACCGAGAAGGCGACGGATATGAAGCCTTTATCGAACAATATGGTTTTGAATTTGCTAAAGCTTATCCAATGCAGATTGGACTCGTTTATAAAGCAGTGGACACGGGAGATATGGATGTTGTCTTAGCTTATACAACAGATGGTAGAATAGCTGATTTTGATCTTGTTCCATTAGAAGATGACGAGCATTTTTTCCCGCCGTATGACGCTTCTCTCGTAGCGAATGACGATATTTTAGAACAAAACCCGGAATTAGAAGGGTTGTTAGACAACTTAGCCGGTACGATTGATGATGAAAAAATGCGTGAGATGAACTACGAAGCAGACGTACAAATGAAAGAACCTTCTCTCATCGCGAAAGAATTTTTAGAAGAACATAATTATTTCGAAGACTAATTTAACAGGAGGGACATTACGTGAAAACATTACAAGAGCTTGTTGATTATTTCGGACAAAACTATGCTTATATTTGGGAAGAATTCTACAAACATTTCTTAATGTCTGCATATGGTGTGCTGTTTGCAGCGATTATCGCCATTCCTGTCGGGATTGTCATTGCCAGACGTGCGAAACTGAGCCAATGGGTTATTTCTGCAACAAACGTTATCCAAACAATCCCAGCACTTGCATTACTTGCAGTGCTCATGCTCGTCTTAGGATTAGGTGAGAACACTGTCATCGCTTCTTTATTCCTCTATTCCTTGCTGCCTATTGTTCGTAATACGTACGCAGGCATTCGCGGAGTAGATGCAGCTTTATTAGAGTCCGGACGTGGTATGGGGATGACAAAATTTCAACTGTTACGCATGGTTGAATTACCTTTAGCTTTATCCGTCATTATGGCTGGTATTCGAACAGCCTTAGTGATTGCTATCAGTATTGCAACCATTGGTGCGTTTATCGGCGGCGGTGGTTTAGGAAACATTATTATCCGCGGAACCAACGTAGCAGACGGCTCAGCGATTATTCTAGCCGGTGCCATTCCGACAGCTTTAATGGCCGTGATCGCCGATTTAATTATGGGTTGGATTGAAAAACGTTTAACACCAAACGTCTAACCATGCACAAATTAAACTATTTGTAGCGAATTTCGCCTGTCTTCACTCGTTGAAGACAGGCTTTTTTAGTGAAAATTATTTCCTGGGAAATAGTGGAGAAGAAAGATGCCCTTGCTTCTATAAACAATTCTTTTAAAAAAACAAGCCAGTAAGATGTATAATAGGGTTATAGGAGACACGAATTAGTTGTTTCTTATCTATAATCTAAAAAAAGACTTACGAGGCTCATATACTATTTTAAAAAATCATTTGTACAGTTTGTCTTTGTTTATGGACCAACACTTAAGGAGGTTATTATGATGACACAAACGGATACAATCGGCTGGAATTTAAAAAACAGTTATCAGTCCCTACCCGATTTATTTTATAGTTCTGTCGAACCGACACCAACAAAGCAACCAGAAATTATTTTTTTAAACGAAGCACTGGCTGACTCGCTGGGACTCAACCATGGAGAATTACAAAACGAACAGGGAAAAGCTATCTTAGCAGGAAACGCTATTCCTGACGGCGCAAAACCAATCGCTCAATCGTATGCCGGACATCAATTTGGCAGTTTCACCCGATTAGGCGATGGCCGGGCGATTTTATTAGGTGAGCAGCAAACAAAGGATAACGAATTACACGATATTCAATTAAAAGGAGCGGGTAAAACACTGTATTCTCGCGCGGGTGATGGCTTAGCCTCTATCGGGCCCATGCTACGTGAGTATTTAATTTCAGAAGCGATGTACGGATTAGGAATTCCAACAACGCGTAGTCTTGCGGTAGTGAAATCAGAGGATACCGTTATGCGGGAACAACCGCTTCACCGAGGCATTCTAACAAGAGTCGCTAAAAGTCATTTGCGAGTCGGCACCTTTCAGTATGCGATGGCTTGGGGGGAGAACTCAGACGTAGAAAAGATAGCAGATTACGCTATTGAACGTCATTATCCACATTTAATGGCAGAGAGCCAACCTTATGAGAAATTTTTTGAAGCCGTCTTGGAAGAACAAGCACAATTGATTGCTGCTTGGCAGCTCGTCGGTTTTATTCATGGGGTCATGAACACGGATAATATGTCCATTTGTGGTGAAACCATTGA
The DNA here is from genome assembly GCA_035301845.1 of Pseudogracilibacillus sp. Classification (GTDB taxonomy): domain Bacteria; phylum Bacillota; class Bacilli; order Bacillales; family Amphibacillaceae; genus Pseudogracilibacillus. Next base: position 2,199 of record DATGTM010000046.1, on the reverse strand, counting down.
TTACGGGCCATGCGCATTTATGAACAGCTTTGATTTAAACACCGTGTTCAGTTCGATTGATGTGCAAGGACGTTACAAGTTCGGTAATCAGCCTGCAATTGCACATTGGAATTTAACTCGTTTCGCTGAGACCCTCCTGCCTTTGTTTGACGAGAACCAGGAAAAAGCCATTGATAAAGCAAAAACGATGTTGGAAGCCTTTTTCCCGCGTTTCAACGACCTTTGGTTAAACGGTATGCGCAAGAAATTAGGATTATTCGAATCCTATAAGACAGACTACAGTCTTGTTGTTGATCTTCTCGATATGATGAAAACACACCAAGCTGATTATACAGATACTTTTCTGGATTTAACATTTAATCAGGAAACAGCGAATAGTTTTACGACGACAACTGATTTTAAAGAATGGAAGAAACGGTGGACTGAACGTGTACACGAAGAAGGAAAGTCTTGGGAGGACGTACAAGAAAAAATGAAACGGAACAACCCGGCACTCATTCCAAGAAACCATTTAGTAGAAGATGCTTTACAGGCTGCTGTTCAAGATGAGGATTATCAGCCAATACAGAAACTAATGAAAGCTTTAGAAGATCCATACGCGCACTCCAAAACCCAAGCGGCACTAAACCAAATCCCAGTTCCTGACACACCTTACCAAACGTTTTGTGGAACGTAATCGTCAAAAATCGTTCCCTTACTAGGTAGAGGCCATTTTCACTACTGGATGGCTCTTAAGCAATTTTCCAATATAGCAATGAATCAATCGACCGATCGCGCGCCTTGCCTATCGAATTCGATTGATTCATTGCTATTTTTTAACAGAGAATCTATGAGACTTAGGAGCGCGCATCCAGCCCTCCTGCCTTGATTTCGGTTGTAACCAAGATTACATGGACCACATTTGAAATTATGTGCAAGTATGCTACTGGAAAACGGACATGATTTTCTCTGGATTGGCTAAGCAACATTTAGTGTTTTCCAGTCTTTACGTCTGGATTTAAACCTCATAGAACCTCGATCAACTCCTTATTTCGCAAACGAATCAGCAGCCAATTTTAATAGATTGATTCAGCCGCTTCAACGTTCCAAGTACACTCATAGCTGCTAAATAGCTCGTTTTCGGGTTTTCTGGAAGCGGGCGATTTTCGACTGTTAGCGAAGCCTTTCCAAAATCCCCTTCCACCACAACCGAATGGGAATTACTCGTTGCTTCTCGATCTGCTATAATCTGCACCCTCGTTTCGTCCATCCCCATCCCGGCTAAAGATAGAAGAATAGAAACGTTTATATTTTTCGGAAAATCACGAATCGCTTCCCCCGCGGACCCTTCAAAGATAACTTCTTCTGTTGCAATCGGCCGATCCATTAATGAAGAAGCCGGTTTTCTCGTCACTAACGTCACCTTTTCACACTATCCAGTACATTGGCATTTTGCAGTAAGTCTAGGCCGCCGATTGCTCCTGACGGTAAGTGGATTTTCTTATTATGCTGTTTGCTGAGCTGCTCCATTTCTTCATAAAAAGCTACATCACGAAATGCCCCAATGCTGATGGCCACAACAGGAGCATAAGCAATGACGGGTGGCAATAAAAGCTTCGCTGCCGTCACATTTGCAGCTTCTACGATTACATCCACCCCAGATGCTGCAAACTCCTCCAAATCAGTATACAGCGTGACATTATACAATTCTTCCAGGTCTTTATATTTTTCATAATCTCGTACGAAGATACTTTTCACCCTTAAATCATGAGAAGGCTTTCCATTCAGTTCCTTCATTAAGAAGCTACCAATAGCTCCCGCTCCAATTATTCCGATTTGCACTGTGCTCCCTCCTTCTATATTCTTTCTCCCTTCACTATATCACAGATTTTTTCACCTTATGAATATGAAAATAAATATCTGTTAATCTTATCAACACGCTTCAAAAAGACTTTTAATTGAAATTATTTCGAATTTTAACACAAACATGCTTTCTTTTGTTATAATGCTGTTAAGGCTTTTTTTTAGCCGCAAAAAGATAGCGCTTACACATTTGGAAGGGAGATTTTTAATATGACGGAAGAAGAAAGATTAAATACTCTATTACAAGAAACACGAGAATTTCCTCCACCAGAGGACTTTAAAAAACAAGCAAACTTTAATGATCCCGATGTATATAGAAGAGCTGAAGAAGACCCGGAAGGCTACTGGGCAGAACAA
>DATGTM010000045.1:0-17647 GCA_035301845.1 Pseudogracilibacillus sp. | reverse complement strand
AGGGAATGTACGGAGACTCCTGCCGGATGAAAAGCCTCGGTAAGACGCCGCACGGCGGAGCCGAAGGTGGCTTAGCAGCGCCGGCGGAAAGCGAAGTACATTTCCGAAGTGACATATTTACACAAAATTTTGGACATAATCAATTACGGAACAAGTTCTAGATAGTAGGTAAACGGTGAAACAGATTTTTTAACAGATAACTTGCAAGATGAAGCTGCTCAGTACTTGAGCGCCTATTAAAATCCTTTAGGCGTATCTATTAACATAAATACTCCACTATCGATGTTTGCAAACATTGATAGTGGAGCATGATTATTCAATAACTACTGCTGTTCCATATGCGATAACTTCTGATGCACTGTTCATAATCTGAGACGTCTGATAGCGCATCCCGATAATTGCATTCGCCCCTAAAGCTTCGGCTTCTTCTTTCATACGTTCTCTCGCTGTATTTCTTGCTTCTAACATCATCTCAGAATATCCGCTGATTTCTCCGCCAACAATGGTTTTTAGCCCAGCACCTATATCACGACCGATATGTTTAGAGTTTACAACACTTCCCTGAGCCAGCCCCTGTACAGAAACAATTGTTTTAGACGGAATATCATTCGTGGTTACAATAATCATTGAAAAACTCCTTTCCGCAATCTCCTCTTATTCTATCATAGTTTCATAGCAGCTTGGAGATTATTTAAGAGATTTTGCTTGCGCAGTTGCAGCAGGTCTTTTTAAAGAAAATAAGGCACAGCCAAAAGCGACAAGAACAACTACGCCCCCTATATGAGCTAAATCAATCACAGAACCGGATGTTCCGATAACCGTGCCCCCGATTAACGAACCAAGCGCAATCCCTATTTGTAAAGCTGAATTATTAAAGCTTTGATGAATATCTGATGTAATTGGATCCGTCTCAATGATATAACTTTGTTGAGGTGGTGCAAGTGCCCAGCTAAGTGCTCCCCACAACATCATAGCCACAAAAAATAGTGGAGAGAAAAACGTGGTATAAGGCAAAATAAATAAGGAAACAGCAAAGGAGCTAATCACAAACAAGATACTTTTTTGCGTGCCAAATTTATCTGCCAGCGCGCCCCCTAAAGCACCACCGGCTACAGCGGCTATTCCAAATAAAAAATAACTGATACTGATCCACGTTTCATTCATCTTCATCGTTTCTTTTAAAAACGGAGCAAAATAAGCATATAACGTATAATGTCCAGCTAAGGTAAACATTGTAGCAAAATGCGCGCCGGCTATCTTTATATTTCCTAATGCTTTTATTTGAGTTACCAATGCTGGCTGCTGTTCACTGGGAATCGCTTCTAAAAATAAGTAAATTCCCAACATAGCGAGCAGCGCCAGACCTCCTATAATCAAAAATAAAGCTCTCCAGCCAATGATATCAGCTATTAATATGCCAATCGGAACGCCTAGAACAAGAGAAGAACTTACCCCCATAAAGACAAGCCCTATTGCTTTTGCCCGGTGCGATGGAGCAACGATTCTCCCAGCAATAATAATCGCCAAACTAATTACTAACGAAGCACTAATCGCTGTAATGACACGTGCAATCATCATCCATGTAAAATTAGGACTGAAAAATGTCATCACATTTCCTAAAAAGAAAATAAATAAAGTAACAATCATTAGTTTCTTGCGTTCGAATTTCCCGGTTAACGACAATAAGACAGGGCCGGAAATAGCATAAACAAGGGCAAATATTGTAATTAACTGTCCTGCACTGCCAAGAGAAATATGTAAGTCATTCGCGATAGTAGGTAAAATACCGCCGACAATTAACTCCACTAGCCCCACTGTTACAGCAGCTGCAGCTAAAATATATACTTTTACATTCATTCTATACACCTTTTCTTTAATTAGAGAGATTTTCTACACCATATAAAAAGATTATGTCCAAAATTTTGTGTAAATATGTCCCTTCGGAAATGTACTTCGTTTCATTTTTTTACACATTATGTTGGACGTAACCTAATATAAAAAACCCGACTACCTTGATACAAAGTAGTCAGGAATCTGCTTTCCTGGTAGAAACCCTCACAGCTTGTTAGTGAGGTTATACTTGTCCGTTTTTTATTCTACTAGGTAATATATCACTAAAAAGAGTGCTTCTCAAGAATAACCTCTTTATTCATTCGTCTTTGACATATTCATCTAAAAACTCTACAACTTCTTCATAGTTCTCAACCGATTGCTCCAGTTTCATATTAAATTGGTATTGATGTCGTAACTCCGCTTCATCTTTAGAGAAAAAAGTCGTTGTCACAGGAACATCTTCGTCTTTTAACTCTTGTTCCAATTCTTCGGCTTGGCTTTGAAACGAAGCAGTATTTCCATCTGTAATATAAGTTGGCGGATAGGTATCCCTTACTCTTCCTACTATATTTGCTTGCTGCACGACATCAAGCTGCTTCCATTCTTTTTCATCGAAGTAGGCTTGCGCAGATTTATGAAACACTTCATTCACTTCTCCATTTTCATACACATCATATTTATTAAAATCTAATAATGCCGAAAAGAAGAATATAGCTTTAATAGAATCTGCATCAACCACCGGGTCAATATCCACCTTTTCAGAATATTGTTCATCTACCTGGATATTTACAAACTGTCCCATTATTTGTCCTCCCGCGGAAGCACCTCCAAAAGCGATTCGATCAAAATCCATTTCATAATCTGTTTGATGTTTCCTTGCATATTCGTAGGCTTCACGTATGTCTTCTAACGGGCTGGGATATGTATAAGCTGGAGCGAGTCCATAATTTATATTTACCACCACGTAACCTTCACTCGCGAGCATAACACTATAATCTGCGAAGCTTTTCTTATCTCCAGCAATAAAAGCACCGCCGTGAGCCAAAAAAATCACTGGTTTTTTTTCTTCTTTCGACTCTTTAGGCGTGTAAATATCCATTGTTAAATTTTCTTTTTCTGAACTAAAAGCAATCTCACTATCAACATCTACTTTTTCTTGCATCTCAGCATACCCATCCATTCGTAAATCTTTAGGTTGCTCCCTTACATCTTGTGATGCATTCTCTTTAAAGATAGTCAACACTCCTGGAAAAAACAAGATGGCAAGCCCGAGCAGAGCGATAAAGCTGCTGGAAATAATAATGATCTTTTTTTTCATCGCTTGCGACGCTCCTTCAGCGTTTAAAGTTTATCTTTTCATGGTAACATATTTCACTCCATTTTTGCCGAGCGTATAATCCGGAAAATTCTTTTTCATGTCTTCACATGTTATAGTGAAACAGAATAAGGTGTTAAAAAAGGAGAAGATTACATGAAAGTTGAAATATGGTCCGATATCGCCTGTCCTTTCTGCTATATCGGAAAAGCAAAATTGGAAGAAGCACTAAGCGACTTCCCTGCCAGTCAACAAGTCGAAATAGAATATAAAAGTTATCAATTGGATCCAGATGCCCCGCTCTATGATGGACGTGCTTATTACGAAACATTGGCCGACAAATTTGGCAGCGTGCAACAAGCCAAGCAAATGACAGAAAATATAGCCAATCATGCAAAAGAAGCAGATTTGGAATTCAACTTTGAGCAAATGAAAGCAACGAATACCTTAGATGCGCATCGTCTGCTACATTATGCGAAAACAAACCAAAAAGCTGCTGAATTAAAACAATTGCTATTTCAAGCTCATTTTACAGATGGAAAAGACATTGGAGACATTAATGTATTAAGTGACTTAGCTGACAAAGTAGGACTCAGCAATACGGAAACAAAAAAAGTCCTCATTGATAAAACAGCTTACCGAGACTCCGTTGCTTTTGATCTTAAAGAAGCACAACAATTCGGCATTTCAGGCGTCCCTTATTTTATCTTTAATCGTAAATATGCTATCTCAGGTGCACAACCAAAAGAAGCGTTTCTTCAAGCATTGGAAAAGATTCAAGCAGAAGAACAAACTGTCTCGCCTTTGGAAACATTGCATACGAAAGACCAAGCTGCAGCTTGTGAAGATGGCAATTGTACCGTTTCTGACCAAGAATAATCAGCAGAAAAACAGTGTAACAAGCTCCAAGCTTATTACACTGTTTTTTATTTACCTACGCCAACGATTAATAAAATCCCACCGATCATAGGGGTACTTACCAACGCAGTTTTTAAGATAAGTGGGTGTATCTTATTGGTAAACTTAGCTCCAATATAAGCACCAATTATTGTACCAAAAGCAACTTTTACAAACAGCATAATATCTAGATTTCCTGCTGCATAATAACCAAATCCTCCTACAAATGCAAGAGGCAAGATGATGAGAAAAGTAGTGCCTGCTGCTTGTTGAACAGTCAAACCGAAAAACACTAATAAACCAATTTGAATAAACGATGATGCTCCAATACCAAATATCCCTGACAATAATCCAGTAAACAAACCCACTCCTAATGCGGTGAACCAAAATGTCATCCCGGAAGGTACTTTTTGAGCACCCTTTCGTTCCCAGTATGTTCCAACTTTCGTAAATAAACGAAGGGCTAATAGAAAAGCAGATAAAAAAAGCATACTAGCCGTAAGCCATGCCAATCTTTCTTCCGGAATCGCTGGAGAGATTTGGGAACCGATCAGCGCCCCCGTAGCTCCGAAAATCCCCGAAACGATTCCTATTCGCAGCATTAAATTTTGCTGTTTGTAGTGACTTACACTACCTGATAAGGCTGTAAACACCATTGCTAAAAGAGAAGTTCCCAGAGCTGTATGAACCGGTATCGCAAAAAAAGTTACTAAAATAGCGATAATAAAACCTGAACCTCCCGCACCGATAAATCCTAAAACAATCCCCATAAATACCATGGTGATAAATATATTCATTCTGTACGATCCCTTCAATTCTTCAAACTCTATTTTTCTGCGAATAGATAGAAAGCTTTAAAAAATGGGTATAAACTCGAGTAATGTTTTTGATAGTACAAAGGAGATCAGCCTATTTCTTATGTGAAACTGTCAAATAACCAGCTGCCAACGTTTTAAAATCTCTATGATGGGTATTTGATACATAATCTTAAATATCGCAGAAAGGAGAGGTTTTTTTGAGTGACCCCGAACGAATAAACAAAAAAAGAAATCACATCTTATTTTCTATTTTATTTCCTCTTGCCTTGATTCTGTATATTATCATCCCAGGTTCTTTTTTTCATCATGCTGTTGGATGGGGGATTGTGTTAGTCTTCTGGGCCGTGTATCTCTCTTGGAATTATCTCTACCATTTAAGAAAGAAATAGACAATGCTATCTTCCGCTTAGTTATGAACCGAAACTTTCGACAAGTAACGACAGTTCTTCCCATCTCTCCATCTTGTTATCTAACGTTGCCTCGATCGTTTGCTGCTCCTCATATAAACGCTGTACTTTCTCGATATCGCTTCCGGAAGCTGCAATCTCCGTTTTAATTTCCTCTATCTTTTCCTCTAACTTTGTAATCTCATCTTCAATTGTTTCCCATTCCTTTTTTTCCTGATAAGATAATTTCTTTTTTTGCTGCTTTGGTCGTGGCGTTTTTTTTGTTTTTTTATCAGCATTCTTCGTTGGGGCTGCTTCAAGTGTAGCTTTATTTTCACTGTAATCACCATACAAATGCTGAACTTCCCCTTCTCCGTCAAAAACAAGCAATTCATCAACGACATGATCCAGAAAATAACGGTCATGAGAGACCGTAAGAACAACTCCTGGGAATTGTTCTAAATAGTTTTCCAGCACGCCCAATGTTTGAATATCTAAGTCATTTGTCGGCTCATCTAATAAAAGCACATTCGGTTCTTGCATTAATACTTTCAACAAGTAAAGACGTCGTTTCTCCCCACCTGACAACCCTTGGATATAAGACCATTGTTTAGGACGCGGGAATAAAAATCGTTCCAGCATCTGTGCTGCTGTAATTTCCTTTCCTTTCGCTGTATAAATAACCTCTGCAACTTTTTGAATATACTCAATGACTCGCACATCTTCCGGAAGTTCTTCTTCCCCTTGCTTATAATAACCAATTTTCACAGTGTCGCCGACAATAATTTCTCCTTCATCAATTTCCTGATTGCCTTGAATGACATCTAATAAAGAAGATTTACCCGCACCATTAGGGCCTATAATACCAATACGATCTCCAGGTGTAATTAGCAAATTAAGTTTCGAAAACAGTCTTCTTTCTCCAATTGTCTTTTGGATGTCGACTAACTCAATTACTTTCTTTCCTAAACGCGTAGAACCTGCATCAATGCTGACATTTTCTTCTTCCGTGTGAAATGTTTGATTTCTCATTATCTCTATTCTTTCTTTTCTCGCCTTTTGTTTTGTCGACCTTGCACGTGCACCGCGCTTTAGCCAAGCCATTTCTTGTCGCAATGTATTGCGATGCTTCTCTTCCATTTGGCGTTCTAACGTTTCTCTTTCCAATTTCTTTTCTAAGAATACTTCATAATTACCTCCATACTCATAGAGATTTCCTTGGTCCAATTCAAAGATTCGATTCGTAACTCTATCTAAAAAGTAACGGTCATGCGTCACAATGAGTAGAGCACCTTGATAATTAGCTAAATATTGTTCTAACCAAACAATCGTTTCATTGTCTAAATGGTTAGTGGGCTCATCCAGAATTAACAAATCAGCCGGCTGAATTAAAGCTTTTGCAATGGCTACCCGTTTCTTTTGTCCACCCGATAAATGCGTTAGCAGTTGGTCAAAAAATGTAACACCTAATTTAGTTAAAACGGTTTTCGCTATGGTACTAGCTTCCCATGCTTCATAACGGTCCATTTGTTGCTGAGCTTTTAACAAAGCTGTCTGCGCCCGCTCATCTTGAGAGTGATTCGCTAAGTCTAATAACGCCGCTTCATGACGACGCATAACACGCATGACATCGGAATCCCCACTGTATATATAATCTAACACAGTCATCTCTTCCTCAAAATGAGGATTTTGTTGTAAATATTCAATACGATACGCTTTTGCGTGCTGGATTTCTCCACTATCTACCGGTTCTACCCCAGCAATCACCTGTAAAAATGTGGATTTTCCAGTTCCATTCACACCAATTAAACCAATACGATCCCGGCTTGCAATATTCCCATTAATATGATGGAACAAATCTTTTTCGCCGTAAGATTTCGATATATTTTCAAATGATAACATTCGCTTCATTCCCTCTGCTACATACTAAATTCATTATAAAGCATTCTTTCTCTATTTTCTATTCTTGGTGGCTCCCATTAAAAACGAATTCCAACAATCGAAAAAAATCGAAGCAAGCTGTTTCGCTTCCTTCGATTCTATTCATTCTTATACTTTTTAATGATGTTTTATATTATTTTTCATTCGTCTTTAGCCATTGTACCGTTGTTCCGAATAAATCAGTAGTTTCTGTTTGATCCAACCATTCTAAAAACATCCGTAACGTACTGACAAATGCTTTTCTTTCTGTTTTACTAGGTTCCTTCTCATAAAGAACTGGATATTCATCATGAACTAAGGACTTCCAGAAAGAATCATTGCATTGTTCCCAGCGGAATAAAGTTTTTTGTTCTAACAGTTCTCTTAAATCGTATAAACTTCTCCGATATTTCCGTTTCGTGTCGGCTGATTTTCCAACTACTCGTTCTTTATAAAATCGAATAAAATCACTGATATAAAATTGATCAATCGTTTCCGGCTGGAATCCAAGTTCCTCCAGATATGGAATATCTTCCTCCATCAAACGAGGACTTTTATCTTCCAATTCAATCGGTTCAATCGTTGTTTGACGGTGAACTCCTCCCGTTACAAAAGGCGAAGGAGATAGTCCCAGCGAACTGCGAATACTGTTAAAGTCGGCTGTTACTTCTACTTTCTCTTGTTGGGCAAGCACTTGCTTATACATCATAAACTCTGCATTTTTCAACCAAGCTTCTATTTTGTCTGTTTCCCCTTTTGCATGTAAATCGCGTAAAGAATTTCCATCATACATTGGAAGAGGTTGTTCAGCTTCTTTAAACAAATCGTCTTGAGCAAAAAGAGCAAAATATTGTGGAATATCATCGTCCATCGACACCATCGTATTATATGTTTCTTTGCTCGTTGTACCAATTAACGAAGCTGTTTCATCCAATAGGGTCAACTTGTTCCCTAATGCTGTGAATCGTTTCTTCATTTGCTCCTTATGCGCTTCTTGCATTGTTTCAAAAGTAAGGGTTTTTCCGTAATTAGTGACCTTAACGGTGCCAAACACGTCTGCTAACTTCACTGGAAGTTCACACTCAGAATCATGATACACTCGCCAGTTTCCTGCCCAGACTAGTTCTTTATCATTTTTTTCCCATTTATTAATTTTAAGATCTTTTTGGTCTCTGAGAAATTCTGTTACATACAAATTGTTTTCAATCGTATACGATAATGTATATTCGTATACTTCTCGCTCGAATACGTGGTTATTCCGGCTGCGATCCAATAGAGCAGTAATAATTTCCAGAAAATACTGTTCATACACTTCCGCTTGAGATAAACCAGTTTCTTCCATAAGGTCTGCAGCTTTCTCGCGTGCTTTATCCAGCTGGCCAGGTTCAACGCCCATCCAGAAACCGTTAAAATAATAATACCCATCAAATTCTTCAATCATGCCAAACGTACTAAGCCATGGCGCTTGATGAGGCAAATTCTCCTTGTCTACAGAAACAGGGAAACGTTTTTTTGTATCTTTATCTTCAAATATTACATGATCCCCTTCTCTATCTATCAGTTGTAAAAAACGCGGTTGCATATCTACCCATACATCGAGCATACGTTTTTGCTTTACTTCTAAATTCTTCCCACGGGCTTGTTTAAACCAGTCAATACCTCGAAGTCCATCACTAAACCGATAGTAGAAAAAGGTCCAAAAGATAAAAAAGCTTTCCTCTATTTCTTCTTGGATTTGTCCATTCGTTCGCTGCTTAAATTCACTTTTCATTTTTTTATAATCTTCATGAAAAATTTTACTTTCTAAAAAGCGTCCAATCTGTTCTACCAATTGTTGCTTTGCTTGGTAAAATTGTTCTCGCTTATACGCAGCCATTTCCTCTACATTTTGTTTTTGTAAACAGCAATTTTTAAATTTTTGTCCACTGCCGCAAGGACATGGATCATTCCTTCCTACAGCCATGATCTTTCCTCCTGCTTCCTTATTCGTAGTTGTCGAGATGCACATCTTGCACATCTAAATTTTTAATCATTAAGTAGTTTACCAGAGAGACGCCTTTTTTCTCCACTATCTGTTCACTCACTAGATGGTAACTGTGATATTCAAAAAAAGGTTTCGCAGTGATACTAACATCAGCATGTATATATGAAAGCCCTTCTAGTTCAGCTCTTTTTTCCACTTTTTCTAATAAAGCACTGCCAACGCCTTTTCCCTGATAATCTTTATGAACAAATATGCGAACCAAATAACCATCCGGAGAAATATCTGCGAAACCAATAAGTTTATGACCCTGTTCAGCGACATACGTATAATTGTTCTCTAATGCCTCTTTCCATTGTGTCTTCTTCTTATTTCTGTCTCCCTCAGGTGCCCATGCTTCTAGAGCGAGCGGAGAATAATCCTCTTTATTTACTGAATGAACCGTATCATAAAATAAATCAACTATTTGTTCTGTATCTGTTTGTTGGAACTTTGTAATTTCCATCGGGATTTCTCCTTTATTTTCGATTAGAAATGATTGTGACAAAGGCATCCGACGTCCTTGTTATTATAACACGTTCTTGCCATAACCCAAAGTAGTCGCTTACTCAGCCTGCTGCTCTTACTTGATTAAATGTCTGATTTCTTGAAATTTCGGATGGTTAGCTGACTTCATTAACTCAAATAATGCCATTTCGACCGATGTTTTATTTGCTCCCATGGTTGCCATTCTATCGATAGCGATTGCTTTGTTTTGGGCTGTTCTGGAAGAAATACCATCGACGACAATATCTACACTTTCTTTACTTTCCAGTAAATCAACGACCGTTTGAAATACACATACGTGAGCTTCCATCCCAACGACTAGGAATTGTTCACGGTTAAGCTTGCGCAGTTGTTCATGAAATTCATCCGTATCAGAAGCACTAAAATCCATTTTTTTAATCGGATCTTGCTCTGATAAAAGAGTTTGAATTTGTTGCTTCGTTTGCCCTAACCCTTCTGGATATTGCTCCAGCCAAATAATAGGTATGTGCAGCAATTGTACCCCTTTAATCAAAGTAACAATGTTTTCGAGCATTTTCTCACTTTCATAAACGATATCCGCCAATTTCCCCTGGACATCAATAACCACTAGGGCAGTATTTTCTTCTAATAGCATATTCTTTCTCCTCCCTGTTGAGATTAATTTTTTCATGACGAAGATCAATTTTACTACACATTACCGCGTTGAGGCTTTTGTGTAGTCTTTGGTTCCTACTGTTGTTTATTTTGACATTTTCCAGAAAGATTTAAGGTGAATTTTCAACTTGCATAACAAGCTGCTAATCGATAACACGATTATGTAATGCGCTTACATTTATATGAACGATAATTCAGTCTGTGGTATAGTGGAGAGAAACAAATTAACTTACAGAGGTGTAATGATGCTGGTTAAAACGTCTACTAAACAAAACAACACCCAAAATGTTCGCTACATACAAGGTTTTGTGAATTTTAACAAAGTAAAACTGAGTGTCTATTGTTATGAAATAGATGGGGTACTCATTGATACAGGTTCTGCTTCTTTGCTGACTTCTTTTAAGCCTTTTTTCGAAAAAGCTGACATCGATCAAGTAGCAATCACTCATTATCACGAAGATCATACAGGTGGCGCCGGCTACTTGCAACACACATATAATATACCTATATATATGAATGAAAATTCCATTGAATCTTGCCAAGAAAAAGCACATTATCCTTTTTATCGTAAAATGTTTTGGGGCAAACGAGCCCCTTTTACTGCCAAACCAATCGGCCATACATTCACGTCCCGAGAAGCTTCTTGGAGCGTAATTCCAACTCCAGGGCACGCAACAGATCATTTAGCATTTTTAAATAACGAAACAGGGCAACTTTTTTCAGGTGATTTGTATGTGCATCCTAAAACAAAGGTTATTTTACGGGAAGAAAGCATTCCGCAAATTATTCAATCGATCAAACACATTTTAACTTTCGATTTTAATGAAATGTTTTGTTGTCATGCCGGATATGTCCAAAATGGACGAGAAGCTTTCCGACATAAACTCAGCTATTTGGAAGAAGTGCGGGGCAACGTCCTAACATTAAGACAAACCGGATACAGTATCAAAGATATCCAACAAACCTTATTTCCCAAAAAGTATCCCATTACCCTTTTCTCTTTTGGAGAATGGCACTCTAAACATATCGTTACTTCTATTTTAGAAAGTGAAAAAGGATAAAATTTTTGCTGCATAAGTACAACTTAGGCATTCGCTTGTCGAGCTTAACGAATGCCAAGTTTTCCACAACACAGGGAGGATTCATTAAGATGCGCGTTTTTAAGTCTAAATAGTTTAGTATTTATTTTTGTTCATTTAATTCTTTTGCAAGATCTATAAAGTACTGTAATGATTCTGGATTGGCCATTGACCCTTCATTGACCACTTTTTCAGGGTCTTGTCCTAATAATATTTTTCGGACAGGGACTTCCATTTTCTTACCACTTAATGTCGTCGGGATTTGATGAACAGCAAATACTTCATTCGGTACAAAACGAGGAGAAACAACCGATTTCACACTATTTTTAATGGCATGGATTAACTCTTCCGTTAAGCTTTCCCCTTCCGCTAATACAACAAACAAAGGCATATAAGATGCACGATCTAACATCTCCAAGTCAATGACGAGACTATTTTTCACTTCATTCAATGCATCCACAGCTCGGTAAATCTCGCTCGTTCCTAACCGAACACCCTGGCGATTAATCGTTGAATCAGAACGTCCATAAATAACACAACTTCCCTTTTCATCAATCTTTATCCAATCTCCATGACGCCATATACCAGGATACATATCAAAGTAACTGTCATGGTAACGAGAACCATCCTCGTCTCCCCAAAAATAAATGGGCATGGAAGGCATCGGTTCTGTGAGTACCAATTCACCTACTTCATCAATCAACGGTTCACCCGCTTCATCAAAAGCGTGAATAGCCGCCCCTAAAGAACGCGCCTGGATTTCACCTGCTCTAACAGATTTCACCGGATTTCCTCCGACAAAAGCAGTACAGACATCTGTCCCGCCACTTGTTGATACTAGCCAAACATCTTCTTTCACTTGCTCGTAAATCCATTGAAAAGCATCAATAGATAGTGGTGACCCAGTGGAGCATATCGCCTTCAGATGGCTAAAATCATGGGTATCTTTTGGAGTTATTCCTGCATTCATACAGGAATTGATAAACGCTGCGCTCGTTCCAAAATAATTTATTTGTAACTCTTCTGTCATATCCCACATCGTTTGTATGTTAGGATACCCCGGACTCCCGTCATACAATACAACGGTCGCTCCATTCAACAAATTCCCGATTAATAAATTCCACATCATCCAGCCAGTTGATGTATACCAGAAATAAGTTTCATCTTTTGTGACACCTTGTTCAATAGCTAGAACTTTTAAATGTTCTAGAATAATTCCACCTTGACCCTGTACGATTGGTTTCGGTAATCCTGTGGTTCCCGAAGAAAACAGTACCCACAATGGGTGATCAAACGGGAGTTCTTCGTAAGTTAACGTTTTATCTCCGTGGAGTAAATCGTTCCAGAGCACAGTATTTTTGTGTAAGCCGGTTTGTTCACTTCCAATAAATGGAAAAAGAGTTGTCTGTTTAAGTGATGGTAGTGCCTCTTGTATTTCTCCTACACTTTCTGTCCGAGAAATCAACTTCCCATTATACGAATAACCATCCACCGTAAATAAAAATGTCGGTTCAATTTGCTTAAAACGTTCTAGAACACTCTCTTTACCGAAATCAGGGGAACAAACAGACCAAATTGCTCCAATACTGGCACATGCTAAAAACGCAATAACTGTTTCTGGCACGTTCGGCATATAAGCAGCTACTCTGTCTCCTTTTTTAACGCCAACAGCTTTTAAATAATTAGCTACCACAGCTGTTTTTTCTTCCAATTCTTTCCAGCTCACTTCAGTTGTATCAACCGTTTCTGATTTAAAAATCAACGCAGGTTGATCAGGACGAGAATGTCTAAAAACGTTTTCGGTATAATTTAACGTAGCTCCTTCAAACCACTTTGCCCCTGGCATTTCATGCGAGGATAATACAGTTGAATAAGGATTATGGGATATGACCCCAGTATATTCCCATACACTTTCCCAAAAAGATTCGACTTCCGTTGTCGACCATTCCCAAAGCGTATCAGTATCAGGCAAACTCAGTTCTTTCTCATTTTCCAGCCACTTGCGAAACTTCGTAATAGCCGCTTCATTTATTTGTTGTTGATCCGGTTCCCATAATTTAGTTCCTTCTTCTATGTTTTGCATTTCTTTTCTTCCCCACTTTCCTACTCTTGTAATAATGTATGTAACAGGAACGTATAACATACCTCTATACGCCCAATTTGAAACTTGGCCTGTACGCTATCGTTAAAAGCATGAGGGTTACGCTTCAGGAACCGCCCATATTAAATGGATTATTCCTTTCATATGACTCTCTATATGCGTTACTTCTAAACGAGATACATCCATAAGCTCTTGCATATCACGATTTAAATGACAGCCTACTATTCGATGATTTACGGGATCTAATCCTTTTTGAATTTGTTTTAATAGCAAATTGCTGCTAATCCCATGCTCTAACAGCAATATTTTCCCGTCTGGTTTCACCCAGCGGCCAAGTTGATTAAACAAGCTAATTGGGTGTTCATAAGCACAAAAGGACAGAGTAGACACAATTGTATCAAAGGTTCGTTCAGGAAACTCCATCTCTTCAACATTCCCCAATATAAAAAAAGATTCGACTTGCTCACGTTCAGCATTTTCCTGTGCATATTGTAACATTTTAGAACTAATATCGACTGCTGTAACCGAAACTCCTGCAGGATAATGCGGAAAATTAGCACCTGTTCCTACTGCCAACTCTAACACATTACCGCTCGCTTCTTTCAATAAGCGCTGTCTCCAATCACGCAATCGGGAATTTCCAGGCTGACGATTAAAGAACTTGGCTTGTTTATCATATTTACGAGCTAACTTAGAATGTTCTCTCATCACGCATGCCCTCTTTCCAAGAAAGTATTGTTCTACTATTACTTATTACCATTATAAACATTTTCATCATAGAAAGCGATTACAACGCAGTGGAAATATAAAATGAACCACAAATGCTAAAAGGATGAAGATTTAGTCATCTACACGTTCATGCTACAATAATAACAGGACATAAGGTAGAAAGAAAAGCGCAAGCGCCTTGAATAGCCCCGACAAGCTTAAGCAATATCCTAAAAGGGCGCTTCTAAGCCCTGGAAGGAGATTGCTTATGACCTCGAGGGGCTAGGCGCTGAAGCTGGACAAGAAAAGCGCAAGCGCCTTGGGTGCAAATAGCCTACTGACAATAGCTTACGCTTTCTAATCATTTGAATAAAATACTACGTTGAACAATGAAAACAAAGGGATGGTATAGTGAACTGGACAAATAAACGCTGGATTCTTCTACTAACTGTTGGATTAGGTGTGTTACTCAATCCGCTCAATTCATCAATGATCTCAGTAGCACTCACACAGATGCAACACGATTTTCAATTAACATTTGCTGATGCTTCCTGGCTGATTTCTATTTTTTATTTAGCAAGTGCGGCAGCACAGCCAGTAATGGGGAAACTTAGTGATATGTTTGGAGCCAAACGATTATTTATAAGTGGCATGCTGCTTGTCGTTTTAGCATGCCTTTTAGCCCCTTTCTCGCCTAACTATGGTTTTTTATTAGGCTGCCGGGCACTTCAGGCAGTTGGGAGTTCAACTTTATTTCCTAGCGGTATGAGTTTAGTTCGCGCACAAATAGCTAAAAAGCAAGCACAAGCTTTAGCTATAGTTAGTGTTTTTTCTTCTACATCTGCTGCATTTGGGCCAACGATTGGCGGTTTTTTAATTGCTGAATGGAGCTGGCCGGCTATTTTCCTGATTAATTTACCACTTATTTTAATCGGCTTCACATTAGCGCTACTTGTATTACCTAAACCAACCGATGTCACATTCGACCGGAAACGGATTGACTTTACAGGAATTATTCTCTTTTCGTTAAGCATTTTAGGTCTTATTTTGTTTTTACTGTCCCTTTCTTCATCTATCCGTTGGGATGCATTGCTTGGGAGTATTATTGCGGGGACGATTTTCTACTTAGTTGAGAAGAAAAAACAAGAACCATTTATTGATATAAAAGCATTACAAACGAATAAACATGCAAATATCATCTATCTTTTATTTATGTTGATTAATTTTGTATATTATAATTATTTTTACGGACTACCCACTTTATTGCAACAACTACAGGCATACAGTGAAAAGCATACCGGGTTAATTATGTTGGCACTTGCTGGATTCAGTGTTGTTGTGACACCTATAGCTGGAAAGCTTATTGACCGAAAAGGGTCTAAAATTGCAATTGTTATAGGAGCCGTTTTACTGCTTACAGGTACTGGAGCTTTATTATTTTATCAACAAGCAAGCAGTTTACTTTTTCTGTTGCCAATCATGTCTATTTTAGGCATAAGCAATGGTTTTAATAATATTGCTTCTCAAACCGGTTTATATGAGCATGTCGAAGAAAAAGACACTGGATCTGCTTCTGGCTTATTTCAGACAAGCCGCTATATTGGAGCAATTATTTCAGGCAGTTTTCTTGGGATGGCTTTTACGAAGTATGTGGATATAGCTCATTTCAGAATTGTTGTTATAATTGGATTTGTCGTTTGTTTTATCATTCTTTTCCTGGCACTGAAGTTGCCAAAACAACCAACCATCTCTGCTTATCAGTCAACAAAATAGTAATAAATTATCGACAAATCTCGTACAGTTTGTTAAAAGTCTTGTTATCTTAGCTTTATTCATGCTAACATAGTCTATATTAGAAGAAATCTTCTACAAAAATCGGATTTTTTAGATGATTACTATTGAGGAGTGAAAAAAGTGCAACAATCACAATTTGACCGAATCAAAAATGGAAAAGGGTTTATTGCCGCATTGGATCAAAGTGGTGGCAGTACGCCAAAAGCTCTAAAAGCTTACGGAATTGAAGAAGATTCATACAGTACAACAGAAGAAATGTTTGACCTTGTTCATGAAATGCGTACACGGATTATAACATCCCCTGCATTTGATTCCAGTCATATTTTAGGCGCTATTTTGTTCGAACAAACAATGGATAGTGAAATCGAAGGGAAGTATACCGCTGATTACTTAGCTGATGTGAAAGGTATCGTTCCTTTTTTAAAAGTAGATAAAGGTCTTGCGGATGAAGAAAAAGGCGTACAGCTAATGAAACCTATGCCAGAATTAGATGAACTACTTACCCGCGCGGTCGAAAGAAATATCTTCGGAACTAAAATGCGCTCCGTCATTAAAGGAGCAAATCGAGAAGGTATCCAAGAAGTAGTCAAACAACAATTTGACATTGGTAAACAAATCATCAGCTATGGACTAGTGCCAATCATAGAACCAGAGGTTGATATCCATAGTCCGGAAAAAACGCAAATTGAAGATATTCTTCATGAAGAAATTGAAAAAGAGTTGGCAGCATTAGAAGAAGATCAATATGTGATGCTTAAATTATCCATTCCTACAAACGACAATTTATATAAAGATTTCATTAAGCATCCTAATGTAATACGTGTCGTTGCCCTTTCGGGAGGATATGGCATAGACGAAGCAAATAAAAAATTAAAACAAAATGATGGACTAATTGCCAGCTTCTCTAGAGCACTCAGCCAAGATTTAAATGTAAATCAATCAGATGAGAAATTTAACAAGACATTAAAGCAAGCTGTCAAATCTATTTATGATGCTTCCATCTAAAACAGAACGCAGATAACAAAAAGAAGCCAAGTTTAAGAAATAAATCTTGGCTTCTTTTTTGTTAGCACATTATATAAAACTGAATTAATTAATTTACATATTTTTCCACAATAGCGGGCAACTCCCTTAATGAATTTATTTTTCTGTCATACGTTTCTACTTGCCCAAAACCATAATCTGCATAGATAAACGGAATCTTTGCATAAGCTGCCGCAGTTTGGTCACCTGCCGTATCTCCTATATATACTGGATTTCTTAATTTATTTCTTTCCATAACGAGTTTAATATTTTCTCCCTTGGACAATCCCGTCCTACCTGGATTTTCTTCATCATTAAAATATTTTCCCAGTTGATGATATGCATAAAAACTTTCGATATATCCTGCCTGACAATTGCTTACAATATAGAGTTCATATTTCCGGATTAAAGCAGTTAACGTTGCTTCGACACCTTCATATAAACATCCGCCCTTTTCTTTTATCAAACGGTTTTCTTCTTTTTCACATTTTGCAAGCAATGTACGACTTGTCTCTAAGGAAAGACTTGGAAATAACTGTTCTGCAATTTCCTCCATTTGCAACCCCATCACACGTTTAAAATCGTCAACACTAACTTTCGGCAATTCTTT
>DATGTM010000044.1:0-29746 GCA_035301845.1 Pseudogracilibacillus sp. | reverse complement strand
TTTTCATCCGGCAGGAGTCTCCGTACATTTCCTTCGTTTCATTTTTTTACACACTATGTTGGACGTAACCTATAGATACGCTGCTTTGACAACTAATCTCCTGTTTTAAACGTCGATAAAAAAAGCCCTCTCCTACGGGCTTTATATAGTATAACTGCTTAAAATCAATCAGAACTAAAGTGAGTTAAGCTTCCTCTACACACTCTATAAACTTATGGGCATTCATCCAATTTCCCTGTCCATAGTGCTGGTAAATTGCAAACGAAACTATCTCATCATACGCTTAAAAAGTTTTCTCTGGTTGAGCTTGATACGTTTAAAAATTCATCAGCTCTATGTTAGAAACATTAAATTTTCACTCTAATTGTTATCCCTTTGATTCAGTTTAAGATCTATAATAATCTTTTTTGACTTCTTTTAAAATAGCTCTCCTTGTGAGAATCCCTTCAAAAAAACCTTCCTGATCCACTACGCAAACATACGGATCATCAATAATAGATTTTAATCCCTCAATAAAACTGATGTCTCTACGAATGCTTTTTATATTTGTATCCATAACTTCATGCACTGTTAATTCAGAAAGTTTTTCCACTTCAAACCGATCTATTCCTAAAATATGATCCAAGATTTCAGTTTTACTTATTGAGCCAGCCAACTTATATGAACTATCTAACACAGGAACAGCAAAATATCCTGACTTTACCAACACTAACAACGCATGTTCTAGAGGATTATTTAATTGTACATGGGCTACTTTCTCTGATGAAATCATTAAATCTTCCACGGTTAACACGTCTAAAAATTTGTCATTTTGAGTCATACTCATTCTCTATAACTCTCCTTTATCATATATTTCTCAATATGATTCTTATAATGAAACGACATTCATCCCTTCATCTGATACACACTTTTATATATAGTTTATCATATTATTAAAAAAAGATACATTAAAGACAACGCTTTCAGATATTTGATGTATAACCAATTGTTTTCTTATTTATTTTATTCGAGTACAATGGACATATACTTCTCATAAAGGATGAAGCGTATGTCTACACGGGTTTTCAGTAAAAATGAAGAAATCGCTCATGCAATCACGCACGGTGTTGGCGTTCTTTTCAGTTTAATTGCGTTATACTTTCTCGTCGCCTTCTCCTACGTTTCCGGGGATACAGTTTTACTTATTTCTGTTGTCATATTTGGGGTATCCATGTTATTTATGTATGTATCCTCAACTTTAGTTCACAGCTTACCTCAAGGAAAATGGAAAAATATATTTTTAATTATCGATCACGCAGCAATTTATATATTTATTGCCGGAACATACACTCCTTTTGCACTCATCATTTTAGACGGATCATTAGGATGGGGATTATTTACGCTAGTATGGAGTTTCGCTGTAATCGGGATAATTTTAAAGTCGTTCTTTGTTAATAAGTTCGTATTTGTATCCACTTTATTTTACATTCTTATGGGGTGGCTAATTGTACTTGTCTGGGGACCACTCACAGAATCTATACAGCCAAAAGGTCTCTTATTATTAGTATTAGGCGGTATTATTTACACCATCGGAGCTGTCTTTTATATTTGGAAATTCATCCCTTTTCATCATATGATATGGCATATATTTGTACTCATTGGTTCAGTCTTTCATTTTTTTGCTATTCTATTGTATGTCATTTAAACTAAGTAAGATACACGTTAGGAGGTCACAACTATCATGGTCAAGCAATATTCTATGAACGAGATTGCTCAAGCAATTTTCATTGTTAATCGCCATGCTAAAACCGCACCACAACCACAACATTTATATGCTATTAAAAAAGCCGCATTGCAAAAACTACTAAAAGAGAAAAAAGCTACAAAAGTGGGATTGCATTTCTCTAAAAATCCTAAATATAGTAATCAACATTCCACACTGTTGATTCAAGTCGACACGTATTATTTCCACATGCCTCCTCAAAAAAAAGACTTTCAGCAATTGGAACATTTAGGTGATTTGGATGAAAGCTACCGAAACCCACCTGTACGAATGGGGCTTTCAAAAGCTAAGGAAATCATTTACAGTTATACTAATTGGAAGAAAATAGACACAATGCAAAAAAAGTACACCCCCTCTTATTATATACCTTCTTCATTAGGTCAACGAAATTGGTCTCGAAAAAAGTAAACTAATCTCGAAAATTGAAATATAAATTTTCTATGCTCGAAACATTTTTCAAGAAAGTAGAATTGGAATATTAAATGATTACTCAATCTACCCGTAATTGTTCAACCGGGTCTTCCGATACAGGTATCTGTTAATCGAACTGAATATAAGGAATTTTTTTAACAGCAAAATTACATATACTAGATGAGGAGATGTTTTATGAAGCGTGCTTTTTTATTTATCATTTTGGGTGCAGCTCTTTGGGGGACAATTGGTATATATGTTAAACAATTGTATACTTTTGGATTCACTCCAATGGAAGTGGTTACATTACGTGTCGTTACCGCTTCTATTATTTTAATTGTATATTTATGTATCAAGTCTCCGCGTCGATTAAAATTGAAGAAATGGACAGATCTTCGATATTTTGTTGGTACTGGGGTGTTTAGTATTATATTTTTTAATTACAGTATGTTTAAAACTATCGAGTTATCAACGATTCCAGTTTCAGCAGCCTTACTTTATACAGCTCCGGCGTTTGTTATTATTTTATCATTCATTTTCTTTCGAGAAGCCATTACTAGGCGCAAATTAATAGCTCTAACGTCAACGCTGATTGGCACTCTATTTGTCGTAGAACTCATCCCTTTTGATGCAGGCGCTATTCCTTTGATAACGATTTTGATTGGTTTATGTTCCGGAATAGGATATGCGCTTTATAGCATATTCAGTAAATTTGCTCTGGAAAAATATTCAAGCTTAGTCATAACAACGTACACCTTTATCGTAGCATCAGTTGTATTATTACCATTTTTCTCATATCAAGAACATGCAGCACTACTCCTTACGCCAAATGTTTTATTATACGCTTTTGGTCTTGGATTTTTACCAACTGCTGTTGCTTATATGATTTATACATATGGATTAAAACAAACAGAAGCTTCTAATGCATCACTTTTAACGACAGTTGAACCAGTAGTCGCCACCTTAGTCGGAGTATTTATGTTTCAAGAAGCTTTTCATCTCTTGCAAATCCTTGGTATGCTTTTGATTCTTGGAGCAGTTATATTAATCCAAGTTGAATTCCCTACTAAGCGCAAGAAAAAAATAAATGAACAAATAGGGTAAAGTCAGTCTTAGTTTCTTTCAGCAGCTTGCAAAGAAAAAGTATTAAACTACAACCTGTATCACTTCATATAATTCGAAAGCCGCGCCCATTTATGCTACTATAAAATAGTCTTAGGATAGATTGTAAGAGAAAGGGTGTCGTAATTGGCTAAATCAAAAACACGAACTCAAGAGTGGATTGACTGGATCAAAGCCATTATGATAGTCTGTATCGTTGCATTCCTTGCACATACGTTCATAGCTACTTCTTCAATAGTTGAAGGCGATAGTATGTATCCTACACTTGAAGACGGAGAACGAATTTTTTTAAACAAATTTATTTACATGGTATCGACCCCGAACCGAGGAGATATCATTATATTTGAACGACCTGAAAAAAAATATGTAAAACGGATTATAGGTTTACCTAACGAAACCATTGAAATGAAAGATCACAAATTATACGTCAATGATGTTGAACAAGATATTTCTTATGTAGATGGATTTGAAACTAAATTGACAGGAGATTTTGGACCGGTTACTATCCCGGACGACCATTATTTTGTTTTAGGAGATAACCGAGCTATCAGTAAAGACAGTAGAAACGGTTTAGGATTTGTCAGTAAATCGGACATAATTGGTAAAACGGAAATTGTTATGTATCCAATTCCAGATTGGAAACGAATTAAATAAAACATTAAAAAAGATCGATACCTATATTGTATCGATCTTTTTAACGTGTAATTGATTTATTCATGGTCAAATAGACAATAACCTACATTTAATAAAACAGTTGCCAAACAAACAATTGCAAACACTGTAACTAACATGATTCAGCACCCTTTCAATAAATCTAGTCTAAATAAATCGCATAAGTTCTATTCTTATCATAACAGTATGTGTAGTATTTGAAAAGAAATATATTCACCCTTTTATTATCCAATAATAATTCTTTCTTTCGGGTAACGGAAATGGTCGTCATTTTGCGATTCTTTTCGAAAAGTATACAAAAAGGTGACTACACCAATCCTCCCCACAAACATCAAGAACATAAGTAAAAGTTTACTAAAAGTAGTGAGATCTTCGGTTATACCTAACGATAGGCCTACCGTACCAAAAGCTGACGTGATTTCAAAAATAAGTTGATTCAAAGAGAATGGCTCAATAATTAACAATAAAATGACTGAAATAAAAATAAACGCAATCGCCAGAATCATCACTGTGACTGCTTTTAATAAATCTCTCTCATAAATCTGCCTATTGAATAGCTTTACTTTCCTTCCACCGCGAGCATAAGTGATAATAAAAATAACCACTAACGCTAGTGTTGTTGTCCGTATACCGCCCCCTGCACTGCTCGGCGAAGCGCCAACAAACATTAAAAAAGACATAAAAAGCTGATTCGGCTCTGTTAATAAACTAACATCCATCGTAGATAAACCTGCACTTCGTGTAGTCACTGATTGGAACAAAGCATAAAAGAACCCCGCATGCCAAGTTTGACTTTTCATAAACCCGAACATATCGAACGCATAAATTAATATGGTGCCTAAAAAAATCAGTGAGAAAAATGTAATACTTGTCACCTTTGTAAATAGAGAAAATCGAAAGGAACGTTTAGCCTTTTTATCCAACATAATATAGTGTTTTAATTCAATTAGAACGGGAAAACCAATCGCTCCAAAAATAATCAAAAACATAATAATGGATTGAACGAAATAATCATTACTGTAAATGGCCATTGAGTTATTACTTAATGTAAAACCAGCATTGGAAATCGCACTAATGGTACTAAAAAAACCTTGAAAGTAAGCTTCCTTTGCTGAATCAAAATAATTTAAAAAGTATGTACCTAAAATTAGGATGCCGGATGCTTCAACAACAAAAACAACATATAAGATCTGTTTAATTAAGCTTACCATCCCGCCAAAGGTTGTCTGGTTTTGGTCTTGCATAATCAGACGGCGCTCAGAAATTCCAATTTTCTTTCCTAGTAAAAGCCATATAAACGTACTGACTGTCATAACCCCTACTGCACCAAGATGTAGTATAAACGCAATAAAATAGATGCCAGTCGTACTAAATGTGTCAGCTACCGAAATCGGTGTTAACCCCGTAACGCTCAAAGCACTGACAGCAACAAATAATGTGTCAATGAATTTAACTTGGATACCTGTTTGGTAAGAAACAGGCAAGGATAAAATAACGGTTGATACAATTACAGCAATCAGATAAAAGAATATTAATAATTGTGGCGGCGATAATCTTCGCATCCACGCCGAAAAGAGATATCGCTTGAACATAGACAAAGCGCCTCCTGCAGTATAAATATATCTATAGTTCATTGACCTATAGGAAAGCTTTTATCATTATTATAGATGCACCACATAATTTTAAAGCTTCATTTAGCAAAGAATGTCATTAGTATATCAAAATGCTTGCTTAGGAACAATACGTAAATATAATTGATGTATGTGCTTAAAATGTTTCTTTTAAATGGAATCTTTGAACTTCTTTAGCAAGGACTCTCCTTGATACCCTTCTTCCATTATCATACGCAACATTTCTTCAATACGATTTTTACTATGATCTACAACAAACCCTTCAAACAACACACTTATTTGCTCATCGCTTATTTGATTTACACTGGCAATTTTTGTAATAAAAAAAGCAGGGTCGTTTTCTTCTCTTGTGATTTTTGCTTGAATCATAACATCTAAAACGCCAATTAATGATTTGAAGTACTCTTTATATTCATTGGAAACATACGCTTCAATTAACCATCCGCTTTCATCTTCCCGATTAATAACCAATCCATCCTGTAACGAAATACGTTTTTGTTCTATACTGTCTTCTTCATTTTTCATAACCTTTAAACCTTTTAATTTAAACGTTTTCATCGTGTTGGCTCCTTTATCAATTTATGGAAGTATACCTATTAAGGTAGGGGATTTCCCTTATAAAGTCAACGAAGATTCTTTATTGAGATGAACATTGATACTTTATTTCATTATTCATTAAAAAAGTTAAGCATCATCTGTATAAGATGTCTTAACTTTTTATTTGTTCATTTTTATATGGTTATGGTAAGGTAATCGCTAATTTACCAAATTGAACATTCTCTTCTAACATAGCAAATGCATCATTTACTTCATCTAGAGAGAATACTTTACCGAGTACCGGACGTATATTATGTGCTAGAGCAAAAGCGAGCATTTCTTGTAATTCTTCACGACTCCCCATAGTGGAACCTAATAATTGATATTGTCCATAAAAGAAAGCTCTTAAATCCAGTTCCGCTTTATCTCCCGCTGTTGCTCCGAAGATAACCATTCGCCCGCCTTTTTTCAATATTTGTAATGAACGGTTAAATGTTGCTTCTCCTACGCTATCGATAACTAAATCTATCGTCTCGTCTTGAAGTTCTTTATCCCAATCTGCCTCCGTGTCAATTGCTCGATCTGCGCCAAGTTGTAAGGCCGCTTCTTGCTTTTCTTTAGAACGCGAACTAACAATTACTTTCGCTCCTTTTGCTTTAGCAAATTGAATCATATAAGTGGCTACACCACTTCCAGCGCCAGGAATAAACACCGTTTGGCCTTCTGTAACTTCTCCTTTTGTTACTAATGCTCGGTAGCCAGTTAAACCAGCCAGTGCTAAAACACTTGCTTCTTCCCAAGATAAATCCTCAGGCTTAGGTTCTACTTGATCTTGGGAAATAACGATTTTTTCTGCAATTGTACCGTGATCTGGCATTCCCAAAATATCAAAAGAAGCCGGTGGAGCAACACTTTTCGTTTCCCAACGTAAAGCTGGGTTGATAATCACTTCATCACCAACGTTAACCTGCTCCACTTCTGATCCAACTGCTTCAATTATTCCAGCACCATCAGAACCGATGATCAAAGCGGCGGCTTCTTTTCCTAAACGATTTGAAATATACAGGTCTCGTCTATTTAAACCAGCAGCTTTTAAATTGACAACGACCTCTTTACCTTGAGGAGCCGCAACGTCCATATCTTTAATTTTATGCTCTCCTTGTTCAAAAACAAATGCTTTCATATTCCTCCACCTTTCTCATTAATTTCTTCACGTTAAATATTTCGCAAATTGTTCCAATTGTTCTAGGTTAATTATATCATGAGAAAAAAATGGAACAAATATTAGTTGTTTATCGGAGAAATCTTCTTTAATTCGTTTAAGATGTTGTGCTTCGTAGGCTTTTCTTTGTTCAAAAAAATGTCCCGTTTCTTCTGTCGGCAATACACGATTCACGATAAGGGTTCGTACATGAAGATGATATTGATCGAGCATTTCAATCGCATTTTTCGTTTCTTCAATCGGCAATTGCTCCGGGTTTAATACAAATATAAATCCGGTTACTTCTCCGTCGAGCATAATTTCACGAGCTTTACTGAATCTTTCCTTTCGTTCTTTTAGTACATCATAAATAGGATCGTCAATAGGCTCTCCATCATTTAATAATTGAGAATATTTTTCTTTCGTTTTATAACGCTTCGAAAGCATCCCTTCAATCCATACGCCCATAAGCTCTGGTAAAGATAGTAATCGTATCGTATGCCCTGTAGGAGCTGTATCAAATATTAATTTATCATAAGCTTCCCTTTCGTCAATAATGATAGAAATAAGCTTATCAAATAAAGCGGCTTCGTCTGCGCCAGGCGAAGCTCTTACTGTGTCTAACTGACGATGTACTTCCTCCATCATCGTTGGTTGAACTACACCCTTTATATTTGATTTCACTTCCTTTATATATTCAGCCGTTTCTTTTGCAGGATCAATCTCTAAAGCATCTAAATTGTCTGTAACAGACGTGATGGTACCACCTATTTTCTGCTCGAAAATATGACCAATATTATGAGCTGGATCAGTCGATATTAATAATGTCTTCTCGTTTTGTTCTGCAGCGCGCAAAGCTAAAGCAGCTGCGGAAGTGGATTTACCTACCCCTCCTTTGCCACCTGCAAAAATAATTTGCTTCTCCATGACATCCATATTTCCGCCTCCTCTCCCTTATATTTTAACAACAGCGAATACCAGTCATCGGTGATTTTTCCATCCCCATGCGGAGATGCCATTCATGGAATTCTTCAATCATATAAGGATAGAGTTCCAGTGTATGATAAAATACTGGATTAGGAATCCCAATCATTTCGGAATATAATAAAAGAAAGAATAAATCATCCTCATCTCTTAGCTCTCGAGCAATTTCTCCTTGATGCGGCAAACTGATGACATCTTCGTAAAATTGAATGAGTTTCTTCACATGTTCCAGCATAAGCAATACCTCCTTAGAATAAGTTTATAATTAAAATTAAAATTTGTTTGTGAAAAGCCCATACTTTTAGCAAATATATCATGTATGCTACTGTTATCTACCACGAATAGCACAGCCTTGAAGCGATAGAAGAAAAAGGCCTGTCATCTATCAACAGGCCTCTTCTCTCTTTTTATTATTCCAGTTTATTTGGTTTTTCCTTCGCAAGCGTCGATAGTGCCGTAATAGCAATCCAAATCGCAAACACGAAAATGATAGCGCCAAGGATAAACAACAGATAACTGGTATCTGAGCCTGCCCAGGACCATTCAAAAGCGACCTGCTGGAAGAGAGCGATTAACGTAACAGCCAACACAAAAAACATTGGAATAATCACTAAAATATAACTTCTGCCTTTTCGTTTCAACCAAACTGCAATTAACAACAAACTGATTGCTGCGAGCAGCTGATTCGCCGTTCCAAACAACGGCCATAATAAATAACCGCCCGATCCAAACCCTTTAGGTCCTTCAGGCAACAGAACAAGTGCTGCCGAAGTAAGTACAGCAATCGAAGTTGCTACATGTTTTTTCTCTAAAGTCGGAAGCTTATAAGCAATACCCAGTTCAGCTATAATATAGCGCATTAACCGAACGGAAGAGTCGAGAGAAGTGGCTGCAAAACTAACTACAATAATGGATACAATTGTCGTAGCTATATCGGATGGAATGAATAACCCTTCCGCTAAATTAGCAGCTCCTTCAATGAAGACACCTAATCCTTCGGCGTTCGCGTCTGTGAAACTACTATAAGTCGCTGCAAAATCAGTTTGTGTAGAAAACAAGGTTACAACCGCGAGTATGGATATGATAGCTAGAATTCCCTCTCCTGCAGCACCTAAATAACCTACAAATCGCGCATCCGTTTCATTGTTCAACTGTTTAGAAGTTGTCCCGGAAGAAATCAGCCCATGGAAACCAGAAATCGCTCCGCACGCAATCGTAATAAACAATAGCGGAAACCAGGAAACATCTTCTACAGCTTGGGTAGCTGGTGCTGAAATTGTAGGATTTGTGACTAACAATCCTAAATAAAGGATACCTAAGCCAACAACTAATTGATGCGAGTTAATAAAATCTCTTGGCTGTAATAGTTTCCATACTGGCAATGTCGAAGCAATATATACATAAATCATTAAGATAATAATCCAAATAAAAAATGCTGTTCCCGTTGTAGACAAACCGGACAATGAAGCACCATTTTCGCCTCCCATATATTGAATTAAATCTATTTGTAAAAAGGATACTTTACTCGCTACGACCGCAGTAATATACATTACTGCCAGAGCGACCAAAGAAGGAAGCAACATCTTTTTTTGCCATTTGTATACGGAATATCCAATCCATACTGCCAGTGGGATTTGGATGAACACAGGAAGTACACTAGATGGATATGTAATAAATAAGTTTGCAATTACCCAGGAAAAAACGGCGTTCACCATTAGTACTAAAATTAAAATTATAAATAAAAATAATATCTTTGCGCGCTGACCAATTAATTTATCAGCTAAAGTACCAATAGAATGTCCTTTGTTTCGAACCGATAAAACAATGGTACCAAAATCATGCACTCCTGCTGCGAAGATGGTTCCTAAAACAACCCATAAAAATGCAGGAAGCCAACCCCAGTACACTGCAATAGCCGGACCGAGTATTGGTGCAGCACCTGCTACGGAAGTAAAGTGATGCCCCCACAGCACAAATTTATTCGTCGGTACAAAATCAACCCCATCCTCATATTTATGAGAAGGTACTTCATAATTTGGATCCAGTTTAAAAATCTTGTCTGCTAAAAATTTGGAATAGTATCGATAACTTAACGCTAAAGCAACTATCCCTATTAAAGCTACTAAAATTGCATTCAATGACATCCCTCCATTATTATAGTAATATTCCTAATTAACTGAATATTTCTATTATAGTTTAGCAATACAAAGGTTTTATTGCAATAGGCACGAATAAAAAGCACCTTCTAAACCTGTATAAAGGTTTAAAAAGTGCTTTTCTTTTTATAGCTTTCCTTTGATTTACAGACACTATTTAAGCAGAAACATGCGATTACTGCCTTATTTGTTCATTAAATGCTCAAATTCGTTCAACTTTTCTTCAAATACGTGCAAAGCTTCTAAAATAGGGGTTTTTGATGTCATATCTACCCCTGCCTTTTTCAATACTTCGATTGGAAAATCACTGCTTCCAGCTTTTAAGAAGTTTTTATAGCGCTCTACGGCTGGGCCTTTTTCTGTTAGAATTTGATTCGCAAGAGATGTGGCTGCTGCATACCCAGTGGCATATTGATACACATAATATCCCATATAAAAGTGAGGAATACGTGCCCATTCGAACCCAATTTCTTCATCAATAGTCATGTCATCTCCAAAATAAGTTTTGTTCAAACCGTAATAAAGCTCGGTAAATCGTTCTGCTGTTAAAGGCTCGCCTTGTTGATCCAATTGATGAATCTCATGTTCAAATTCAGCAAACATCGTTTGACGAAAAACGGTTCCTCTAAACCCTTCTAAAAAGTGGTTTAATATATAGAGACGTTCTTTTTCACTATCAAGATTATTTAATAAATATTCACTTAGTAATGCTTCATTACAAGTCGACGCTACTTCCGCCACAAAAATGGAATAATTACCATAACGAAAAGGTTGATTTTGATGTGTATAATAACTGTGCACAGAGTGACCTAATTCATGAATTAATGTATACAAATCATTTAAATTCCCTTGCCAATTCATCAATATAAATGGTTGTGTACCATATACGCCAGAAGAATAAGCACCGCTTCGTTTTCCTTTATTTTCCATGACATCTATCCAACGGTTTTCAAAACCTTCTTTTACTATAGAAACATATTCTTCTCCTAAAGGTGCTAAACTTTTAAGAACAATATCTTTTGCCTCTTCATAGGTGAACGTCATTTCAACGTCTTTTACAAGCGGGGTATATAAATCATACATATGCAACTTCTCTACTTGAAGCAGACGTTTACGTAAATCCGCATAACGGTGTAATAAAGGTAGTTTTTCATTTATTGCATCTACTAAATTATCGTAAACTGATTCGGGAATTTTATTACTGTCTAATGCGGCTTGACGAGCAGAATCATATAGACGTGCTTTTGCGTAAAAATTATTCTTTTTCACGTTCCCATTTAACGTAGCTGCAAACGTATTTCTATACTTGCCAAAAGTATCA
This sequence comes from Pseudogracilibacillus sp., assembly GCA_035301845.1. Classification (GTDB taxonomy): domain Bacteria; phylum Bacillota; class Bacilli; order Bacillales; family Amphibacillaceae; genus Pseudogracilibacillus. The sequence goes on along the minus strand of DATGTM010000044.1, from coordinate 17,949 downwards.
TACATGGAGTGGAATGCTGATTTGCGAACTTCTCTATCCTTAGATTCCATAAATCCAATATAACGCCCATGTGTCACATCGACTTCTTCCCCTTTTTCATTTTGGATACTCGGAAATGTTAAATCTGCATTATTTAACATTCCAAATACTTGCGAACTATTACCAAGGGCATCAGAAGCTTCTGATAAAAGCACTTCTTCTTGTTCGCTTAACACATGTTTTCGCTGACGGGATATTTCGTCTAATGTTTTTTTATAGTTTTGCAGTTCAGGTTTCTCTTGTAAAAATTTCGCTAATCGTTCTTCATCTATTTGAATGATTTCTGGAACAATGAAGCTCATGTGGCTGGAAAACAATGTTAATAGATTCTCCGCTTTTAAATTCAGTGCTTGATAAAAATCATTTGTGGTATCTTCATCATTACGCATATGGGCATAAGTGAATAACTTACCAACCCGTTCTGCCAACTGATCTTGCAGCACAAACATATGATAAAGGTCATCTGAAGAATTGCCTAACTTTCCTTGATAAGCTGTTATCTGTGCGATATCTTCCTTTAAAGACGTAAATTCTTTTTCCCAAGCTTCATCTGTTTCAAAAATAGATTCTAAATTCCAAGTTAATTCTTTCGGTACTTCCGAACGTTTCGGTATTTCTTTTGCCATTTCTGCCATCTTTGTTTCATTCCTTTCTACTAAATATCTTCCTATTCCAGTATACATTAATGTCATATAAAATTGTAATAGACAAACTAGGCTTTTTTCAATAAGGCTTCTAACACGAGTTTATCGCCAGTTAAACCCTTCTCTAACTCATTGAAGAAATAAACAGGACGGCGTTTCACCCACTGCTGATTGGGAGTTTGAGAAATAATTCCAAGTTGACTTAATTGTTGCAAGTATAACCAAACAGGATCATTTCTGAACGAGGTATTTAGTAAGGGAGACTGAAGAAGACGAGAAAAACCCAAATAGCTATAGATGTCTCTGATAGTAAAGGAACGCCCTTGCATCAAAGGATGTAAGAATTCAATAACAAATTTTGCTTGCCAATGGAGGAGAGGAGTGTTCATTCGATATTGAGCTTTGTTTGGCAAAAATATAATACTCGGCAACTCTTGGACATGAAACCCTTTTTCATAAAGCCATATGCGAAATTCTTTTTCTTTCCCATACATTGGACGATTACTTAGCCGAATATCTTGTTTAAGTGGTAGCCAGTTACGAAATAAGGATGCAGTAGCTAATTGGGTTGAATTGAATAATTGAGGAAATTGGGTCATTTTTAATGGGGTGTATGTAAAGCGGGCTAGAGCTCGATTACGCTGAGTAAAATAAATGTCGGAAATAAATAATAATTGATTTTGTTGAGAAGAGTAATAGAAAAGCTGTGTGGGTAAATGAGGTGCAAATTGATGGATTACTCGAGAAGTAAAAGTATCTATTTTTAGCATATGTGTGCCAATACGTTGTAAACGATTTGCGCCTAATATCCAAAGTGGATAAATATCCATTTGATAAAAACCATTCGATCTTTGCAGTATTTCTTTTGCAGGGATTTTTGCACATTGATATTCAATGGCGAAATGCTTCTTACGAAAAGAAAGTTGTATATCAGGATATTGGTTAATCTCAGGGAGATAGTGTTCTAAATAGGGGGAAAGGTTTTGAAGGGAAAGCCAATGAAACAATTGTAGTTTTCCATGTAAATGATTTTTTGTTTCCCCTTGTCGCTCAGGACAAGAAGAAGTACGTTGATGAGCAAAATGCGGAATAACGTAATCACCTGCTCGCAAAATAACTCGTTCTTTACAACTCGGACAAAAATAATCATTTCTCCGCAATTGCTGGATATTGTTTTTCTTCTGTAATGCGGGAATGATAAGCTTCCTCTCTCGGGTGATCGCCTGGAGCATGCATGTACCACATCCTTAATTATATTAAACAAAAAGTCTGGACAATCCTGGACAAAGATAGCTTACATAAGTTCTCCTGCTGCCTATTTTCAATACATTAGGTGTTAAACGGGAAATATATCAAGAATTCCTCTATAACTTACCTATATGCAGGCAACGGTAATGCATACCTCAGCCACCTTATATCAGGACCGTCACAGACGTTTGTTTTTTTAAATTGTTGCTGCAAAATAACTTCGTACATTTTCAAATACATTATGACTGAAAATGACTTGTCCATATTCAGCTAATAAATGATACGTTACTTCAGACTCATTACAGTATTCCAAAATTTGACTTAAGATATCATCCTGCACTTCATATATTTGAGGAGATAACTCTACATAAAGGTAGTAATTCTCTTTATAATAGTAAAGCGCAGTCGATAGTTCTGCTTCATAATTATTTTGGAAATAGTGACTTAGCTGAATAACATCTTCTAAATCAGCAAATTGCGCTGTCATCCAGAGTGTTTCATCTTCGTTAGTCGTTTCTTCTTCAGATGCTTCTTCCTCATTTGATTTACCGAACTTTTCATCCAAGATATTTTTTGCTTTTTCATCAATCGTAATATCTACGGATTCATCTACATCTTCGATGGAATCGACGGGAGTTCCTCCTTTAGAAATTTGAGCTTTCGTGACAATAATTTCCAGCCCTTTTTCTAAAGCTTGAACTTGAATCCATAATGGCCCCTCGACAGAGAAGTCCTCTTTATAATTCACTTCATCCATCATTTGCCAAAATAATTGTTCACTTCTTTCTCGGTTATACCAAATTTCTTCACGTTCAAAACCGCGATCTTCAATATCTACATATGATATATAAAATTTAACAGTGTTTTCATTAATTCTTTCTATTTCCATCATTCTCTCTCCTTTCAAGTAAGTTCTGCCAACGAAGCAAATGGTTTCACAGATAAAGTGGAGATAACTTCATCTATTTTTATTTGATGTCATTTATTGAAAATTGTCATTCATCCTTTATTTATTAGTTCTTTGTGGTTATTAATATACTATGGATGTCGTTGCTTTTCAATTAATCACTATACGAACCTCTTTCTTATCTCTCATTCTATCAGATTATACAGAAAAACCGTAAACAATTCATTTTGTTTACGGTTTATACTTTCCTTTTTATACGAGGAAATTAATTTACCATTTTCTGTGCTTCTCTTAATTGAAAGGTTCGAACCGTTCTAGGTAAGAATCGGCGAATTTCATCTTCATTATATCCTACTTGCAAGCGTTTATCATCTAATATAATCGGTCTTCTTAATAATCCTGGGTTTTTTTGAATCAACTCAAATAAATCTTTCAGTGGCAATTGATCAATATTTACATCCAACTTTTGAAACACTTTCGAACGTGTTGAAATAATCTCATCTGTTCCATCTTCTGTCATGCGCAAAATTTCTTTAATTTCATCTAACGACAATGGTTCAGAAAAGATATTTCTTTCTTTATAACTAATATCATGTTCTTCCAACCATGCCTTTGCTTTACGGCATGATGTGCAACTTGGCGAAGTATAGAGTGTAACCATAAAACTTCACTCCTCATTTCTACATATATATCTAGTATTAAACTTCCTGAATTGATCAGGATTCCCGTTTTGGGCACATCCCGTAGTCTTTACGGTGTTCATCCTAGTACAACACTCAGTATATACCAGTATGTTATATAATATGTGATATTAATCACATTCGGCTCCATTTTTATACTCTATCGAATCATTCTCGATACTCACTTCGCTAAAAACGAAGTGTCTTTCTGAAAATGGATTTCCTCGTACAAATTAAAATGACTTTAATTAACTTACAAGTTAAATTATACTACATTTGTCAAGCAAAAGGTAGAGGTAAAACAAAAAAGTTATAATTTTTTTCACTTTTCCTGAAAACTCCTATATATTCTCTTGTATAAGTGTTTTACCCTTTCTTTTACTTCATAAACATTCTCTCTTTTATATAAATATGCTTCGAATGTTCACATTTCAGACAAATCTATCAATCTAACCTGAAGAATAATATTATATAACCAAAAATATATGTATAACTTGCTTTCGGAAAACAGCTATTATATGATTTTATTGAGTTACTTACATACTAGAAAATACGAGTCGTCATTTAAATTAATATGGAGTGAGTATAATGGAAACAATTTTTTCCGGAATTCAACCAAGTGGTACACTAACTCTTGGAAATTATTTAGGAGCCATCCAGCAATTTGTGCAGCTACAAGAAAATTATGATTGTAATTTTTGTATCGTTGACCAACATGCTATTACCGTTCCTCAAGAACCACAAGTATTAAAAGAAAACATTCGCTCATTAGCGGCGCTGTATATAGCTTCTGGACTCGACCCTCAGAAAGTCACTTTATTTATCCAATCTGAGGTACCTGCCCATACAGAATTATCCTGGTTGCTGCAGTCCGTTGCCTATATGGGAGAATTAGAAAGAATGACACAATTTAAGGATAAAGCGGAAGGACGTGCAGCAGTTTCTTCTTCTTTATTTACTTATCCTGCGCTTATGGCCGCTGATATTCTTTTATACGACACGAACATTGTCCCGGTTGGAGAAGACCAGACACAGCACTTAGAATTCACACGAAACCTTGCGGAACGCTTTAATACTCAATTTGGGGAAACATTTGTTGTACCTGATATAAAAACTCCGGAAGTAGGCGCCAGAATCATGTCTTTACAAGAACCGACGAAAAAAATGAGTAAGTCAGATGAAAATACTAAAAGTTTTATTTCTATGCTGGACACCCCCAAAAAAATGGAGAAAAAAGTAAAAAGTGCCGTAACAGATTCAGAGGCTGTAGTTGCTTTTGATAAAACAAAAAAACCAGGTGTTTCCAATTTATTGACAATTTATGCAGCTTGTCATAATCAAACTGTTGAAGAAGCAGCAACATATTTTAAAGATGCGCGATATGGTGATTTTAAAGGAGCAGTTGCAGAGGCTGTCGTAAATAAATTAGCTCCTATTCAAGAAAAATATGAATCGCTCATTCATTCTGAAGAATTAGACGACATTTTAGATCAAGGCGCACAAAAAGCAAACCAAAAAGCGAATCAAGTACTGCAGCAAGCGAAACAAAAAATGGGACTGCTAAGACGCGAATCGCATATGTAAATAACATAAAAGAGACAAAACATTAATCATTGTTCTAAAAAAGAAGCATCACACTTCATAATAGAGTGTGATGCTTCTTTTTTTGTTTCTTACTACTTGCTTATAAATGAAGATAAAAACACCTCTATTTGTATGATAAAGATAATAGAGGTGTTCTTTTATATTATTTAGTTTTGATATTTTTTAAAAACTAGACATGCATTATGCCCACCGAAGCCAAATGAATTACTTAAAACTGTATTCACTGTTTGTTTTCGTGCTTCATTCGGTACATAATCTAAATCTAATTCTGGATCAGGCGTTTCATAATTGATGGTTGGTGGGATGATATTATCAGCAATAGATTTCACAGAAATCACTGCTTCTACACCACCGGCAGCACCCAGTAAATGACCTGTCATCGATTTAGTAGACGAGACAGCTACTTGACTCGCATTATCACCAAACACTGTTTTAATGCCTTCTGTTTCAAACCTATCATTCAACCCTGTACTTGTTCCATGCGCATTGATGTAATCAATTTCTTTTGCTGTTAAATTAGCATCCTGTAGAGCTGAGTTCATAGCGCGAACCGCTCCTGCTCCACCTTCTGCGGGTGCTGTGATGTGATAGGCGTCTGCTGATGCTCCGTAACCCACAATTTCAGCATATATAGTAGCGCCTCTTGCTTCAGCTGATTCCAATGTTTCAAGTACTAATATTCCAGCACCTTCTCCCATTACAAAACCATCGCGATTTTGATCGAATGGACGACTGGCTGTTTGAGGGTCATCATTAAACGAGAGAGCTTTCATTGCTGAAAAACCAGCAAAAGCCATGTTCGTAATTGGAGACTCTGTGCCGCCTGTAATAATATAATCTACATCTCCGCGTTGCACTGCTTTATAAGCATCTCCAATCGAATTAGTCCCTGAAGCACAAGCTGTAACAGAACAGGAATTAATCCCTTTCGCGCCTAATTGAATAGACACTTGCCCTGCTGCCATGTCCGGAATTAACATTGGTACAAAAAAGGGACTGACACGTCGATATCCTTTCTCGATGAAACGACGAGTTTGCTGCTCATATGTGTCCATTCCTCCGATACCACAGCCGATCCAAACACCTACACGTTCGCTATTGGAATCATCAATCGTTAAATTGGCATCTTCCACCGCCATTTTAGAGGCAGCTACAGCATACTGTGTAAATAAATCCATTTTTTTCTTTTCTTTTTTATCCATATATGGCAATGGATCAAAATCTTTTACTTCAGCAGCCACGTGAACTGGGAACTCGTCTTTGTCTACTCTTGTAATAAAGTCTACCCCTGATTTTCCCTGGGTAATATTGTTCCACATGGTCTCTGTATCATTTCCTAGAGAAGTAACAGATCCTACTCCTGTGACTACTACTCGTCTTTCAACCATATCCGTTCCTCCTATTATCTTACTGTTTCTATTTTGTATATGCGGTTATTTTCCCCAACGAAGAGCTACAGCTCCCCAAGTTAGTCCGCCACCAAATCCGACTAAAACAACAATATCTTCATCCTTTATTTTCCCTTGCTCTAAAGACTCGGATAAGGCAATTGGGATAGAAGCAGAGCTATTATTTCCATACCATTGAATTACTTTTGCCATTTTATCTTCTGAAATTCCGATACGCTCTCTTGCTGCATCCATAATTCGTATATTTGCCTGGTGCGGTACAAGGAAATCTACATCAGATTTATCGAGCCCTGCTTTTTCAACAACGTTAGCTGTGGATTCTGGCATTTGTCTTACTGCAAATTTATATACTTCTCGTCCATTCATTTCCAAATAACCTGCATCGTTTTGGAAGAGTCCTTTTCCACCAGCTCCATCTGCGCCCAGTTCAAATGATAAAATTCCTTTATGATCCGAGACTTCTCCTAATACAGCTGCACCTGCGCCATCGCCAAGAAGAACACAAGTGTTACGGTCCGTCCAATCGATAATTTTAGACAATTTATCTACACCGACAATCAGAATATTTTTATAAGCACCTGTCTCAATATATTGCTGTCCGGTAATCATAGCGTACATAAAGCCAGCACAAGCAGCACCTAAATCTACTGCGGCGGCCTTAGTTGCCCCTAATCTTTCTTGCAACATACACGAAACAGAAGGAAACGGTGTGTCTGGTGTGACGGTTGCTACGAGGATTAAATCTAAGTCTTCCGCTTTGATCCCCGCATTATTTAAAGCAGATAAAGAAGCATTATATGCCATATCCGATGTATCTTCATCTTCTTTAGCAATCCTTCTTTCCTCTATTCCTGTTCTTGTTCGAATCCACTCATCGGTCGTGTCGACAATTTTTTCCAGTTCTTTATTCGTTACGACATTCTCTGGTGCGTAGTGGCCTGCTCCTAATACACCTACTCCCATTTTGACATCTCCTTTTATAGTAAACTTAATATCAATTATTATGACTTGGTATAAACTGTAAGCTATTTTTTAGGTACTTGCAAGAAAAAAACTATTTTTTATTTTATTTTCCGTGTTCATTCTTCGAGTACTTTAATTCCAGTTTTAAATCGCGAATAAAAGGCTTTTCTTTACTACGTATTTTTGATACAATTAATTAGAAATAAAACGTGTTGTTTATAATAGTTATTAAATGAGGTGCATTGAAGTGAGATTCGTTATAACAATCATTTGGGCTTTACTTATCGCTAGTACATTAGGATATGTTTTGGCAAGTATTGGAGAAGAAGGTTTTGATGTAACACAATCAATTGTGTATGGAGTTATTGTTTTTATCACTATTATTGGTTTTGATGTAGCGTTAAATAAACCAATGGATGAAAAATAAATTGTTCATTTAATTCAAATGAATAAAGATAAGGCTTATTTTTATTTTTTTTGCCCTTATCTGTTTCAACAATAAGTTACAATCAAAAGCTTATTCTATATATGAATTAATATAGAATAAGCTTTTTTATTTTCTCAAACTTCATCTCTTTAGAAGCTGGTAAAACTGAACCTTATTTTTTTAGCTAATGTTTTTTGCGTGGTTAAAATAATAGACAATACATATATAAACAAACTGTGATAGACTGTTGGTAGATTTAATTAAGGGGGGATAAACGATGCAAAATACTGACATGCAAGATTTTTTAAAACAATTTACTATATTCAAAAGTCTGTCTCCTCGTGAAATGGAACCAATTGTTGATATTGCTAATTCCAAAAGATACCAGCCCAGGAATATAGTGTTTTTGCAACACGAACCTATCACTGATGTATTTTTCATTCAAAGTGGAAAAGTTAAGATATCTAAAACGGATTACGAGGGGCGGGAGCAATTATTTCGGATTTTACAACAAGATGATATGTTTCCGCATCAAGGATTTTTTAGAAAAGGAAATTACCCAGCACATGCCGAAATTATGGAAGAAGCTATTTTAGTAAATATTCCGATTCTTTCGTTCGAAAATTTCTTACTTACTAACCCTGCAATTTGTATTAAAATGTTTGAAGTCTTAGGCGGTATTATCATCGATTTACAAAATCGACTTGAGGAAAAAATATTATATAACGTTTATGACCAAATCGTATTGCTCCTTTTACGCTTAGCAAGAGATAATGGCGAAAAAATAGCCGATCATAAATATCGGCTCAGCATTAGTTTAACAAACGGCGAACTAGCCAATATGATCGGATCAAGCCGAGAAACGGTAAGTCGCACCTTAACAAAGTTGAGAAAGCAAGGTCTCATCAATCAAGACATACATGGTTCTCTCATTGTGCATTACGATCAATTAGAAGCGTCCATTTTTATATGAGTGATAGACGCTTCTTATCATTATCCTCCGCTTACTGGGGGAACAAACGCAACAACATCTCCTGTTTTTAGAATGGTGTCCATTTCTGCGTACTCTTCGTTTACTGCAACCATGGACTGTTGCAGCAGTTCTTCTACTCCATAAATGCCAAGGTGAGTTCGCTTTAATTCTTCAATTGTTATATTTTCTTCTTTTATCCTTAATGAAGAAGAACCAACTTTATCCTTCAACCCGGCAAACAACAATACTTGAATCATTCATTTGCCTCCTCGTTTTAGTTTTCCATCGTGATAAGCGACTTGCTCTTTTTGATCGCCCATCCATTTTGTTCCATCTTCCCAATGTTCTTTTTTCCAGATAGGAACTATTTCTTTAATTCGTTCAATCGCGTATCGACTTGCTTGAAAAGCTTCATCACGATGTGGACTTGAAACAGCAATTGCTACGGCTATTTCCGAAATGCCTAAATCACCAATCCGATGAGCAATCGAAGTTCTGGCTTCAGGCCATTTATCTTGAATCTCTCTGCCGATTCGTTCTAATTGCTTCACGGCCATTGGCACATATGCTTCGTATTCTAAATACAACGTACGTTTTCCTTCTGTAAACTCTCTCGCTATACCAATAAATGTACTAATAGCTCCTGCTTCAGGACGAATAACACGCTCGATACAGTCATTGATTTGAATCGGATCTTTCGTCATCCAATATTGTCGCAATATATCCCTCATTTCTATCTCAATACAACTTACATAAGGTTATTTTCTCAACCTTATAAGAATACGTTTTCATTGAGATTCTTAATAAAGTCTGTGCTTTGCTTGGTAAATAAAAGGTTGATTCTACATTGAATCAACCTTTCTAAAGTATCTATTAATCTGGAATTCCTAATGCAATTTTTGCGTAGCGAGACATTTTATCTTTGCCCCAAGGCGGATCCCATACAATATCTACATTGACTTCTTCCGCTTCAGGAATATCAGCGAGTACACCTTTCACATCTGCCTCAATATGACCGGCAAGTGGACACCCCATTGACGTTAGCGTCATTGTAACAGTACATAATCCATCTTCGGACAAATCTACACCATATACTAAACCTAAATTAACAATATCGATGCCTAATTCAGGGTCAATGACATTTTCTAAAGCACCAATCAGATTTTCCTTTGTTGCTTCATCCATGTGGACTACCTCCTTCAATCCTTTCTACGTCTATTTAACCACATAACATGCCTTTTTGACAATTAAATTACACAAAATACAGAAACCAATCAGTTGCTTCTTTCATTGCTAGACGGCTAATATGATGAGCTCTGCCTTTTTCTCCAACAAACTTAATATTTAAAGGGGCACTCATTTGTGCTTGGACTGCCCGATACAATTTCGAACTATCACGATATGGTACGACATTGTCTTGTTCCCCATGCCAAACAAGTAAAGGTCTGTTATTAAGTTTTGACAATTGTTTTGATAAATCATATGGTTGCAACTCTTGGTATACTTCTCCTGCTTTATTTTCTGTTATTTTCTCCTCATGCTGTTCATTATAATAATGAATCAAAGAGTTGGCATAGTCTGTCATATAAGCTGTTCCCATAAGAGAAGCGCCTACTTTAATCCACTCATATCTCGCTAGCGCTCCATAAGTTGTAATAGCCCCCATGCTAGTTCCTCCGACTCCTATTCGCTCTTTTACAGCTTGATTTTGATCAATGAGCGAATTAGCTATCTTAGGTATCTCATTAATATTTTGAATTACTGTATCCCAAAAAGCGAGGTCTTTCTCTGCAGCTGAAAGTTCTTGGCTTCTCTCCCCGTGATATAAACTATCAGGTAAGACGACGCGTATTCCTTTTTCCGCCATCATATACGCAAGTGTCAAACTGCTAATTTTCTCTCCATTATACCCATGATAATAAATAACAGTCGGTAAAGCCTGTTGATGCATCCCTTCTTGCACTACATGTAACACCGGAATATCTTCGATTGTATCTTTAATCAGCTGTATCATTTTTTATTCCTTCCTCTTCTTATATATAGGACTATTATGAATGAATACTTGTTCATTTGTAAACTTATTCCTCTTCTTAAACAATTACACTAGAGAAATAGTTCATTTTTTGCTAAACTAACGATTAATGAGGTGATTATTTGACAAAAAAACATTTGATTGCTCTTGATTTAGATGGTACATTGCTGACGGATAATAAAACTATCTCAGACAATTCTAAAAAAATGATTCGTACACTCATTGATCAGGGGCATATTGTTGTTATTGCTACCGGACGATCGAAACGTGTCACAATGAATTATTACCATGAATTAGGTTTAAGCACACCTGTGGTTAACTCTAATGGTGCGTTTATGCATCATCCTTTTGATAAGAGCTGGAAGACGCAACATCTTCCCTTAACGCTAGATACCGCAATGGAAATCGTAGAAGCTTCAAAATATTTCCAGTCCAAGAATATTTTAGCCAATGTTCAGGATAATATTTATTTAGATACGTATGATAAAGAAATTGCTAACTTCTACGGATTTACACAAACAAGTAATGAATTCATTGTAGGAGATATCAAAGACTCGTTAAAAGCAGAACCAACAGGAATGCTATTGTATCCCGAAGAACAATACTTGCCAGAATTAACCGCGAAATTAAACCAATTAGACACGGAATTAGTTGACCACCGGAATTGGGGAGCTCCTTTTCATGTCATAGAAGTGTTAAATATCGGGGCTAATAAAGGAGAAGCTATCAAACAACTCGCTGAACAATACAACATTCCACAAGAACGTATCATGGCTTTCGGTGATGGTGGTAATGATTTAGAAATGATTGACTACGCTGGTGTTGGTGTAGCGATGGAGAACGCAGTAAGTGAATTAAAGAATCTGGCGACTCATCATACAGCGACTAATGAAGAGCACGGAGTTGCAGGCTTTTTAGCAGATTATTTTAAACTGAAAGATTCATTAGTAATATAATAGTGAATTGCCGATTTCAGGCATTCACTTCTTTTACATACCCATCCTTTAAAATTCATTTTAAAACAGTCAGTAATGGTTTTTTTAAAGAATTTATGATAAATTAACGGTATATGAGTACAAATAGGAGGATTACATATGGGAGTTAGACCAGAGAATACACCAAATCCAAACGCAATAAAATTTACAACCGATAAAATGATTTTCGAAGGCAATGATAGTGTTTCCGTAATGCCTGGTGAAGAAAGTGAACACGAGATTTTGAATGAGTTAATGCAATTAGAAGGTGTTGATAATGTATTTGGATATCAGCATTTCATTACAGTAAATAAGCTGTTTGGAGTCGAATGGGACGACATCATGGATCAAATTCTGGCTGTATTTGAAAAACATGGATATCAATAATTCCGGTTTTGTTTTCTGCACTTAGCTGAATTGCTAAGTGCTTTTTTTAACAGATTAAAGATAAGAAACGATTCTTTTTTTATTACATCAACTGTAGCTATTTTAACCCTTGAAGAATAAGATCTTGCACCTTACCTTTAAAAGGTTATATGATAATTTCCCCCTACGTTTGAGTAAAGGAAATAAAGTATAATCTCATGATTACAAAAATTTTGTTTACCAAGGGGAATAGTAGAAGCGCGCTTAAAGATTGGAGTTAGAGTTTAACTTTTACATTCTTGATTGCTTTCTTATTCTTTTATCGAGACAATAGTCTCAATGATTACTAAACTACCCGCTACGAAGGATGAGTTAAATGCCTAGAACCTTTGTTCATTTCGCCTTTTTATCACTTGCTTTAACTGGGGTAACTGGTTTATGGATGCGACTAGTTGCTTTAAAACCAAATTTACTATTTACTTCATATGAATTTCTTTTACATGCCCACTCCCATATCGCTATATTAGGCTGGACATTTATTGCAATCTATTGTATTTTTCTTTATTTGGTATGGAATAGTTTAAAACGAAAGAAACAAGCAATTACAATCGGTATACTGACGATTATAATTTCCCTTTCCATGTTCGTAGCTTTTTTGATACAAGGCTATGCGTTATTTTCCATTATATTTTCTATTTTGCATATTTTCATGGAATACTGGTTGGCGATTTTTATGTATCAAACAATAAAACAGCACCGCTTCATTCCAAAATTGAGCTCACTCTTTTTAAAAGGAGCAATAGTGTCTCTGATTCTTTCAACTTTCGGTCCCTTTCTGCTCGGCATACTTGCTGGGAATGGCTTAAAGGATTCTGTTTATTTCGATATGTCTATTTATTTTTATTTACACTTCCAATATAATGGTTGGCTTTACTTTTCATTAATTGGATTGTTCATTTGGATCCTTTATAATAAAAATATTTTAATGCGTTATAAAACTATCTCAGTCAGTTTTTGGATTTACATATTTACGCTTGTACCTGCCTATTTATTATCTATTTTATGGTTTGATATGGGCGAAATTGGTGAAAATATCGCTGTAATTGGAGCAGCAGGACAGTTGATTGCTATTGTTTTATTACTATTTTCTATATGGACAATAAAACCTGCTTTACAATATGTATTTAGTTCGCATCTATTGATTTCTCTGCTATTTGTTTTTCTCTTGTTAGGGATGAAGAGTATCAGCGAAATCGGCTTATTGTATGAACCATTAGCAACTTTTATATATGAAACGAGGTCCATTGTCATTGGATATTTGCATCTTACGTTTTTAGGTTTTATCAGTATATTTTTATTAACCCAGCTACAAATGATCGGAGCATTGGATGAAACAAGAAACAGTATATTATATGGAATCGGAATTTTCATTTCCGGATTTGTATTAAATGAAATAATTCTGCTTAGTACCGGAGCAATGAAATGGTTAAACTATAATAGCTTTCCATTTGCTAAGGAAGCTTTCATTCTGGCAAGTTTACTTTTGGTTGCTGGCGTGTTCATTATTTGGCTTGGTTTCATAACCAGAAAAAAGCAAAGAATAAACTAAGACAAATCATACAGACTCCATTATTCAAAAAAGCAGCGAATTATTCTCTCTTCAAATAATGAAAAGAGAATAATTCGCTGCTTAACTTACATTAACTTGTCTAAATTAGAATCAACATATGGTCAGACTCTGCTTAATGGGAACAGTTGCATAACACTGGGGAGATTATTTTTTCATTTGTTTCTCCCGCTTCCTTTGTTTTACTTTCAATCCAATTACAAAAAAGACAAACAGGAATAAGACACCGAGTACAAATCCTATAAAAATCCAATTTAAACCTTGGTCTTTCTCCACTATATATACTTCTTGCGATTCTCTCTCTAAACCAATTGAAAGTTTACCGTTCTCCCGTTGCCTTATTGTATCATCCTGAAGCAACCCTTTTAATTGAACATCTTCTCCTAAACCATCTATATCTACAGCGCGAGACTCATCATCGTTATTAATAGCAACGTATACATCCTCTCCCTCATAGGAACGTTTAAATAAGCTAAAGCCCTTATCAGAACCTAACAATTCGAAATCCCCTTTTCTCAAAGGAGCGAACTCTTTCCGTACAGATGCCATTTTTGAAAACTGATCCTCTAAATCAGGGTTCGAACTGGTAAAATCAACGAGATATTGGTTTTCCGGATAACCGGGTCCATACGTTGGCACTTCTGAACCTTGATAAATCATTGGTACTCCTGGTGTGAAATATAAATAAGCCAAAGCTAAATCCCAAGTTGTTTCAGCGTTTCTTCCATTATCTGCGAAGTTATTCGAAAAGCGGGCTGTTGTTATCGTATCGACATATAATAAACCTTTCTTATTATTACCAGATTCCCAAGTTTCATACAAATCCGATATTGGCTCATCCGGCTTTGTCAACGTATCATTAAATGCTTCAAACATGTCAACATTACTGACTGCATCAATTGTATCAATGGTTGCTAAATCATCTATCTCTTCTTTCTGATCTAATGCAGTTGCCAAAACATAGAATTCAGGATTGGATTTTTTCCACTCAGAAGTTATCATACTCAAAAAATCCTTATCCATTTGTTCAGCAGCATGGATGTTAAACCCATCTATATCAGTTTCATCCATCCAAAAATCAGCTACTTTGCCGAGATAGTCTTGTACTTCCTTTTTAGAATCGTCAAAAGCAGCCGCATCATCTAGCCATTCTGTCGCTGAAACGGATTCCGCATCAACTTCCTTAAACCACGAGGATTCTTCCTCTACTAACGGGTTCGTTTCAGCTACATAATGAAGATCCAATTCTAAAATAACTTGAATATCTTTGTCATGTGCTTCTTCAATCAATTTCTGTAAATCGTCCATATCACCAAATTCTTCTTCCACTGAAAAATAATCTTCTACCAAGTAACCATGATAGCTCGCTTCCTTATTTTCCATAATCGGAGAAATAGAAATAGAGGTAAATCCAGCTTCATCAATTTCTTCTAAACGATCTGTAATCCCTTGGATATCTCCCCCGTTATATGTATAAGGATCGTCAACGTCTACTTGCTCGCTCGATGCTTGGCGCCCATTATTAAAACGGTCAACCAATATGTTATAAACTATTTCATCATCGATGGTCCTTTCTTCTTCCCCTTCATCTTGCGCTGTGGACACACTTGGTATTGAAAAAATAGACAATAATATTCCTAGCCCTAAAACAACAGACAGCTTTTTTTTCATTTGCATTCCATCTCTTTCTATTCGGTATTTTTCAAATTATTCATATAACATGGGAAAAGCTATCCGAATAACGGATAGCTTTGCTTATGGTAATATTCCTAGTGGCAAACGACCAAACCCAAGTGCAATTGCAATAATTGCGGCAATAACAAATTGAATCCACCAACTTTTTGCTGGTTTTTCTTTACCTGTTTTAACTAAAATCATTTCAATAGAAGCAATCGCCCACAATCCTGCTAGTACTTTTATTATTAATTCACCACTTATATTGGTATACTCTGCGAACAAACTACCACCAGAATACAAAATAAGCAGATAATCTAATCGTACAATCATATGAAGTATTTTTCCAGGTTTTTTACTTCCTCTTTGATACATGGAAGATGCAACAAAGAGTAAAATAAATGCAATCACCCATGCAGTTATGTGTAAATGTGCCATTAAAAAAGCTCCCTTCTTTCCTTTAATCATCATTTCTATTCATCCTTGTGCATTATAACATGTACCATTCACAATATATAGTAAACACTATTTTTCAAACGGAACTGATTTTTTCAAAACTTATTGCTATAATTGAGAAAATAGTTCCTTTTTTCTCTATTCTCTATCTTCTCGCAACAATTATGAAAAGAATTAAAGAGTATTATATAATCTACTATATGAGGAGGATTTATATGAATAAAAAAGTATTAGTCGTGAATCGTTTAGAAAAAGAAGCCTTGGAAGAGTTACAGCAAGAGAAAGATACGACCGTTTTTATCGGAGATGCATCTCTTGAAAACCCTACATTTGTCGATGCTTTGAAACAAGCTGAAGGAATTACTGGATTAGGGCTTCCTGTCAATAAAGAATTATTAAACGCTGCACCTCATTTAAAAATAGTCAGTAATGTTTCCGTTGGGCACAATAACTTTGATTTAGCAGAAATGACTAAACATAAAGTAATGGCAACCAACACACCTGACGTTTTAAACGATACAGTTGCTGACTTAGCCCTTTCACTTATTTTGGCTACTTCTCGACGTATCCCTGAAATGGATCAATACGTTAAAACTGGCAAATGGCAAGGCGATTTACCTGCTGAATTATATGGCTGGGATGTGCATCATAAGACGCTGGGAATTATCGGATTAGGAAGAATAGGCGAAGAAATTGTTCACCGCGCTCATCATGGGTTTCATATGGACATCTTGTACCATACACGTTCACAAAAGAAAGAAGCAGAAGAAAAGTATGGCGCAATACATTGTTCGTTAGATGAACTGTTGAAGAAATCTGATTTCATTGTATTAATGGTCCCACTTACCTCCTCTACAAAAGGAATGATTGGTAAGCGTGAATTTAGTTTGATGAAAGAAACAAGTATTTTTATTAATATGTCACGGGGACAAAACGTAATTGAAGAAGACTTAATAGCTGCTTTAAAAAACCGACAAATTCGAGGAGCTGGGTTAGACGTCTTTAACCCTGAACCTATCGCCGCAGACAACCCGCTCATTCATATGGATAATGTCGTTGCTACCCCTCACATCGGTTCTTCGACTTATGCAACAGAATTAAAAATGTCGCGACTCGCCGTAAAAAACGTATTAACCGGATTGCGGGGCGAAAAACCTGCTAATTTATTAAATGAAGACGTGTGGAAAAATTAAACATTCGTCTTATAAAACAAGGTATTTTATTCGAGCCACTAGTAAAAAATTCTCGTCACTAAAAAACGGGGAACCTTCTCAAAAAGGTTCTCCGCTTCTTTATGAACGAATACAATTTTTTAATAGTAGTTTCCTAAAATTTCTCTATACACATTATTGAATCATTGTATGCTATTTTAGCTCTTGTGATTCTTTTTCCAACTGTGTCAATTTTTCTCTATGGTTTCTATTTGGTTCTTGGAGCTGTTTTCTTACAACAACAAACATCTCAATGAACATCACATAAAACCCGGCAATAAATAAGATAGTCATACTGTTCATGGAAGTCCTCCTCTACAAACGTCTATCTATTTATTATTTGCACATCTAGTTCTTATTTGTCTATATCCAGTTTCTTCTCTATTTAACAATATAAGAAAAACCTTTATGTGAAGGTGCTCATCATCCTTTTGTTTTGTATGTTTTTGCTAAGGAGAACCCACGTCCCAAAACTTCCGATGCATTTAAAAAGATTACAAAAGAGGTTGGATCTTTTTCTTGCAGCAGTTTTTTAATATAAATAGCTTCTGCTTGTTCGACGACGCAAAGCAACATTGTTTTCTCGGCGTTACTATAACCGCCTATTGTGTTTACTTTTGTAATACCGCGATTTATTTCACCTTGAATAACCGCATTCATCTCTTCTTCTTTATCTGTAAAAATTAAAATCAATTTTGAATCAGAGGATTGCAA
>DATGTM010000043.1:0-15004 GCA_035301845.1 Pseudogracilibacillus sp. | reverse complement strand
CTCTTTGCACTGTCTCTATTATCAATGGTTGTTGTCGGCGCATATGGGCTGCAATCGGAAGATTTAAATTATATAGATAAAAAACGATGAAGTTTCTATAGAAGGGGAGATTCAATAATTGCAAATTTTGTGTAGAGGGTTCATAGCTTAAACGGTAATAAATCATCTATTATTACAATTCAGCTAACCTATTGTGGCGAAAAAACAACAAATTTGCGAATGATGCCTAATTCTTTATATTTTCACTCTTATTTTTGTTATACTGTGTCCAGAGGACGTGATAGCGATGTTTATGGAGTTTTTGTATTTTCCGGAAGATAAAACGGAATACATCCCTGCATTTATAGTTTTAGTTATTTTTATGATTGGCGCGATGGCCACGATGTATTTATTTTATCGGAAATCCAAAAAAGATGAAAAATATTTTGATGAAAAATTTCAATTAAAAGAATATAGTCAGGAAAACAAGGAAGAAAAGACAGATGGAGATTCTCAATCTTAAGGTTATAGCATCTGTTCTCTTAAACATGCCGTTTTATCATACATGTTGATAAAACGGTTTTTTATATGAAAAAAGTAAAAAAAGGGCAAAGCGGAAATATACCGCTTTGCCAACAGGGGGAATACGAGAAAGTCTTACATTAACTATAATACCACGTAAAACATATCTTAAACCTTAAAAAACAAAAAAATTAATTATTTTTCTGGTTTCCCTAATAAAGAGAACATATTTTGTTTATATCCTTCTACGCCTGGTTGGTCAAATGGATTAACTCCAAGTAAATAACCGCTTAGTGCACAGGCTTTTTCAAAGAAATAAACGAGGTAGCCAAACGTAAATGCATCTAACTTCGGCACCGTAACTACCATATTAGGAACGCCGCCGTCTGTATGTGCAAGTAAAGCTCCTTGGAATGCTTTTTCATTTACTTCATTGACCGTTTTTCCTGCCAAGTAATTAAGTCCGTCCAAGTTATCATCAGTTGCTTCAATTGTAATATCAGATGGAGCTTCTTTCACTTGTAAAATAGTTTGGAATAAATGACGCTCTCCCTCTTGGATGTACTGACCAAGTGAGTGTAAATCCGTTGTAAAATTAGCTGCAGCCGGGAAGATGCCCTTGCCGTCCTTACCTTCACTTTCACCGAAAAGCTGTTTCCACCATTCTTGGAAAAAATGAAATTTTGGTTCATACCCAATGAGTAATTCAAGTTTCTTACCTTGGTTGTAAAAGATATTTCGCATCACAGCATACTGATAACTAGCATTTGATTCGAGTTCCTCGTTATCGTATTCTTGCATAGCAGATTTCGCACCGTTCATCATTTCATCAATAGAAATACCGCTCGCAGCAATCGGTAAGAGCCCAACAGCTGTTAGGACAGAGTAGCGTCCACCGACATCATCAGGGATAACAAATGATTCATAGCCTTCTTTCTCCGCTAATTGTTTTAATGCTCCTTTTTCTGCATCCGTCGTGACGTAGATTCGCTCTTTCGCTTCTGTTCCGTATTTTTTCTCCATATATTGTTTGAAAATACGAAAAGCAATAGCGGGTTCTGTCGTTGTTCCGCTTTTTGATATGACGTTAATAGAGATATCTTTTCCTTCGATAATATCGAATAAATCATTCATATAGCTGGCACTTAAATGTTGACCGACAAAGATAACTTGCGGTACTGTCCGCTTATCACTGGTTAATTGATCTTGGAACGAATGAGTTAGTAAATCAATCGCAGCCCTGGCTCCTAAGTAAGATCCTCCAATACCGATGACGAGTAAGATTTCACTTGTTTCTTGGATATTTTCTGCCGCTTTTTTGATGGCGGCGAATTCAGCTTGGTCGTACTGCTCAGGCAAATCAACCCAGCCTAAAAAGTCATTTCCAGCTCCTGTTTTATCATGCAGTTGCTGATGGGCTTCTTTTACTTTTTCTTTCCATTGATTCATTGCATTTTCCGGTAAAAAAGTTTCCGTTTTCGTTAAATCCAGTTCAATAGTTGACACAAACGTAACCTCCAAGTAATTTCTGTTAAATTTTTAAGATAATTGCTTTAGTATGTCTTGATAAATATGATGCCAGAGTTTCTTATCTGTAGCGAAACGCTGACTGACTTCTTCTGCAAATGCTTTAAAAGCTGCTTTGTATTGGGGGTCAGCTTTATCAGCCGGGACATTCGCTGCTGCTTTTGCATGTTCGGTTATTTCCCGTACTTCTGGAGCCATTGGTCCCCATTTACCAATTTCGTTTCCAGCTTCGTCGATAAAAATAAATATCGGAATAACTCGTTTACCATTCGTGGTATATTGATCCATCAACTCGAGATGCTCATCACGAGGTAACATGCTGACATCCATTCCTGCATTTTCAGTAATCCGTTGCATAATAGGAACATCTACCATGCAATGACCACACCAGACTTCTGCAAGGGCAATCACGCGAATATGCGATTTGCTTTGTAGAAAGTCTTTGTCCGCTTCCGGGATTTCGAATTGATTGTACACATGGAAAAAATGTTCCCGATGTTTATCTAAATCTTGTTGATAACGTGCGGGGGAGATCCCTTTTTGAAACCAATGATTTAAATCCATAATTTATCGCTCCTTTAAAAAATCCCTTATGAATAGTGTACTGTAAGTCTGAAGAAACGTAAACAAATCTTTCTTCGTGAGATAAGCATATGAATTGATAATTTCAAATGAATCTTATATAGTATACTTACAAACACATATCGATTCCATTTTCGGGGCAGGGTGCAATTCCCGACCGACGGTAAAAGAAGTTATATACTTCTAAGCCCGTGACCTGCTATAGACCTCTATAGTGGCTGATCTGGTGTAACTCCAGAGCCGACAGTTAAAGTCTGGATGGGAGAAGATGAAGCTATTAGTGCCTATTTGGCGCTTATTCCTTGTATACAACAAGCCCTAAAATGTTTATTTTAGGGCTTTTTTATAGTATGGGGGACGACAGCTTTTCCTTCATCAATGCTGATGGATCGATATAGGATGAAGGAGGAAAAAAGATGAATCATCAATCATCTAAGTTAAAAAAATTAGTTGTTTTGTCTTTATTATCTGCTGTGTCGTTAGTGTTATTTTTTATCAGTTTTCCGTTGCCGTTGCTTCCCCCTTATTTAAAAGTGGATTTCAGTGATGTGCCGGCGCTGATTGCAGGGTTGGTTTTTTCACCGCTTGCTGGAATGTTGGTCGTATTCTTAAAAAATGCACTGTATTTTGTAGCTTCCGGGGCAACAGACCCCATCGGAGTTGTCGCGAATTTCATCGCAGGTTCGTTATATATTCTGCCGGTAGCTTATTTATATCATCGTTATAAAGGTGTGAAGAGCATTGTTTCCGGCCTTGTGATTGGGACGGTTGGTATGGCTATTGTGATGAGTTTGTTGAACTATTTAGTCATTTTGCCAGCGTATTCTTGGTTAATCGGTATGGAAATGAATGAAGCCATTAAATGGACATCAGTTGTTGCAGGAATTCTACCGTTTAACGCCATTAAAGGGTTGATTGTCGGGATGTTATTCGTTCCACTATTTGTGAAATTAAAGCATTGGATAGACGATAAGAATATTCAAGTGAATTAAATAGATAAAAAAAGCCATTAAAGAGTAAGTTAATCTCTTTAGTGGCTTTTTTTATAAGATGAGAAACAATTAATTGGGATCCTGCCCGGCTAGAGCGAAAAACTCTTGAAGCAGGGCACAATCATAGAAGATTCGACCCTGCTAGAGCGAAAAATCTTGAAGTGAGGCACAATCATGTATGAAGCCCTCAAATGATCAATCATTCCATATATATATTCACCTAGATAAAACATTCGATTTGAGAAGACTTTCGAAGCTAATCATCTTACATTCCTTTGGTGTCTTGAGCAGATAGAAAGTAGGCATTATTTTCTCGTATACAAAAAAAGAAAGCATTCGCCATTAAAGCTTAGCGAACGCCTTTGTTTTCTACTTTGCTTGAATCTGAAAAGTGTAATGTGTATCGTATTGAAATTTCCCTTCCTTAAACGTCCGTTCAGTCAGATCGACTTGGTTATCATGGGTGACGAGTAGCACTGTTGAAGATCTTGTTCCATATTGCGCTGTACGAATAAAAATCGGGGACAATTGTTTTTCTAATTCTTCTCCGACGCCTGTATCAGGTAAATCAGCAGTGCTTGCTTTTTCTTCATCTTTTAGTTGCTGAAACAACGCTTCTTTATTTATATACTTGGTGTGGCGAACGTATTCGTCTAATTGCTGTCGTGCTTTGGTTACTTTTGGCCACGGGGTGTTTAAAGACGCGTTGCTTAACGAATGTGTTCCTGCCAGTATACGCTCTTGCTGATTCGTTTGTGGACTGTAATAATACAGATCGTCCACAGTCCCAACAATTAAATTAAAGCCGTTGTATTGCTGGCGGTTCGTTTGCACTTTTGATAAAAAGTTTGCAACAGGAGGTTCCTTTTCCAAAAACGTGCGAGTTAAATCTCCACGCGAAAAATTTTGTGTTTTCCTTTCGTTCGGATTGCGGTAATTGGTTAAAGCAGCTACATATCCATGCTTGGTGATGCCTAGCCATGTCCCTTTGGCAAGAGAATCTCTCCCACCCAAAATATGCGGGGAATCATTCCACCAATGAAGCGATTCTGCTGGTCGTGCATAAGCTTCATCACGATTAGCAATTAAAATAAGCTTATAAATAGGATGGTCTTGTACGTGCAAGCTGATGATACACAAAAATGTCACCTCTCTTGTGAAAAATACTACAGTATAAAAATGATTGCTATATTGTTTTGTTCCTGCAACTTTTCTATTTAGCGCTGTTTGACAACCCCTAATGTACAGCGGGAAATGCAGACGAGGTTATCTTCTTCATCGTTGATTTTAATTTCCCATACCATGGTTGTTTTCCCAATATGGAAAGGGGAAGCAACGGCAGTTACTGCACCAGACTTTTTGCTGCGTACGTGATTGGCGTTAATATCAATACCAAAGACAATTTCTTCTGCCGGATCAATATTCAAATACCCGCCAATACTAGCAGCTGTTTCGGCTAACAAGACGCTTGCGCCTCCATGTAAAAAACCTGCAGGCTGATGCGTTCGTGCATCTACCGGCATAGTTAATACGATATTTTCCTTTTCCATGGTGACAATTTCAATTCCAAGTGTGTCCATTAATTGCATATGCATATCCATTACACATTCTCCTTTTTTTAAAAGAAATGACCAATTAATAAAGATATTCCAAGTAAAAATCCATATATAGTATTATTTTTTCCTGTAGCTGCCATCGCCGGCATCATATCGATAGGTTTGCTATATTTAACGAATCCTTTTAATATATCGATCGCGATGAATATACCTAAGAACGTGATGATAGACCAAATAGGCAAGACGCCGATGAAAATTAATAATCCCGTATAAAGATAAGCAAATGTAAGCAATCCAGCCAAAAAGATAACGGCATTATCTTTTCCTAATAGGATGGCAATGGTTTTCCTGCCATTTTCTTTATCGTTATCTAAGTCGCGAATATTGTTCGAGAGCATGATTGTTGCGATGAATATGGCAACAGGAATCGATACTAAAATAACATTAGCATCTACATGCCCAGTTTGTATAAAATAACTGATGGCAATCATGATTGTTCCCATAAGAATGCCGGAACAGATTTCACCGAGCGGAGTATATGCAATTGGCAATGGTCCGCCTGTGTACAAATAACCAATAAGCATGCATGCTGCTCCAATCGCAGCAATCCACCAGCTTGACACAATACTGATATAGACTCCCAGCAATATAGCAACACCAAAAAATAGGAATGCTAATCGTAAAATAACGTGAGGCTTAATGCCATCCCGGACTATCGTTCCGCCTATCCCCACTGAAGACTCATTGTCTAAACCGCGAACGAAATCATAATACTCATTGAACATATTTGTCGCTGCTTGAATCAACAATGCCGCTAACAGCATTGCCAAAAACAACATTGGATGAAATGTATCATCATGGATAAAAGCAAACATTGATCCGACAAACACCGGTACAAAGGAAGCAGTTAATGTATGAGGCCGTAATAGTCGCCACCATACTTGGAAACCGCCTTGTTCATTTAAAGCTTGTTTTATATTCATTTTATCCTCACTCATGCTAATCTCCTCTGTCTAGAAACATTTATCAACTATCATATTATGCAAGAAAAAGAGGGAAGTCAATTATCCAGAACTGTATGCACAAGGTATTTGCTTGAGAATCGAGTGAAAAGAGCATAAAATGGAAGAGGAGTATTATTGGGGGTAGACGTATGATTGATACAAAAGCAGAGACGTTGACGTCTTTTTTATATGAAGCCAAGGCAAATGCGGAGCACAAACAGGTGCCGCAACTTTTGAGCTGGACAAAAAGAATAGATTTGTTAAATATAATGGATGTATTTAGGAGAGCGAAACAGACGAACCAAAATCGATTTTTCTGGATGAACCATACGAATGACTTTGCGATTGCAGGAGTTGGAGAAGCGGAACGAATCGAGACAGCTGATAATTCAGCAAATCGTTTTTCTATTATGGAAGCGAAGTGGCAACATACACTTTCACAAGCGATGGTGCATAATCCGGACCACCAAATGGGTACTGGATTAACTGCTATTGGTGGCATGGCATTTGATGCACAAAAACAAACAACAGCTTTATGGGAGAATTATCCAGCAGGTCGTTTGATTGTTCCAGCTTATATGGTTGTTTACACGCAGGACGCGTATTATTATACAGTGAATCGGTTTATCCATCCGGATGAGAATATAAGCGACATACTTGCCGAGCTAGAAGCAAAAGAAGAGCAGTTGTTGTGTCCTAGTGAGGTGAGTGACCATCAAAGTAGGCAACAAGTGATGCAGCAAAATGAATTAGGAGTAGTGTCTTGGAAGGAAGCTGTTGAAAAAGCTGTTCAAGCCATTCAAGATGCAGAAGCGAATAAGATTGTGATGGCAAGAGAAATGCGTGTGAAGTTAAAACGACAAGCGAATATTGCGGATATTCTTGAGCGGTTGATTGACACACAGCCACATAGTTATATATTTGCTATAGAAGCAGGAGAAGATTGCTTTGTAGGGGCAACTCCTGAACGGCTTGTTTTATTGGAAGGAAATCGTTTGTTATCAACTTGCTTGGCTGGGACGGCTCCTCGTGGTGAAACGAAAGAAGAGGATGAATCCATTCAACATGCGTTATTTAATGACGACAAAAATCGTGAAGAACATGCGTATGTTGTACAAATGATTAAAGAAAGTATGGAGCCTTATTGTACAGATATTTCGATTCCAGAAGAACCTGTGCTCTATCCTTTGCGAAATTTACAACATCTCTACACGCCCGTGTCTGCTACTTTAACGGAAAATCATTCGGTATTTGACGTGATGAAGACATTGCATCCGACACCTGCTTTAGGAGGAGCACCTAAAGAAAGAGCATTAGATTTTATTCGTGAGGAAGAAGAACTGGACAGAGGGTGGTACGGGGCACCTGTCGGGTGGTTAGACAGTAATCAGAACAGTGAGTTTGCTGTTGCCATTCGCTCAGGGCTTGTGCAACAAGATGAAGCTTCTTTATTTGCCGGTTGTGGTATTATGCGCGATTCAGATGCTGAAATGGAATATGAAGAAACAAATGTGAAGTTTTTACCGATGTTAAATGTGTTGGAGGATAAGGATGAATCATACTGAACACTTAACGTATTATGTAGCACATTTTATAGATGAATTAGCTAAGAGCGGCGTAGAACAAGTTGTCATTTCACCTGGGTCTCGCTCAACTCCGCTTGCAATGCTTGCGGCCCAGCATTCGACATTAAAAGAGTGGATATTAGTAGATGAACGGTCTGCCGGTTTTTTTGCTTTAGGAATAGCGAAAAAGTCACGGACTCCTGTTGCACTTATTTGTACGTCAGGGACCGCTGCCGCTAATTATTTACCGGCTGTTACAGAAGCTTATTATAGTAGAGTACCTTTACTTGTACTGACAGCAGATCGTCCGCATGAATTAAGAGGAGTAGGAGCCCCGCAGACGATAAACCAAATGAATATGTACCAGCATTTCGTGAAAGAATATGTGGAAATGGCTCTACCTGAAGCAACGCCGGCTATGTTAAATTATGTGCGTAATCGTGCAGCAAGAGCAGTAACTACAGCTGGGATGGATAATCCTGGGCCGGTTCAATTGAACTTTCCGTTCCGAGAGCCGCTCGTACCTGATTTTACATTAGAGAATATTTGGGGTACGCGTGAATCAACTTTTAACCCAGTAATATATGGTACGAAAACTGTGCAGGAAGCGGATATACAATATCTAAGCTCTATACTTAATACAAACGAAAAAGGAATGATTGTTTGTGGTCCAGACACAGAAGAAGGGTTAGCCGCATCCGTTGTAGAGTTGAGCGAAAAGTTACAGATTCCTATTCTAGCAGACCCCCTTTCTCAATTGCGGGCGGGAAATCATAAAAAATCAACTATTATCACAGGGTATGATGCGATGTTTCGTGTGCCAGAAATTCGGGAACGTGTTAAACCAGCGTATATTATACGAATTGGCGCGATGCCAACATCAAAAAGTTACCGATTCTTTGCAGAAGAACATGCAGACATTCCGCAGTTTGTTGTCGAACCAACAGCTGCAGTCCGGGAGCCGACGAATCACGATAGCAGCTACATCTTGGCAGATGGGGTGCATCTGATAAGTACATTAGAACAAACGATAGAAAAGAAAGCTGTAACAAAGTGGTTGGAAACCTGGCAGAAATATGAAGCAATTACGACATCTATTTTATCAAAAGCAGATTCCCCTGTCTTGACAGAAGGAACTGCTGCACGTGTGGTGAAAGAAGCGCTGCCGGAAGGGACGGATTTATTTGTCTCGAATAGTATGCCAGTAAGAGATATCGACACTTTCTTCCATCAAACAGACCAGGAAGTTTATCTTTATGCAAACAGAGGTGCAAGTGGAATTGACGGAGTCACATCTACTGCATTAGGAATTGCTGCGGCTGGTGGGAAAAGAGTCGTTTTAATGATTGGTGACCTCAGTTTTTACCACGACTTAAACGGTTTGCTTGCTGCGAAAAAGTACCAGCTTGACTTAACGGTTATTTTGATTAATAACAATGGAGGCGGGATTTTTTCATTTCTCCCTCAATCGAAAGAAGCAATGCACTTTGAACCCCTGTTTGGTACATCCTTAGATATCGATTTTGAAAAAGCGGTATCGATGTATGATGGAGCATTCTATCGTGTGACAACAGAAGCGGATTTAAGGAAGCAACTAACAGTCGCTCACCAGTCAACGGGTCTTGTAGTGCTGGAAGTACAGACAGATAGAGATGAGAATGAAAAATGGCATCAAGCGTTATGGAATAAAGTGAAGCGAGGATTGATGTAAATGATAGAGGAGATAACGAAACAAATCGGCAATAATACATATCATTGCATCACTGCCGGTAAAGGAGAGCCACTTGTACTGTTGCATGGTTTTACAGGAACAAGTGATACATGGCTTCCTTTTATAGAAAGATGGGCATCTGCTTTTCGGGTAATTGCTATTGACTTACCCGGACATGGAAAAACAGAAACGCCTGATTTTCCGAATATGGTAGAATTCTGTGATGAGTTAGCTGAAATACTGCACTTATTTTCCATAAAGAAATGTGATCTTTTAGGTTACTCTATGGGGGGAAGGGTCGCGTTATCGTTTAGCAAACGTCATCCTGATTATGTTGAATCTCTATTATTAGAAAGTGCTTCACCTGGATTAAGAACAGAAGCAGAACGCGAACAACGGCGCAAAAAGGACCAGCAATTAGCAGATAAAATAGCAACAGAAGGAATTTCAGCTTTTGTAGAGATGTGGGAGAACCTTCCTTTATTTACCACCCAAAAGAACTTACCTGAGAACATAAAGCAACAAGTACGAAAGGAAAGATTGTTTCAAACAGAGGCTGGTTTAGCAAAATCATTGCAATGGATGGGGACAGGAGCACAGCCATCCTGGTGGGATCAATTAAATTCATTGCATATGCCTGTATATTTAATTGTCGGCAATTTAGATAAAAAATTTGTTGAGATCAATCAAGCGATGGAAAAAGGAATGACGCAAAGTGAGTTAGTTATTGTTCATGAAGCTGGTCATGCAGTTCATGTTGAACAAGCGGAAAAGTTTGCTACAATAGTAATGGAGTTTTTATATTTAAAAAACACATAAAGGGGATGTAATCAAATGACAGTGCAATGGGAAAAAGCTCGTGATTATGAAGAGATTATATATGAAAAATCAGGTGGAGTGGCGAAAGTAACGATGAACCGCCCAGAGAAGCATAATGCTTTCACACCGCTTACAGTGAATGAAATGATTGATGCATTTACAGATGCACGCGACGATTCTTCTATTGGAGTAATTGTATTAACCGGTGCAGGGGATAAAGCTTTCTGTTCTGGAGGCGACCAATCTGTACGCGGACATGGTGGATATGTAGGAGATGACCACGTACCACGTTTGAATGTATTAGATTTGCAACGATTAATCAGAACAATTCCTAAACCAGTGATTGCGATGGTGAATGGGTATGCAATCGGTGGCGGCCACGTGCTTCATGTTGTTTGTGATTTAACAATTGCTTCTGATAATGCACGATTTGGTCAAACCGGTCCTAAAGTAGGTAGTTTTGATGCAGGGTACGGTGCGGGTTACTTAGCTCGCATGGTTGGTCATAAGCGCGCTCGTGAAATTTGGTACTTATGTCGTCAATATACTGCACAAGAAGCATTTGATATGGGGATGGTAAATACGGTAGTGACACAAGATAAATTAGAAGAAGAAACTATGCAATGGTGTGCAGAGATATTGGAGAAATCGCCAACTGCACTGCGTTTCTTAAAAGCTTCATTTAACGCAGATACAGATGGTCTTGCAGGACTGCAACAAATGGGCGGAGACGCGACTCTCTTGTATTATACAACCGAAGAAGCAAAAGAAGGCCGAGATGCGTTTGCTGAAAAGCGTAAGCCGGATTTTGATCAGTTCCCGCGCTTTCCTTAATAAAGCAACTATAACCAATTAAACATAATCTAATTAATTCATCCATGAGAAGCGAACTATAAGATGCTGAAGCGGAGGGTGAGGAAGATACAAACGTTAGAATAGATAAAGCGCTCGAGTAATGTCGAGCGTTTTTGCAGATTTTCTGAACGTATTGTATTGCCTTTTTCAATGCTTAAGCTGAATAGTTCGTTTTTTCGGTATGGTCCGCTTAAGTAATAAGCAAATTATTTCAGGAAGGAAGATACTGGTGACTGAAACAATTATTCCGCATTGGCTGACTAAACAGGCGACTTTGGCTCCAAATAAGACTGCTATAGAAACGGTAGACAAAAATCAATTAACCTTTCATGAGCTAAAAGAAAAAAGTATACGTTTCGCTTATAAACTTGCTGAAAAAGGGGTTAAACCAAAACAGCGAGTCGCTATCCTTTCCACTAATTGCCTTGATATGGTCATTGCCATTCATGCACTCAGCTATTTACAGGCGGTTGCAGTGATGGTGAATACCAAATTGACGGCCAGAGAAATTACATATCAGCTTAAAGTATCTAAAGCAATGCTGCTCATTGAATCGGAAACAATGCAAATGGAAAACCAAATCGATTTTAAGGCCATTTATACATATGAAGAGATATGGAGTGAGAAGGAGCTGTTCGTGGAAACGGCGAAAGAACTAAATTTAGATGCCCCTTTTACGATGATGTTTACTTCCGGAACAACAGGAAATCCTAAAGCAGTCGTTCATACATACGGCAACCATTGGTGGAGTGCTATTGGCTCTGCGCTCAACCTCGGATTAGATAAGCAGGATAAGTGGTTGCTTCCTTTACCTATGTTCCATGTCGGAGGGTTATCCATTTTAATTCGCAGCGTTATTTATGGGATGGAAGTGTATCTCATGGAAAAATATAATCCGAAACATTTGCTGCAAGCATTTACGGAGAAGGATGTGACAATTGCTTCTATTGTTACTGTGATGTTGCGCGATCTTTTAGAAGAATTGAATGGAGCGGCTTTGCCAGAACAAGTCCGCTGTTTATTGCTTGGAGGCGGGGCGGTACCTGCTCCGTTACTGCAGCAAGTGAAAGAGCATCAACTGCCATTATTTCAATCGTACGGAATGACAGAAACCAGTTCGCAGGTTGTGACGTTAAGTGAGGCTGATAGTCTGAGAAAAATCGGATCGAGCGGTAAAGCTTTATTTCCAGCGGCGGTCCGAATTGAAAATCCGGATGCTTCCGGAATCGGTGAAATAATAGTAAAAGGCCCAATGGTGTTTCACGGATATGATGATCAACCAGAAGCGACTAGCGACAGTTTTTCAGATGGTTGGTTTAAAACTGGTGATTTAGGATATATGGATAGTGAAGGATTTCTTTTTGTTATGGAACGACGAACGGATTTAATCATTTCCGGTGGCGAAAATATTTATCCTTCAGAAATTGAAAATGTTTTATTGTCCATCCAAGGAGTAGAAGAAGTAGCAGTCGTTGGAAAACAAGATGATAAGTGGGGACAAGTTCCGGCAGCTTTCATTGTTACGTCTTTTCCTTTAGAAGAAGCAAGTATAATGGAGCAGCTAGAGCGGGATTTGGCAGCTTTTAAAGTTCCTAAGCATATATTATTTACAGACGCATTACCAAAAACAGCTTCGAACAAAATCCAACGCCATGCACTAGCAAATCGCTTAAAATAAGGAATTTACCTTGTCAAGGAGGTAGAACGATGACGAGAGAAAAGTATTATATCGACTTTCCTAATTTACAAATTTCACAACTAGAGGTAAAAGAAAATCATGGTTTAGTTATCCATGCAAATCAATCTGAAATTGATATTTTATCTCGTAAATTCGATGCGCTCCAGTCTGATCAAGTGATGACGATGTTTAGAGCCAATACACCGATTATGCTGTACCATAACTCAGATTCGGAAGATGATTTTAAGGTCACTATCCGAGAAGCTTTAGAGATGATATACGATTTAGGGGATGAAAAAACAAGAGATTTTATTGATGAGACGGGCGCATTAAAGGGACGCCCGATTGATAAAGAAGAATCTTACCCTCAAACTCGTCCACATTCTGAGGAATAAATGATATACTGGGTATAGGATTATTCAGTATAGAACGATAGGAAAGTAGAGGGAGTTATGACGTATACGTTTAAAGATTATTATCATAATGAAGTAGAACTTTCCTTTGACAAAGAACCTTTTTCCACTTTCCCTAAACATGTATGGGTAGTTTGTAAATACAAGAATCAATGGCTATTAACTAAGCACCGGACGAGAGGATTGGAATTTCCAGGTGGAAAAGTAGAGTCCGGAGAATCTGCCGAGGATGCAGCGAAGCGGGAAGTATGGGAGGAAACGGGAGGAATTGTCCAGGAATTAACTTATCTTGCCCAGTACTATGTAGATGGGAAGCGGGACTACATTATTAAAAATGTATATTTCGCTAAGATAGAATCCTTACAATATCGAGAAGATTATCTGGAAACGTTAGGACCGGTGTTGTTGAAAGAAATTCCTGGAGACATTAAACAAAATCGTCAATATAGTTTTATGATGAAAGACGATGTATTAGTTCATTGTCTGGCCCGTTTAAGCAAATAAAAAGACGCCACCTCTCAAATGAGAGGGCGTCTTTTTTTTAAGTTATATTCATAAGCATTATTTAAATTGAGGGCCTGCTTGTTTAATTTCCTCTGTCGCGTGTGAGAATTTCTTGAAATTGTCATGGAATTTCTGTGCAAGTTCCTGTGCAATCTTGTCATATTCCTCTTTATCTTCCCAAGTATCGCGAGGGAATAATACTTCATCAGGTACTCCTGGGATGTGGGTAGGCATATGCAACCCGAATATTTCTTCCTGTTTCGTTTCCACTGTATTAAGTTCGCCTTCTAAAGCAGCATGAATCATCGCTCTTGTATAAGAAAGCTTCATGCGTTGTCCAACGCCATAAGGTCCACCAGTCCATCCGGTATTAACTAAAAATACATTGGATTCAAATTGATCAATTTTTTCCCCTAACATTTCTGCATACGTACTTGGAGGAAGTGGTAAGAAAGGGGAACCGAAACAAGCAGAAAAAGTAGCTTCAGGTTCAGTTATACCTCTTTCCGTTCCAGCTAATTTACTCGTATAGCCACTCAAGAAATGATACATCGCTTGCTCTTTTGATAACTTGCTGATTGGCGGCAACGTGCCGGAAGCATCTGCTGTCAAAAAGATAATTGTATTTGGATGTCCCGCAACACTTGGTTGGAGAATGTTATTAATATTTTCTAAAGGATAGGCCGCTCTCGTGTTTTCTGTTAAAGAGGTATCCCCGTAATCAGGCACTCTTGATTCATCATCCAAGACGACGTTTTCCAGTACGCAACCATAACGTATGGCATTGTATATTTGTGGCTCTTTTTCAGCGGATAAGTCAACACATTTTGCGTAACATCCACCTTCAATGTTAAAGACGCCATTAGGACTCCATCCGTGTTCATCATCTCCGATTAATTGACGATATGGATCTGCAGAAAGGGTTGTTTTTCCTGTGCCGGAAAGTCCGAAAAATAAAGAAACATCTCCTTCTTCTCCGACATTCGCTGAACAATGCATGGAAAGAATATTGTTCTTTGGTAATAAGTAGTTCATAATGGAGAAGATTGATTTTTTAATTTCGCCGGCGTATTCGGTTCCGCCGATTAAAATGATGCGCTCTTTTAAAGAAATGACAACAAACGTTTCAGAGGTTGTGCCATCCACGCTTGGATCAGCTTTACAAGTCGGTGCTGACAAAATCGTAAACCCTGGATCATGTTCTTCATATTCTTCTTCGGTTGGTGTAATAAATAATTGACGTGCAAATAAATTATGCCAAGCGTATTCATTAATTACCTCAACAGGAAGGCGGTAT
>DATGTM010000042.1:0-2784 GCA_035301845.1 Pseudogracilibacillus sp. | reverse complement strand
AAGTATTGTTTATTCTACGGTGTTCTTTTCGTTAAAAGCACTCCTACGTCAAAGAAGATTTTTCATTCAATTCCTTTTGCCGTAACTGTTCTTTTGATGAGGCAGATGATGGAAAATAGTAGACCAATCTTCATTATACTCATGAGTTCGGGATGACACCTGATTTTATCTGCCCTTACTCTGAATAAAACGACTAGATGAGGCTAATAATTTAAGGTATTGTCCCGATCTTCAGCACAAGCACCGAGTTCGGGATGATATCTTATTTTATTTGCCTGTACTCTTGAGAAAACGATTATGTCCAAAATTTTGTGTAAATATGTCACTTTGGAAATGTACTTCGCTTTCCGCCGGTGCTGCTAAGCTACCTTCGGCTCCGCCGTGCGATGTCTTACCCGAGCTTTTCATCCGGCAGGAGTCTCCGTACATTTCCTTCGTTTCATTTTTTTACACACTATGTTGGATGTAACCGGAGAGTAACCTCGTTGACCCAAGAATAACGAGATTACAACTCTCGCTACTTAAATTTCCCTTTTATTGAGCAGAGAAACCGCCATCGATGGTCAGTTCAGCTCCTGTAATATAACTGGAATCATCCGACGCTAAAAACAAGACTGACTTGGCAATGTCTTCCGGTTTTCCTAAGCGTTGTAACGGCGTTGCTTGAACAAGCTGGTCTACCAATTCTTTCGAAGTGTTTAACGACTGTGTCATCGGTGTTTCGATAATACCCGGGAACAAAGTGTTTACTCGAACGCCTTGACGGCCAAATTGTGTCGCAGCTGCTTTTGAAATCGCGCGAACTGCCCCTTTTGAAGCGGAGTAATGGTTAAACCCTTGACCTATCTGCGCTGTATAAGAAGAAATGTTAACGATCGCTCCTTTTGCTTGTTCAGCCATGATTGGTGCAACATGTTTCATGCCAGCAAAAGGACCAAACCCGTTAATGGATATCATGAAGTCCCAATCTTCTTTGCCAATATCGCTATACCCCTTTTCGGAAGATACGCCTGCGTTGTTGACTAGAATATCTATTCTCCCAAACTGTTCTTTCACCTTGTTGACAAAAGTAGCCCATGCTTCATCGGAAGAGACGTCTAATTTCATGCCATGTACATTTTCTTTTTTCTCTGCATGAGCAAGTGCTTCTTCATTGATATCCGCAGCTATGACGATTGCACCTTCACTTTGAAATACGTCGACAATTTTTTCTCCTATACCTGATGAGCCACCTGTTACAATAGCAACTTTTTGGTTTAATTTTCCCATGTGAATCGCTCCTTTATATCTTGTTCATGTATTTACCGTAGTTTAATAGAGCCACCGTCTACCATAATCGTTTGTCCGGTAATATAATCGGCATCGTCACTTCCTAGAAATACAGCAGTGCGTCCGATATCTGCTTCTGGGTCTCCTAATGAACGTAGAGGAATGTTAGTGATCATCTGTTCATAAAGTTCAGGAGAGCTCTCTCTCCACTCTTTCACACCTTCAGTCAAAGCGATTGGCGAAATCATGTTTACATTGATTCCTTCAGGTCCCCATTCGTTCGCTGCAACTCGTGAAACTGCTCGAATGGCTTCTTTCGCAGCTGCATAAGATGTTTGTGTCGGCTGTCCTTTTAATCCCGCACCTGAAGCGAAATTAATCACTTTTCCTTTTGATTCTTTTAAAGCAGGGTAAGCAGCCTGCATGAAATGAACAGTAGGATAGAAACCTGTATTAAAGGATAAATCGAATAAATCAGCAGTCGTCTCTGTAAATAACGCTTGACGTGATGCATGTGCATTATTTACAAGAATATCGAGCTTACCATATTTATCTAATACAGCATCCATAACTTCTTTCACATTTTCTTCTTTTGAAATATCTTTAATAAACAGCATTCCCTCTTGGATGTTGTTAATTTCCTTCAACGTTTCTTGGCCTTTTTCTTCATTAACATCAACGATTGCTACATGAGCACCTTCTTTTGCCATGGCTAAAGCAATTCCTTTTCCAATCCCTGAAGCACTTCCTGTTATAATAGCTACTTTATTGTTTAATCTCATCATAATCTCTCCTTTTTTAATATACTTCACTGTTTCCACAATACTTAAACAACCATTTTCTGTTGATGTGTAAATGCTAACTCACACTTGATTATTCGAAACAATACATTATTGTTTTTAGTAATTAGACATCTAATTGTTTATATATAAACAATAAGGCATCTTACATTTGAATGCAAAGAATAAGCTTACATGAAAGAATAAAATGAAATGAACCTACTTGAATGCAGTAATAGCCAGTTGGCTCACAAGTGACGTGTTGGATAAAAGCAGGAGGGGAAAGGCATGATAATTTTTCTTTGTGATGGAAAAAAGATTGGAAGGTTATATCAAGAAAATAGAGCATGTAATATCAATTCTTTTATAAATTCGTTTAGTACGAATGACGAAGATTGGAATTGACGCGATTCAGGGAAACTGGAGAACAAATGTGAAGAGGTTAAGGGGTACTTATGAATGCATATTGCGAAGGGAAGGAGTCCTCTTCATGTGGATAGATCTTAAAGGAGTGAGAAGTAAAAGCGAGAATATTCCGAAAAATATAATCGATGGGGAAAGTACAAATCATTGCTCGGAATTTTGTTTGTTCTTTTGTTTTCGGAGATAGATTATTAGCCATACGAAAAAACCAACTAGCGTGACGACTGAAAACAGCGAGGTAATGATACTCGGCACATTCGTAAATAAAATAAGAAATATGTTTAGAATCGCAGCGGGGACGATAATCCAAAAA
>DATGTM010000041.1:0-2493 GCA_035301845.1 Pseudogracilibacillus sp. | reverse complement strand
TTGGAGCTAAAGGGGCATTAATTAAACAAAACGACACCATCTACCGAGCGGAAATTCCTGAAGTAGAAGCAATCAATCCTGTGGGTTCAGGGGACTCTGTTTTGGCAGGTTTCGCAGCTGGTTACTCGCGTGGATTGAGAGATGTCGAATGGATTCAATTTGGTTTAACCATGGGTGTTTTAAATGCCATGGAGGCGAAAACAGGGAAAATCAATCCGGAAAAAATCGAGGGGTGTATGCAACAAATCAAGGTCACCCCAATCGTTTAAACTATTAGGAGGCGTATATAGCATGACGTTAACACCAGGGAAACAACGAGGCTTAGAAATAATTTCAGATAAAAATCATATTATTTTTGCCACAGCGATGGATCAGCGGGGTTCACTCGGCAAAATGATTCAAGGATTTAATCAAGAGATTGGTTACGAAGATGGCTTGAATCAATTTAAGCAAGGGGTGAGCGATGTATTAGGCAACCAGTCTTCTTCATTACTGCTGGATCCTGAATATGGCTGGGATGCGGCAGCTAAGTTAAATGAGAATGTCGGTTTAATTATGGCATATGAAAAAACAGGGTACGATGCTACTGAAAAAGGCCGTTTGCCAAACCTAGTGGATCATTATGCCGTCAAAGATTTAAAAGAGGCTGGCGCAAGTGCAGTTAAATTGTTGATTTATTATAATCACCATGAGGAAGAGACGATAAACCAAACGAAAAAAGCGTTTATCAAACGAGTAGGGGATGAATGTAAACAAAATGATATTTTATTTATTTTAGAACCTGTTGCCTACAGTGTGACGGATGCAGATCCTAAAGGAGCAGCTTTTGCTGCATATAAACCAGGTATCGTTGATTACTTCATGGAAGAATTTTCGAAAGAAGTTTACGGAGTGGACGTCTTAAAAGTAGAAGTTCCTGTGGCGATTTATCATGTAGAGGGGTATGAGAAGTACGATAATTACGACCCTGTCTACAGTAAAGCAGAAGCGGCGGAGAAATACCGTATTGC
This sequence comes from Pseudogracilibacillus sp., assembly GCA_035301845.1. GTDB lineage: Bacteria > Bacillota > Bacilli > Bacillales > Amphibacillaceae > Pseudogracilibacillus. The sequence continues at coordinate 1,483 of DATGTM010000041.1, read as the reverse complement.
CTCTGAAAAAAGCAACGTCCCATTTATTTATTTGAGCGGTGGCGTGACGAATGACCAATTCGTAGATACGCTTTATTTTGCATCGGAAGCGGGAGCAGATTTCAATGGGTGTCTTTGTGGTCGTGCAATTTGGAAAGAAGGTGTTGAACCTTTTGCGAAAAAAGGAAATGACGCTTATTATGAATGGTTAAACGAAGTTGGTACAGAGAATTTACAAAAAGTAGCTGAAGCTGTACGGAATACAGCGACACCTTGGTAATGAAGAAGAATAAAAATTATTGATCTCTGCTGGAAGATGAAAAAGAGAATGCGACACGTTAAAGGGATACTAAATCACAATGGATTTGGTATCTTTTTTCATGGATATCTCGTTGTTTTAAATAACGGAAGTGCTATAGTGATCAGACAATTTTACAACCTCGGTCATCAAATGAAGTTAACAAATCAGGTAAAATCTCCGAGATATATTTTAGATGCTTAAAAGATATCTCATGAAGCGAGAAATTCTAATAATGTTATAGAGATAATTGGCAATAACGTTGCTATGAGAATACCAATGATGATAGACAGAGCTACCATACGTTTCCGGCTTTGTTCGGATATTTCCTTTCTATCATGAGCTAAATTTAGCACTTTAATCATCGAGCTGACTGCAATATAGGTGAGGAAAATGACGCCTATAATAAAAATACTAATAGCAAGCATTTTCATATGATGACCTCCGTTTGAAAAATCTATCTTCATCTATAATAACTGCTTTGCAATTAGAACTTTTCATTAAATGGTTACCTTTCCGTTTAGTGTAACAAATGTGTGAACAATCTTCTAAGACAATCATCAAAAGATAAAATCGTTATGCTTCTTTAGAATACTCCGGTCTGTCAAGATGGCATTTCCCTTTCTATATTGGTATATTGAAAATACAGTTTAGCTATCGATAAGCGTGTGTGAAGAGGGGCTGGATAATGAATAAGCAGAAACAAATCAGTCTAAAAAACGTACAGATGGAATTTGACACACAACGAGTATTAAAAGGGATTGATTTAGATGTTTTCCAAGGAGATATTATTGGTTATATAGGTGCAAACGGCGCCGGTAAAAGTACAACCATTAAAATTATGCTTGGCTTATTAGAAGGTTACACAGGGGACGTGGAACTGTTCGGTGAGCCGCTCCAGACAGGAGACATAAAACATAAAAGAAAAATTGGTTATGTTCCGGAAAGTGCCGATATGTATGACCAATTAACGCCAAGTGAGTATCTTTCTTTTTCAGGCATTTTATATGGGATGGATCCAGTCGTTGCTAACGAAAAAGCCTTTCAACTACTCCGTTTACTGGGTATGGAAGATGTTTTTCATAAGCGAATAGACAGTTTTTCGAAAGGCATGCGGCAAAAGGTATTAATCGTCTCCAGTTTGCTGCATAATCCGGAGGTTATCTTTTTAGATGAACCATTAAATGGTTTGGATACTAATAGTGT
>DATGTM010000040.1:0-4074 GCA_035301845.1 Pseudogracilibacillus sp. | reverse complement strand
TTTTTCGAAATAGCTTGACAATTCTAATAATCCGCTTTAAGATGGTAATTAATCTAATAAATTGCTTTGACAAAGAAGAGTACTCTATCGGAAACACAACAGAGAGTTGGTGGGGCTGCAAACCAATGTGTGAGATGGACGAATGGACTTTCGAGCATTCAAACCGAAACAAATATTTGTTTGCAGTAGGCTTTGACGGCATTGTCTTCCGTTACCAGTGACATATAGATAACTGTCTATAACCAAAGTGAGCTGATTCATCAGCTAATAAAGGTGGTACCGCGATTTCCTCGTCCTTTTCATCGGATGAAGGATTTTTTTATATCTAAAATAAACACATCTAAAGTAAGAGGAGTAGGTTTTCAACGTTTCATGAAAGAGAGCTTGGGCTGGTGGGATCCAAGTATGAAACAGAATTCTGAATGGACTTACTAGAGTTTTTCTGAACGTTCTTTGGTGAAAAGAATCAGTAGGGAAAAACGTCTTCCAGCGTTATTTGGATAGGATATGTATAGTACAAGCGTATCTGAGTAAAGATGGGATTTCATTTCCCAATAGAGGTGGCACCGCGACTTAACATCGTCCTCTGTAAGCACATTTTCTTCTGTGTTTACAGAGGATTTTTTATTTAAAAATAAACGGCAAATAATCTAATAGAAACGAGGGATGTCCTGTGATCGGACAACAAAGCACTTATAAACTTATCAAAAAGAACGCTGACATGCTTACTCCGGTTGGTATTTTCAAACGACTTCAAGGAGAAAAAAAGTTCTTACTCGAAAGTTCCTTCCAACACGAAACAAAAGGAAAATATTCTTATATTGGCGCGAATCCTTGCAAGGAAATGAAGGGATATGCGCAAGAAACAATCATCAACGATTTTCTTCAACAGACAACAGAAACAGTTTCGATGAATTGTTTAGACTTTATCAAGGAAAATCTTCCTAAATTAGATATAGATATTCCGCTCCCTTTCACAGGAGGAGCCATCGGTTATGCGAGTTATGATTCAGTACGCAATCATCGTACAATCGGCAGCCCTTTACCCGATGCGGTTCAAACACCTGATTACCACTTTATGGTGTACGACACAATTATTGTATACGAACACCGGACGGAAACAGCTTATATTATTACGGTTCCATTAAATAATGAGTCCAATGAGAAGCTTGAAAAACGAGCACAACAAATAAGTGATGAGCTCGATGCGACGATGACGAACGAAAAGTTAGAGACGTTTCCAGTTCACTTTAAACATACCTTACAAAAAAGCGACTTTATTCATCAAGTCGAGCAAGCAAAAGCATATATTCATCGCGGAGAAGCAACACAAATTGTGCTCTCGCAACAAATGACGGCTGAGGTAACTAGCGATCCGTTCTCCTTTTACCGGCATTTGCGCAATCAAAACCCGTCACCTTATATGTTCTATATTGATTTTACAGATTATTTAATCATCGGAGCTTCTCCAGAAAGCTTAGTTCAAACGACAAAAGATCATGTCATCACCAATCCGATTGCCGGCACAAGACCAAGAGCTGCGGGGCCGGAAGAAGACAAGCAGTTAGCAGAAGATTTACTAAAAGACCCAAAAGAAATCGCCGAACACGATATGTTAGTAGAACTAAGTAAAGAGGATTTCCAACATTTATGCCAAGCCGATTCAATTCACGTACCAGTTTATCAAGAAGTAACTCGTTATGAACATGTCATGCATCTTGTCTCCGAAGTCCATGGAACGCTTTTACAAAACAAAACAAGCATGGACGCTTTAATTGCTTGCTTGCCTGCAGGAACCGTATCTGGTGCACCCAAAACACGCGCCATGCAACTGATAAATGAAATTGAAACAGCAAAACGCGGCTTTTATGCAGGAGGAATTGGTTATATTAGCTTTAACCATGATATCAATTTCGCTATCGCCATTCGTTCACTACTCGTTAAAGATCTAAAAGCTTATTTACAAGTAGGAGCAGGTATCGTAGAAGATTCTGTCCCTGAAAAAGAGTATGAAGAAACATTACACAAAGCAAAGTCATTAACAAACTTACACAGGTAACGGAAAGGAGCCCTACCCATGAAAAATATTTTAAATAAGTTGATGAACCAGCAAGATTTAACGATGAATGAAATGAAAGAAGCAACAAACCAATGTTTTGACGAGGGGACTTCAGATACGGAGATTTCAGCTTTTCTTACAGGGTTACGCATGAAGGGAGAAACGGCAGATGAAATGGCAGGAATGGTCGACGTTATCCGCTCGCAATCTGAGCTAAGTGAGATAGAATTAGCGAATGTCACTGACAACTGCGGAACAGGCGGAGATCAATCAAATAGTTTTAACATCAGTACAACAACTGCTTTCGTCCTTGCCGGAGCAGGAGTCAAAGTAGCAAAGCACGGCAACCGCAGTGTTTCCAGTAAAACAGGCAGTGCTGATGTATTGGAAGAACTTGGGGTATCACTCACTTTTTCTAAGACTCATACGGAAAACTTATTACAGGAAAATAATATCACTTTTCTATTTGCCCCTCATGTTCATGCGAAATTACGTCCGTTTATGAAAATCAGGCAAGAACTTGGTTTACCAACCATTTTCAACTTAATCGGGCCATTAACAAATCCGATTAACTTGGAGACACAACTCATGGGCGTTTATCAAAGAGATAAACTAGAAACGATAGCGAACGCACTTCATAAATTAGGACGCAAACGTGCAGTAGTCATGAACGGAGCAGATTATATGGATGAAGCATCACTTGCAGGCGACAATCACCTTGTGCTCCTAAACGAAGGAACCATTTCATCATTCACTGTTCACCCGCATGATTTAGGGTTACCAGTATATGAGAATAAAGAGATTCAAGGCGGAACTGCTAAAGAGAATGCAGCTATTTTGCACAGTGTTTTAAATAATGAAGCGAGCCCTTATTTGGATACTGTATTACTGAATGCAGCGATTGGATTGTTTGCACACGGCAAAGTACACACATTAATTGACGGTATTGAAATGGCGAGAGACAGTATAGCATCCGGCAAAGCTATGGATCGACTGAACACGCTCGTTGAATACAGCCAATCCGTTTCCAAGGAGGCTATTTAAATGACGATTTTAGACGAAATCATTGCTGAGAAAGAAAAAGAAGTCATGCAATTAAAAAAAGAAACAATAGCATACAATGCACCAGCTTACGATGGGCCAACTTTCCAAGAACTAATCACCAATCGGAATACGATGGGGATGATTGCAGAAATGAAACGCGCCTCCCCTTCAAAAGGGATGATTCACCCGAATGTGGACCCGAAAGCTCAAGCGCGCTCCTACGAAAAATACGGGGCAAATGCGATCTCCGTGTTGACAGATGGCCCTTTTTTCAAAGGATCTATGGAAGATTTAACTGCAGTTCGCGAAGCTGTACAACTCCCTATATTGTGTAAAGATTTTATGATTGATACGATACAGATAGACCATGCGAAACAGGCAGGAGCAAATATTATATTATTAATCGCTGCTGCACTTTCAGACACCCTACTCAAAGAGTTATATAATTACGCTGTACAGGCTGGATTAGAAGTATTAGTGGAAGTCCATAATGAAGAAGAAATGGAACGTGTTTTACCGCTTCACCCTTCTCTTGTTGGCGTAAACAACCGAAATTTAAAAACATTTGATGTAGACTTGTCCACAACGAATCGAATGGCCAAGATGGTCACAAACCCCCAGACGATTCTAATCGGGGAAAGCGGGATCCGTCATGCGTCAGATGTGGAACAATTAGCCGCTGCAGGCGCAGAAGCCATTTTAATTGGAGAAACGTTAATGCGCTCTTCTTCCTTAAAAGAAACAATGCATGCCTTGCAAATTCCGCTACCTCACAAAACGGAGAGGTCACTATGAAAGTAAAAATCTGTGGAATTACTTCGATTGAAGCAGCACAAACAGCGGAGAAAGCAGGAGCTGATTTTATCGGCTTTGTCTTCGCCCCCAGCAGCCGGGAAATCACAGCTGAAAACGCTCGAAAAATCGCTCAAACGACAAGCTCCACATTAAAAAAAGTTGGGGTCTTTGTAAAC
>DATGTM010000039.1:0-7713 GCA_035301845.1 Pseudogracilibacillus sp. | reverse complement strand
ATCTGTTTCTTCCTGGAAACAACTCCTTCTAATAAAGCGCGATGCTCGGCTAATTGTACTTGAAACGCATTTTCAACTTTATTTTCCGCTTCTCCAATTGCAAGTACTTCTGAATTACTGTTTAAAATATCCGTCACCATGAGTAAAAATAAGTCTAAACCTTTTTGTTCTACTACTTTTTGAATTTCAGCTTCGAATTCTTCTTGTCTTTCGTAAACTTTTTCAATGTCAATCGCGTTGACTTGGGCAATTTCCACTTTAGAATTCCCCATGGTAAATTCTTTCGCATCCATTGCAATTAATTCTTCTATGGATTTATCCTCTAAATCTGCTCCTGCTTTTAACATAGCTAACCCGTACGTATCGATATCGACTTCTCCAATTTCCGCTAAGCTTTTCGCAGCTTCACGGTCCTCTTCTGTACAAGTTGGCGATTTAAATAAAAGCGTGTCAGATATAATCGCAGACAACAGCAGTCTCGCATTTGCTTTGGGAATGTCCAAGGCTTTTTCTTGATATATTTTTTTGATTATTGTTGCGGTACAGCCGACAGGTTCTACACGAAAATAAAGCGGATTTGCCGATTCAAAATTTGCTACACGATGATGATCGATAACTTCTTTGATTGTTACTTCTTTGATATTATCAACCGTCTGTTGGAACTCATTATGATCAACTAAAATAACTTCATTCACGTCACTGTCTACCTCAGTAATAAACTTCGGAGCTTCTACTCCTGCAAATTCCAATGCATAAGCTGTTTCTTTATTTACTTCTCCTAAACGCACTGCTTCTGCTTCCATACCCAGTTGTTGTTTTAAATCTGCATACACAATCGCAGAACAAATCGTATCTGTATCTGGGCTTTTATGGCCCATAACTTGTATTTTTCCCATACAAACGCTCCCAATCTCTTATAATATTTCCATAACTAAGCGTACCATATTCCATTTGGTTTCGTCATGTATTTTACTTCTTTCTTCTGCTATAAATAAAGGGACCGCTTATTTTTTGTTTCTTAACCCTCTCTTGTATGTTATCTTCTTATAGAGTGTATTTAAATGAACTGTACAACTCGTACAAACATGAACCAAGTATGTAGAAAAGAGGATCGTATGAAAAAAATCACCATTATTGGTGCGGGTATTCTAGGAGCTGCAACAGCATATGAGCTAGCCAAAAGAGGAGCAGCTGTCACCATAGTAGAAAGCGAAGCTGCAGGAAGAGCAACCTCTGCTTCCGCCGGTATTATCTGCCCTTGGATTTCTAAACGTCGCAATATGGACTGGTATCAACTAGCAGCTTGCGGCGCGCGTTACTATGAAACATTGATTCCTGATTTGGAAGCACTTGGAGAAAAAGAAACTGGTTATAAAAAAGTAGGCGCTTTACGCTTACATGAAGACATTGAAAAATTAAAGGAGCTGGAAACACTCGCCTTGAAGCGGCGAAATAACTCCCCTGAAATCGGTGAAATCAGTATTCTTTCTCCTCAAGAAACGAAAAATCGTTTCCCTTTATTAGAAGAAAAATACAGCAGTTTATATATTTCCGGAGCTGCTCGTGTCGATGGCAGACAATTAAGGTCCTCCCTTATTCGTGGCGCAATGAAAAATGGCGCGGCATGGCTAAGTGGAGAAGCGACTCTTGAACACGAAAATAACGTGATTAAAGGAGTCGAAGTCGACGGAGAAAAACTTGAAAGTGATTTAGTTATTGCAACAAATGGTGCCTGGATGAATCAATTACTTCACCCTTTCTCTTTAGACTTGCGTTTTCACGTTCAAAAAGGGGAAGTGTTACACATGCAGACGGACCAATTAGATACAAGTGATTTACCCGTAGTTAATCCGCCAAACAATCAATATTTATTAAGTTTTCCTGATGGTAAAATTGTTGCCGGTGCAACCCATGAAACAGCAAAAACATTAACTCCTGTTTTGTCCACGACAGGTATGCACTTTTTATTGGACCAAGGTTTACAAATGGCTCCCGGATTAAAAGAGGCTTCTATTGTAGAAACACGAATAGGCTTTCGTCCATTCACCTATAATCATTTGCCTGTTTTTGGTCCCGTTCCTTCGCTTTCCGGGTTAATGATTGCCAATGGTTTAGGAGCATCCGGCCTTACCACCGGCCCTTACATCGCTAAACAATTAGCCCATCTGGCCTTAGATGAAGAAACAGATATAGAAGTTTCACCATATAAAATAGAGCTGGGAAGACATTAATTCCAGCTCTATCTAGGTTTGAGTTGTCGCTGCTTTTCTAATTTCTCTACATAATTCTTTAACGTTACGTACGAATACTGGAAAATAGGACTTTGAACAAATGTAAATATGAATGTAAATATAAACACCGGACCACCAATTAATAAACCAACTACAAGGACACTCGTTTCTGTAATAATCCTCACTTTTCCAATAGATGCCCCCGTTTTGTCAGAAATAGATAGCATAAATCCGTCCCGTGGTCCTGAACCTACTCCTGCTGCGTTATAAACGCCACCGCCGACACCCATTACAACAATCCCAATGAGAATAATTATAATGTCTGTCCAAGTATGTGTCGCTTCAGGCAAAAAATCCAACCATAAAAATAAGTCTACAAAAGAACCAATCACGATTGCGTTTAAAAAAGTACCCACTTTTACGTACCTGCGATCTAATATAAGGGATACAATGATTAACATAATTCCTATGATAATATTCCATGTACCAACAGATAATCCAAGTAAATCATATAAACCTACTGTCAAAACATCCCAAGGATGAATACCTAGATGTTGCACCTTTATGGCAATGGTAATCCCCAAACTAAAAGTAACCAAACCAATCAAAAAGAGACCTATTCGAAAATAAATCATCTATCCCCCTCATTTCTCTCTATCTATCTTATAAAAGTATAGCATGTTCTTAAAAAGGTTACGAACTAGTCCCTTCTTAAACCACAAATTAAATTGAACACATTTTATACTGATAACCTCCATCCTTCAGTATAAACTGTCACTTTGGAAAGTACTTCGCTTTCTCTTTCCTTTGATTATGCCATGCAAAGTCTTATCGAGCTTTTCCATACAGCAAAAGACTTCATGCATACTCTAATGTTATATTTTCATTTTAAATGATTTTTAAGACCGCATCTATTCATGATGACCTTCTCTAAAGCAAATAAACACTGATTCATGCATAAAAAAGCTGCAACGATTATAACACCTTCTAAAACAGACAGTACAATCTCTGTTTTAGAAGGTGCTTCATTACAGCCTTGTTCGTTATTGTTGAATTGATTTATTTTTATGATTTACGTTGCTTGGCAGCTTGAAATATTTTATAAGAACCGATAAATAATATTGGGATTCCATAAACCACCAGCATCGCCCAACCTAGTACTGTGTACCCTGTCGATACTAAATCCTGAATACCAATACTGGATAAAATAGCTGACAAAATTAAACCAATAATCGCGATTAAACCTCTCATATTTTTAGTTAAGGGTTGTTTACCCATGTCTTCTAAATTTTTCTCTACTCGAGTAACAAACGCATAAATCATACCGGTAGCTGTTTCAATAAATGTCCAGCCCACAACAATACCAAAAATGACTGTCACCCAAAATCCAAAGCCACTCATCATTTCCAGCCAAGGTACATCTGCTCCCAGAATTTCTTCATTAGGATAATGTCCCATCATCGCAAAATACGTTAAAAACCAAGGTACTGTCATCAGAACACCGGCAATTAAACCTGCAATTGCAGTGTCTTTCATTGATTTTTGTCGTTCCACTGTAAACAAGGCAGCTGGATAAACTGCTAAATTATAACTAATATAAATAATCCCGGTTAAAATCAAGCTCCACCATGGAAAGTCTCCGGCCATACTTGTGTCTCCACTGGCAAAGACCTCTTTTGCATCTCCCCACGTTTGTGAAATGACTAAAATAGCAAAGATAATATATCCCGTAAACAAAAATATAGTCCCAAATGTTTTAAAACGTTCAATCAAATGATGCCCATAAAAATTTAGAATAGCAGTAATAACCGTAATAATTAAAACTCCCATCCAAATATCCAAACCAAGCGTTCGCTTTAAAATTGATCCCGTTGCCGCGATTACAATAGATAAAATTAAAATAGCTAATAAAAAATAAATGATATCATATACAAACCATAACGGACCCAAGAATTGTTTTACTAAACTTTTATAATCAAAAGCTTTAAACACTCGTGCCACTTCAAACATTAGAAATGCCATGACACCAAACCCAATTAAGATAGTCAATCCGGTTACCCAGCCGATTGCTCCAAATTTAGCTCCGTATTCCACCACTTCCCTACCTGTTGCATAGCCTCCAGCGATTAAGGTAGACTGAATAACGACACCTGGCAAAATAAGTCTTCCGTATGCCCCTTCAAAAATACTGCTTTTCTGTTTATCCGGCATCCTTTCCCCAACTCCCTTCTCAGTTTAATGCACTCCCAAATATGAAAGCCCTTACATTTATCTGTGATTTTATCATATTATACAATATTTACCTTGTCAATGAAGTTTCAAGTTTACCTTCTCACTTCTTTTTAACTATTTCTTTGAAAAAGATATCTTCACAAACCAAAGATATCTTTAGCCGAATTTTCTTGATAAGTTCAATTCAAAAGCGTATATATCTCCCCGATAAAAAGCTTCTTCATACTCTATAATCGATTCATTTTGCCCCTTAATGATACGTTCAGCTTTAAGTATATGAACAGTCTTATCCACTTCTAAGTATTCTCGATCTTGTTCCGAGATACCACCGCTCGATATTTTTTGATTTGCTTCTAGAAATGGGATACCTAATTCTTGTTGAATCACATCATATAACGTAACATCTTCTAATTTATATGCTTCTAATTGTTCGCCGATATACAAAGGGTAATATTGCTGCTCTACACCAATTGGTTCTCCATCTGCTAAACGCAGTCGTTTTAATAAATAAGCTTCTTTAAATCCTGTACGTTTTTGAATTGCTTGAGATGGCGCCACTTTTTTAAAATCGATTAATTTTGCACCTGGTTTCATACCAAGATTTCGAATAACTTCTGTAGTACTGCTTAGTTGGCCCAGCCAGCTGTCTAATGATTTAATTGATACATATGTACCTTTACCATGCTTTTTAACCAAAACACCTTCGCGAACCAAAGCGTTTATTGCCTCTCGGACAGTGCTTCGACTGACATCATATTGCCTCATCAATTCGCGCTCACTTGGTAATTGGTCCTCATATATGCCATCAATGATTTGTTTCTCAATCGCATTTTTTAATTGAATCATTAACGGAATTGGATTATCTTTATTTAATATATTATGTACTTCCATACGAATCGCCTCTTTTGTTTCTATTCTATCGATTTAATATACAAGAATCAACTATACACGAAAACCTCTCCATCTTTTATGGTTTAACATGAAGTAAAGAAAAACACCTAATCTGAGCTTCATTAGGTGTCGATTGCAAGTAGCACTAATTTTTTCATCCCTATTCTTCTCTGGATAATGCATATTTTATGGAAAGAATAGACATTTCTTCCTTAAACAGGAATCAGTTGGCTTCATTTGTTTCTTTGTAATCTTCCGACATTACCTCTTCTTTTCCTAGAATAAGATAATTTAATCGTTTTTCTGGAATCGCATTAAACTCCCGTCGTTTAAAGGCGTAAAAAATAATGCCCAATACAATCCAGATCAGTAAAGCAATAAGCGAATTAGGACCTAGAAATGCGGGAGAACCTGGTACTAACAATAGCCCAATAAATACAATGCTGGCTAATGCTCCAAATCCGGCAAGTCCTTTCTTTGCAGGTGAAACAACATTTATTTTTGGATTGAAATCTTTACTATTCTTTGACCTTTTAAATATTTTAAAAGCTGTATAACAAGTGTAAAAATAAGCGATGGAAACCCCAATCGAGGACATATCTACAACCCATGTGAGTGCTTCCCGGCCAAAAAACGGTGCAAAGGAGGATAGACAAACAGTAAATAAAACCGCAACATGAGGTGTTTTATGTTTAGGGTGTAATTTTCCAAATGCAGAGGGAAGAATCGTTGCCCGGCTCATCGCAAACAAGAGACGGCTTCCCGCTAAAATGAAACCATTTAACCCAGTGAAAATCCCCATGCATAAAGCAATCGCTAGTAAAAGCAGTCCCATAGGGCCGAGCAAATTTTCAATCAGATGACCTGTTCCCCATAGATGGCCTTCTGCCGCTACTTCCTCCCACGGACGTATCATCGCAGTAGCCATAATCATCAAAGAATAAATGGCAGCAGCAAATACGAGGGCATATACAATAAGCATAAATGCCTTCTTAGCAGGAAAGTCAAATTCCTCAGCAGCTTGCGGAACAGCATCAAAACCGACAAATGCCCAAGGGGCAATTGCTACAATTGAAATAATTGCTGCAAACGAGGTTTTTCCAGTGACAAACACCGGCTCCATATTACCGAAACTTGTACTCGATTGAAACCCGACTACAAGAGCAATTAAAACGACTCCTGCAACCATAAAGCACGCAAAAACAAACTGAATTCTTCCTGATAAACCAGTACCTTTCACATTAAAATAACCAAAAATAGATAATATCTCCACAGCGATCACTATCTCTGGCAAATACACTTCCCATCCTGCAACAGAATATAAGTAAACGCTTTCAATTATTGGCGGAAAAATAAACTTGAACATTAAAGAAAAAGCAGAAGCATTCAAAGCAACAATACAAATATACCCTAAAGTGAGAAACCAGCCACTAATAAAAGCATGCGTTCTTCCAAAGCTCAAATAAGCGTAAGCAAATTCCCCGCCTGATACAGGAAAGCTTCTGATTAATATCCCATAACTCACAGCAATTAAAATCATCAATGCTGCCCCGATAGAAAACCCTATCATAACACCAGCTGGTCCTGCTTCTTTCATCCAATCAATTGGTTGTACAAATGCCCCCCATCCAATTGCTGATCCTAGGGCAATTGCCCAGACCCAGTGTGGCTTTAACGTTTTTTCAAGTTCCGTCCGGTCGTCGTTCCTGCCATTATCTGCATCCATTTTAAGATTCCTTTCTTGATCCTCTGCTTTCATAAGTAGAGCCTCCTGTTTAATTTGAGTCGTACCTGATTTTATTCAAGAACATATGGATGATTGTTTTTAATTATGGTGGTGTCTGGTGTTTTTTCAATTATATAATAAAAATTAAAGTAACTTTATGCAAGACAAACGCTAGCATTCCTTCACATTTATATTAAAAACATCTAATAAAACAGTGACAGCAAGCATTGTTTATTAGATGTTTTTAATTTCATTTATACAGCATTATTTCCATTCATCATAATCTAAATGTTTATATTTGTCTAAATAACGAGTTGGCATTTTTAAAGCGTCCTTACGGAATGGAGGTGCAAGCATCGTCCCATCGACCATAATATCTAATACAACCGGTTTTTTTGTCTCGAGCGCTTTTTTCACTGCTGGACCAACATCTTCTGCTTTATCTACCGTCATCCCAACTGCTCCCATCGCTTCAGCAACTTCAGCAAATTTTGGTCCTTCAATATTTGATCCAACGAACCGATCATTATAGTAATCTACTTGGTTTTTCTTCTCAGCACCCCACTGTTTGTTGTTAAAGACACAAGCTATAACAGGTATGTTTTGCTCAACTGCAGTCGATACTTCGTGCAA
>DATGTM010000038.1:0-18784 GCA_035301845.1 Pseudogracilibacillus sp. | reverse complement strand
GTACAACCAGGACGATTTAAAATTACCTCGGCAAATATGTATCGTAATCGTCATATCTTCAGGCTTATCTTCCAAAGCTTTCACTGTTGTATCAGCAAAAACTTGCGTCACTTTCTGAGCATCATACCCATTCTCCTCAATGCGTGTACGAAAGTCTTCGCTAAAAAGGGCTCCCCAACTTGTATCATCAAGCTGTAAATAACGGCATCCTGCATCATAAAAGGATTGAATGGCATCTTTATACATCTCCGCAACATCCTCCGCTGCTTCTTCAAAAGAAGCATAAGAAGGGTTTTCTTCGTAATAAGGATTAGCTACAATACCCGAATGTAAAATCATATTCGGTCCCGGGATAGTAAATTTAGCGATATGTTGACCCGCTGCTTCCTTTACAAATTTAAAATCTTCTAAAAAAGAATGGTCTTGCGGAAATGATAACTTGCCATGTACTTGATACTTTTTCAATTTTTTCATCGCGCCCTGAAAAAAACCTGGTGCTTCCTCTTCATACGTTAAAATACCATTCAGCTGTTTAATAAAATCCAAATGCCAGTACTCCCGGCGAAACTCTCCATCTGTAACAGCAGCTAACCCAATTTCCTTTTGTTTTTCAATTAATCGCTGAATCTCTTCATCTTCAATATCACGCAATGCTGCAGCCGAAATCTCATTTTCTGCAAACTGTTTTCGCGCATTTTTAATTCGATCAGGGCGTAGTAAACTCCCGACATGGTCTCCTCGAAATGGTCCTTTTTTTACTTTAGTTTTTGTCATTTTTATGAATCCTCCCTATACATTATTAAAAGCGCTTCCACATTTAAGAAGAGTACTTTATGAACTTTAATGAAACGTTCAAAACCGGACACATCCATTCCATAACAACACGTTTTTTCTTATTCCCTGAAATCAATCTCCGACTTTTCTTCTTCTTAACTTAGATAACGATGGTATAATGTTTTAGCTTTGTCGACATCATTCGTTCCGTGAATGAGGGCTCGTCCATCTTTAAACATGACCATGCGTTCGCTTTCGATTGAAAATGAAACGAGAAAAGGGTTCACAGAAACAGTTCCTCCTGTGTTTTCCAATCGTCCGGCGAGTGTAGTGAGATCTCTTTCTTCACGTTTAGACGGACGGATTTGGACCGATTCGCGTCCGCATAACACAGCAGATTTGGTTTGATTTTCCCACGATAAAAATGGATACGTCGCCTCTTCTCCACAGGAAACACAATCCGTTTTCTTCAGCGGAGTAACGTCCATCTGGGTAGTCTGATTTTCCCACACATCGAACGAAACCAGTTTTTTTCGCAATGCAGCAGTTTGATCGGTCAATATTTTTAATGCTTCGGATGTTTGATGAACGACGACTTGACTGGCTGCAGGATGGATAATGCCTGCAGTATCACAAGTTGGTCCTCCCACCGGAATTGTTTCTATTAAACAATGCAGGCAAGGCGTTTCTCCAGGTATAATGGTGTAACTCATCCCAAAACTACCAACACAAGATCCAAAAATCCATGGAATTCGATATTTCACAGCTGCATCGTTCACAATCATCCGGATATCAAAATTATCTGTCGCATCTAGAATTAAATCTACTTTCTTGATGAGGTTTTCAATTTCTTCCGGTCCTACATCAAGAATATGTGCTTCGATGGCTGTTTTACTATTGATTGCTCGTAATCGCTCTTTAGCCGCAATTACTTTTGGAATCCGATCTTTCGCATCTTGCTCTGTAAAAAGTTGTTGACGCTGCAAATTACTCCATTCAATATAATCCCGGTCGACGATAATAACCTTGCCAACTCCTGCACGAACTAAAGCATCTGAACTCTGCGTCCCCAAAGTTCCCATCCCTACGATGAGTACTGTTTTTTCATGTAAACTTTGCTGTCCTGACGTTCCAATAGGCGAAAATAATTCTTGTCTCGAATACCGGTTCGTACTCATATGCAATCCCCCATCAACGATTTTACATATTCATCGCTTTTTCTTGTTACATCCAGTATAAACCGATTCTCCTAAAACGCCAATATCCTTTATTGTAAACCTCGTTGTAAAAAAATTTATAATCTAATCAGACAGCTTGCTGCTCCATCTGAAAGGTGTCCGATATTTAAAGGAGATTTATGCAAGATTTTTTCTTTCGTTGATAGCCTTCCGGTTATGGTCCAGCACATAGCCAACAAGCCCGAATACAAATGCCGGGACTATCCAGCCTAAACCTGCTTGAAAAAATGGTACAAAACCAATCCCTTGTTTTAACCAAGTAACTTCGATGCCCAAACTAGCTAACACTTCATACAAAGCATAAACGGACGTTATAGCAACAGGTAATCGATACATAAAAGGACCAGCTCCCACTACTTGTTGAAGGAGTGCCAAAAATATTAGCACAATAGCGATAGGATAAATAAAGACGAGCAGCGGTGTCGCAATATCTAAAATAATATTCAATCCTAAATTAGAAACGAGCAGCCCAATCAATACAAAGATAGTGACATACACTTTATACGAATAACGCGGAAAGATGTCATGAAAAAAGCGCGAGCACGCATTGATTAAGCCAACACAAGTCGTTAAACAAGCTAGCATAACAATGATTCCAAACAACAAGGCGCCACCTTGTACAAATAGCATCTCCGCAGATTCAGTCAAAATCTCTGCACCATTCGTAAATACAGTTTCCCCAGGGATCACACTCCCAATCCAACCTAAGCTGACATAAACTACCGTTAGCCCTATACCTGCTAACACTGCAGCGCCGATGGATCCTTTCACAAGATCTTGCTTCGTTTTTGCACCTTTATCTTTCAAACCATTAATCACTACAATGCCGAATGCAAGTGCTGCAACTGCATCCATCGTAAAGTACCCTTCTAAAAACCCAGTAACAAAAGGCGCTCCAGCATAATCACCCGTAGCTTCACCTGCTATATTATCAAATTTCCAAAAAGCTTGAATAAACAAAAGCGCTAATACAAATAAAAGTAACGGGGTCAAAATTTGGCCAATCCGGTCGACGATTTTCGTCGGATTGAAGCTGATAAAATATGTCAGACCAAAAAAGACAATGGAAAAAAGCAATAAGACAACTCCATTATCTGCACCGACCACTTGGCGAAAACCCAGCTCATATGCCACATTAGAAGCTCGCGGAATGCCGTAAAAAGCACCAATAGACATATAAATAATAATCGCGAAAACTAAACCAAAGACTGGATGCACCCGGCTTCCAATCGAAATTAACCCATCATCCGACAAGGCTACTGCCATGATGGCCATAAACGGCAAAAGTACCCCCGTGATTAAAAAGCCAATCATCGCCGGAGTAAAGCTTTCCCCTGCTTCCAACCCCAATAAAGGAGGGAATATTAGATTTCCTGCTCCAAAAAATAAGGAAAAAAGCATAAACCCAGAAAATACGATATGCTTACGATTCACTAAAGACGCCTCCTAAAGACTACAAAACGTTGTCTAAATTATCAAACAATTTAAAAATCACTTTCTTTACCCTATGATCGCTCAAAACCATTTTACACTGCTTAGAAACGAATTTTTCATTTTACTCCAATAAGGAAAAATTGAAATACGCTGGAATCACCAAAAAATTCGCCCCTGTTTGTGTACGGGGCGATTGTAGTAACTTTATTTATTCTGTGTAAATAATAATACTTTTACAGCATCATTCAACGATTTTTTCGCACCTTTTCTAAGTTATCAGAAAATACACACATAAGTCAATTTTTTAATACCTGTGCGATTGGTACAATCCTCTACTGGTAAGATCGGCTGAAATACAAATATTGCTCTCAAGCAACAACATCCCGCTCATTCGAAAAGGCTTTATATTGTTCTTCTTTCATAATCATTTTTAATATGTGAATCGTCTGCCAAATTTCTTCAAATGTATTATATAACGCTACCGGTGCTAAACGAATTCCATTTGGCGCACGAAAATCCGGGATGACGCCATTTGCTTTCAGTGCTTTACAAATGCGTGCAGCTTCTTGATGCACAAGAAATACATGTCCCCCTCGCGACTCTTCTTCCCTCGGATTTGCCAGTGTAAAATTAAATTCACGCAATTCACTGTCGATTAAGTCCATCATATAGTTCGTTTTGGCTAAAGAATGACGACGAACTTTATCCATTCCAATCTCTTGAAACATTTCAAGTGACCCCAAAAGCGGCGCAGCACTTAACATATGCGGAGTTCCCATTTGAAAAGCGCTTGCATCTGTTGCTGCTGTCAAAGTATGCTCCATATCAAATTGTTTCTGTTTATCCGAACTGAACCAACCAGCTAATCCCGGCTTCGCTTTTAAATGTCTCTTGTTGACATACACTCCTGCGACAGAACCCGGCCCGCCGTTTAAGTATTTATACGTACACCACACCGCAAAGTCTACTCCCCATTCTGTTAATTGATGCGGCATCGCTCCAATGGAGTGACATAAATCGAAGGCAATAAGGATTCCTCGTTCATGAGCAGCTTGAGTGAGCCGCTTCATATCCAGTATTTGACCACTACGATACAGAACACTCGGTAGAAGAATAAATGCTACTTCCTCTGTCATCGCAGCAATAATATCCGCTTCATTTAACGTATGCCCATCGTTACTTTTCACTTGTATTAAGTGTTCTTCCGGGTCTAAACCATGCAATTGTAATTGACTCTTCAACGCATAAATATCGGAAGGGAAATTTAACTCATCCGCTAATATCTTCGTCTTTTCACCTTTTGGTTGAAAAAAAGAAGCAACAATCTGATGAATATTGGATGTAGTCGATCCGGTAACCATTACTTCTTCTTTTTGGGCACCAATTAACCCCGCACTCTTATTTGCCAGGAGGTCAGAAAAATAAAACCATGGATGGTCCCCTTTTGTCCAGCCATCAATGCCGTATTTTTTCCATGACTCTTTTATCTTTTCCAAACTGCTTTCCGCTCTTTCCGACATTAACCCTAACGAATTTCCATCCATATAAATCGTTTCAGGGTTGATGTAAAATTCTTCCCGGTATGCACTTAAATCATCTTTGTTATCAAGGTTTTTCGCAAAGGCTTGAGTTAACTGATCTTCTGACATTCCATTCACCTCAACTCTTTTAATAGTTATCTAAATCATATACTGTTTATAGAAGATTCGCAATATAGAATAACCATAATTCCTTTGTTAAAGACCTTATAGAAGCGAAAGTTGCAGCTTTTTGTTACACTGCCATATAGAATACTTCCAGAATGGGTGAGCACGCCATGAAAGCCAGACAAATAGAATTATTAAAACGTCTTCTGACAGAACAGGATATGCCCCTTATCGTCGAACAGATTGCAGCAAATGCAAACTATTCTGAGAAAACGATTCGCAATGACTTACATGCTATTGAGGCTTATCTGCAATCTTGGAGCACAGCAAAATTAGTCCGCAAACCAGGCGTCGGTGTCTACCTGGAAATAGGCGAAACAGAACGACAGCAGCTATATGAAGTGATGTTCCAAGTGAACCATGTTTCCGATGAAGAGCGCCTTCTGGAAATAGCTCATCATTTATTAGTAAGTAAACAACCAATGACCTTGCAGACTTTTGCAAACACTTACTTTGTAGATCGAAGTGTTATTAAACGAGATTTTGAGGCGCTTGAAAAGTGGCTCCACACCTTTAACCTCTCTCTTATCTCTAAACGAGGAACGGGAAATTCCATAACAGGAAGTGAATTAGCCAAACGTAACGCTCTCGCTCATCTTTCGCAGCTTATTTCTCCACAAGCAGAGAGAAATAGCATTTTGCATCTTTTTTTACCGCATGAAATTTCAACCGTTAAACAAGCCTTACAAAAGATGCAACAATCCTATCAATTATCATTTATAGATGAAGCTTTTGAAAGTTTGATGATTCATGCCTTGATTATGATAAAACGAACACGTCAACAAACAAATGTTTTCGTAGAAGAAGCAGAAACTCAACACATTAGCGAAAAACCCGAATTCCATGAAACGCTCAGTTTCCTGGCTACCCTAGAAGATAAACTCGCAATCCGCTTTCCAATCGAAGAAAAAACATACTTCACCTGGCATGTTATTAGCGCTAAAAGAAGCCTTACAAATCGTACAGCTTCTGAGGAACTCGAAAATGTGATGCACGAGCTCATCACCAAATTAAACGAGTTTACATTGGTTGCTTTTGATGAGGATGCCATCTTAATGGAAGGACTGGAGCTTCATATGCAAGCTGTCTTAAACAGGCTGACATACGGATTCCCGATTACGAACCCTTTACTGGCTGATATTAAAAAAATGTATCCTTATATGTTTGGAATGGTATTATTAGCAACAGAAGAATTAACTACTTTACAAACACAATTACCCGAAGACGAAATCGCTTATTTAACCTTGCATTTTCAAGCTTCTGTTGAAAGACGAGAGAAAAAGAACCATCAGAAAAAGCAAGGAATTATTGTTTGTCATTTAGGTGTAGGAACCTCTCATTTACTTCAAGCTAAACTGGAACAACAATTTAAAGATATCGACATCATTGCCTGTATTGGAGAAGCAGAATTACAGCCTTACTTATCGAGTGCTGAAGCAGACTTTATTATTTCTACTACACCTATCCAAGAAACGAGTATTCCATCCATTTTAATTTCACCGTTGTTAAATCAACACGAACAAGCACGTGTAGCGAATTTTCTTCAAAGCCAACAAAAAGAGAGCTCTTCACAATCTAAGTCGCCAATTGCTGCCTTATTGCCAGTGGACTCCATTTTTCTTTCTGTTCAAAAGACACACCGATTTGAAGTCGTTGAAATGCTTGCCAACCATTTGCTCGATAAAGGCTATGTAAAGGAATCTTATCCACATAGTGTTATGCAAAGGGAACAAGTCTCTGCCACTTCCATTGGTTCAGGCATTGCCCTTCCTCACGGCAACCCGAAAGCGGTTCTTCAACCGGTTATGGCAGCAGCGATTTTAGAGAATCCATTACCATGGGGAGACGAATGGGTCTCTGTTGTTTTTTTATTGGCAACCATGAATGAAGAGCAAAACCAAACAAAAGGTGTATTCGGGCAACTTGCCGTTTTAAGTGATAAGCCCGAAAAAATAACTGCTCTGCAGACAGCTTCAGACCCTTCTGATTTTCTTGAAAAGCTTCATTCAACGTAAATGATTATTCTTTTCCAGAAATGCTTGGCATACGAATAAACATAGTATATTATTTCTTCCATTCGCCAGTTCATTCTGGCGTTTTTTAATACTTTAGCATAGCCTCTTTAAAAGTCCATGAAGAATTTCGACTCTTTTGTTCAGTTGAATGAAAATAGATCAAGTAATTCTTTTTTACCAGATGTTCCGGTAAATATTTCAATTAGTCGTCTCCAATTTCATTGTTATACTAAAATATAGTAAACAATTCCTTAAGGAGGGAATCATTTTGAAACTATTAGCTGTAACCGCTTGCCCAGTTGGCATTGCGCATACTTATATGGCAGCAGAGAATTTGCAAAAAGCTGCCGATGAACTTGGAATCGAAATGAAAGTAGAAACCCAAGGCTCCATCGGTGCAGAAAACGAATTAACTGCCAAAGAAATTCAAGAAGCAGATGGCATTATTATTTCCAGCAGTAAAGATATTAATAAAGACCGGTTTGTGGGGAAGAAGCTACTCATCACCGGTGTGGAAGACGGGATGAAAAAGCCGGAAGAGTTGATTAACCGAATGGTAAAAGGAGATGTACCTGTACACCAAGAAAATCAAGCCAGTACATCAGACGATTCAGCTCATAAAAGTGCTCAAGAAAAACAAAACCCTATTTACCGCCACTTGATGAACGGAGTATCCTATATGATTCCGTTTATCGTTATCGGGGGTCTGCTAACTGCTTTATCGCTCACGCTTAGCGGAGGAGGAGTTGATGTTCCCGAAGGCACCATTTGGGCAACTATTGAAAGTCTGGGAGGAGCAGCCTTCACTTTTATGGTCCCTATTTTATCCGGTTTTATCGCGGTCAGTATTGCAGATAGGCCAGGATTAGCTCCAGGACTGATTGGCGGTTTAATTGCCGCAGACGGAAGTTTTTATGGAAGTGAAGCAGGAGCTGGGTTCCTAGGCGGGATTGTTGCTGGTTTTCTAGCAGGATATGTTGTATTAGGTATTAAAAAGATTAAAGTACCACAAGCCGTGCAACCTGTTATGCCAATCATTTTCATTCCTATTCTCGGGTCTTTGATTGTCGGGTTGGTATTCATTTACGTACTGGGCACTCCAATTGCTCAAATATTTGAATGGTTAACTGTTTGGTTACAAGGCATGCAAGGAACGAGTTCCATTTTATTAGCCCTTATTTTAGGAGCAATGATTTCCATCGATATGGGAGGCCCCGTGAATAAGGTTGCTTTCTTATTCGGTTCGGCTATGATTGCAGAAGGGAATTTCGAAATCATGGGAGCTATTGCTGCTGCAATTTGTATACCTCCTATCGGAATGGGAATCGCGACATTTCTTAACAAACGTAAGTATAGATCAGAAGATAAAGAAGCAGGAAAAGCAACGTTTACCATGGGGCTCTTCGGTATCACAGAAGGTGCCATCCCCTTCGCTGCCCAAGATCCAATTCGCGTGATTCCAAGCATCATGACTGGTTCAATGGTTGGTGCAGTCATCGCGATGCTCGGGGGTGTAGGTGACAAAGTAGCACATGGCGGCCCTATTGTAGCCGTCCTAGGAGCTGTCGATAATGTTCTCATGTTTTTTATCGCTGTAATTGTTGGTTCTTTCGTCACTGCGTTTCTTGTGAATATCTTGAAAAAGACCGTAGAGCCAGAACCTGCTTTAGCAGCTGATGGACCTGCTGTTGCTGCAGAGGATGAAAATACATCAAACAAAACAGAAGAAGCCGCCGGGGTAAGTGCGGATGAGCATAGCGAAATAATGATAGACGAAGCACAGGAGATCAATCAATTAACCGATATTCTTGATATCAATCTCATTAACACTAATTTATCCGGTCATACACGTGATGAAGTAATTGATGAATGTGTACAAACCTTAAATAAACAAGGGGTCCTCGAGTCTCCGGAAATATTTACTCAAGCGATTTTAGACCGGGAAAAAGAAAGTACAACAGGCATGGGAATGAATATTGCAATCCCTCATGGTAAATCAACTGCCGTCAAGAAACCCGCCGTCACATTTGGTATAAAAGCTGAAGGAGTAGATTGGTACAGCTTAGATGGTACAGACGCAAAATTAGTTTTTATGATTGCAGTTCCAGAAGAAAGTGCCGGAGATGACCATTTGAAGATTTTACAAATGTTATCCCGTAAATTGATGGACGAAGATTTTCGCGAACAATTAATGCAAGTGACCTCTAAAGAAGAAGCATATCATTTGCTGGAGACGGTCCAATAATGAACCTGTTCACCTGTATGAACATAACAAATTACTAAAATAACGTAAAAAACTGCATGGGTATTCCATGCAGTTTTTTCTATAGGCATTTTTCAAGGATGAGAAACGATTAAAGTAAATGCTCCATCCAATAAGAAGTCCTCAGTATCATTTGGTAAAATGAAATGCTGGCCTTTCTCAAGTGAGTAAGTCACATCATCCATCGTCAACGTTCCTTTTCCAGCAATCACACTGCCCAATAAGAAAGGACTTTCCAAACTCATTTTAGTTTCACCGCTCACTTCCCATTTCTTTACAGTGAAATACTCCTCTTCTACAAACGTAGTCACTTCCGTATGTTCGACAGTTTTATGATACATCTCGATGTCCATTTCCTGATGGGGGATGGTACTTACATCGAGTGCTTTTTTTAAATGAAGGTCTCGTTTATTCCCTTTTTGATCTTTCCGGTCATAATCATATACCCGGTAGGTAGTATCCGAATTCTGCTGCGTTTCTAACACCAATGTACCTTCACATAACGCGTGAATTGTTCCACTTGGTAAGTAAAAGAAATCACCTGGTTCAATCGGAATACGACGTAATAATGTATCCCATTCTCCTTGTTCCATTAATTTGGTAAATTCCTCTTTCGTCGTCGCATGATGTCCGTAAATAATTTCCGCGCCTGCTTTACAATCAATAATGTACCAGCATTCCGTTTTTCCTAATTCCCCATTTTCATGCTCCTTTGCATATGCATCATCCGGATGTACTTGTACGGATAAATCAGCATTTGCATCCAAAATTTTCGTCAGCAAAGGAAAAACATCTCCAGCTGTATTTCCAAATAATGCACGATGATTGTCCCAAAGTTCAATCAACGTCTTTCCTGCATATGGTCCATTTTCAATCACAGAAGGTCCATTGGAGTGACCTGAAATCGCCCAGCATTCCCCTGTTTCTTCAGACGGTATCTCATAGCCAAATTCGTCCCGAAGCGCTGTTCCTCCCCAAATACGTTCTTGAAAAACCGGTTTTAAAAATAATGGTTGTGTCATATTGTCTCCTCCTGCTTTTTTAGCTTACTCGTTTTGATTTATTTACTTATGTAAACTTATTTTCTTATACAGAGAAATACCGTTTCAACAAAGTCAGCCCGCTGCTAGATAACAGCTATTAACTTCCCGCATTTTCCGCTTCTTTCTACGTTTTCTCTAGTAATCCTGCAATGCATTTTGCCAAGCTGGCGCTACATATTGCATTTCTTTAATCGCTTTATCCAACTTTCCAGCAGGGGGCTGGCCTGGGGCAGAGCTGGTAGCTGCTGTTCCAAATGTCATCACAGAACCAAAAGCCCAACCAATCACTCGACTAATTGCTCCTAATTCTCCCATCGACATGGTTACAACTGGTATTTTTAAACGATCCGTCAACTCAGCTGTAACCTGCAGCAATCGAAAGACATCTGCCTTCACTTCCGGCATCACTGCTATTTTCACAACATCTGCGCCTGCTCGTTCCGCCGCTTTTCCTTTCTCCAGCAAAACGTCTTTGGATGGTGTTTGTGTGAAGTGATGATAAGAAGCAATAAATTCTTTTCCATTTGCCTGGGCTGCTTGTTGGATTTGCCTCCTCTTTTCTGACGAGTTCGACAGCTCATAATCAATTAAGTCCACTGGTGAATCCGTACAAACACGCTCGAGCACATTCACTTTATCTGCTTCCGATAAAGCAATCACTTCTCCTCCTTCATGCGCAGCACGAATAGTAAAGAGCAGTGGCAAATCTGTTTGATTTTTAATCGTTTGTATCACTTCAAGCACTTGCGTGGCATCAGCAAGTAATTCAAAAAAATCAGCCCGCCATTCAATCATATCGGCTGGTTCTGTTTGAATGATTGCTAACTGCTCAGCGATTTCCTCTTTCGTTCTTCCTGTAATAGGAATGCAGATAGAAGGTGCTGTTTTAGAATGTAACAAGGATGTCATTTTAATCACTCCTGCCTCTTTAGACATGTAAAAATAGTATATCAAATATCGAACGATTCTACATTGCTTTTCAATCTCTTCATCTAATCAAGTACTTTTTTAGAGAAGTGGTCCTTCTTTTTCCCGGAACGTGATTTACTCATTCAGTGCCTATCTTAACTACGATAAACAGCATTTTACTTGGAAGAAGATTTATGCTGCTTAAACCAATTGTTTACAATTGCTTCTGCAGTAACCGCTTCATGCATCAGATGCCGCGACATTCTGCTGGCAGCTGTTGTATAAAAAGTGTTCAACGAAAAAAAGCGTTCTGGTGTGTCTAAAGACACTACCGTTCCGTCAAAAAACAACCCAACGCGATCAGAGACCTCTGCAGCGAATTCAATGTCATGCGTATTGATGACAATCGTTTTCCCTTGCAGTTGTAACGCTTGTAAGATCTCCCTGAACACTTGTTTAGAAAAAGCATCTAAACCTTTCGTCGGTTCATCCAATAGCAAAATGGCCGGTTCCAGTAATAATAGTTTCCCGAGTGCCGCCTTCTGTTGCTCCCCGCCGCTTAAATCGTAAGGATGTTGATTCAATAAAGAAGCCATGGATAACGTATCCGCCACGCCCTGTATTTTTTCAGCGACTTTAGATGGGTCATTATACAAGGCATAAGCAATATCTTCATAGTCGCTTTTTACTGTTGCCTTCGTAAAAACGGTTTGGGACTCCTGTGGTAAGACTGCGATATGCTGCCGATATAACTCTTGATTCTTATATTTATGTATTTTCTTTCCTTCTACATATACATTTCCGCGGTAGGGTTGTTCCTGACCAGCTAACAATTTCATAAACGTCGTTTTTCCTGAACCATTTCCACCAAGGATACTAATTAGTTCTCCTTTTTGAATAGACAATGAAGCACCTCTTACAATATCCGGTGTTTGACGTTCATATCGGAACCAAGCTTGTTTCACTACTAGTATTTCATCTTGTATAGGAGATGATGCTGGTTCAAGCGCCCTCTTCGATACTGGACGGGACACATGCTCACTTAAAAAACGCCTCCCCTCCCGCACTGTTAGTGGAGTTTCGCCTTTACCTTCTAGAGCATGAAACACTTGCACAGCAGTCGGTAAAGCTTGCATCATTCGATGTTTGACATCTATCTCTTGCAATTTCCGGCCAATATTTTTCGGTTCTTCTGCACAAATTATTTCCCCATCTTCTAAGAAGACAACTTTATTCGCGAGTGGCAACACTTCTTCCAAGCGATGTTCTGACATCACAATCGTTAAGCCGAGATCACGGTTGAGCTTTTCTAGCATATGCAAAAAATTACTCGCTGCAATTGGATCTAACTGAGAAGTTGGTTCATCTAATACAAGCAAATTTGGTTGCATTGCCATAATAGAAGCTACGTTTAATAATTGCTTCTCTCCACCAGATAACTTCGTCGTTTGTTTGCGAAACCATGTATGGATACCAAAATAATTTGCAATCTCCGCCACGTATCGTCGAATGGCTTCAGGAGGGGTCCCCAAATTCTCCAAGCCAAAAGCTAATTCATGCCATACTTTATCCGTTACAATTTGTGTATCAGGGTTTTGCATGACAAATCCTACTTCACGCGCTGCTTCCCGTTCATTCCATTCCTGAATATCGACCCCATTGTATCGAACGACCCCTTCTTTCGTTCCATATGGTGTGAGTGCAGCTTTCAACATACGCAATAAAGTTGTTTTTCCAGAACCCGATTCGCCAAACAAAACAACAAAGTCCCCCTGTTCAACTTCTAAGTTGATGGATTTTAACGCAGGTTGCTCTTGTTCAGGATAGGTGAATGTTATATCTTTGATTTCGCAAATTGCCATTGTAAGTACTCCTTTATTTCAACCAAACTGGGAAGACTGACGAATCCAAGTACCAATAGCGTCCTGCCGATTTCAGGAAGGGTGATGGGTACATTAGAAACGGTAGGGTAAAACTGGAAATCGTACCCATGATTTACTTGGATTATTAAAATAGACAGGAAAACCAATCCGATGGTCACAAGAAAGATTGTATCCCGCATTTGCCAGCTGAATAATGAGAAATGTGTTCTCCCTTTCAAGCCATACCCTTTCGCTTTCATCGCATCACCCTGTTCCACTGCAGTTTCCAGTGACCAGGAGATCATGCTGTAGAATGTTTTTATACCATTCATTAATCGACTCTTCATACGGTTGTCTGAATATAATCCTAATGTTTTCTGTGTCTCATGTACATTTTTTATTTGTTTTTTAAATTGCGGTATAAACTTTAAAGCCATCATTATAACAAGTGACAGCTTGGGAATGGTTTTACTAAATATATACATGAATTTGTCAGAAGTCATCACAATACTGAATGCTTTACTCCAAAAAATCACTGCCACAAGCATCATTGCAATAAAAAAACCGTACACCAATGCTTCTTCTGTAATTGGTCGCTCATACAAATAAAATAAAATAGTTTCTCCTTTATGTACAAACAACGGATTTGTTCCAGCAATGAGCAGAAATATGACCATAAAAAGACGCATATCTTTCCATACTTTACGTGCTGATGTAAGCAGTCCATAGAATAAAAGCGAACCTATAAAAGAAACACTCACCACCACCGGATGCAACAAAAAGAGCGTCATACTCAGCACCGCAATATAATAAATCAATAGCACAACAGGATGATAGTTTGTAAAATCGTTCATCGACTCACCTTATTCTTTATTCCCAGTGTATTTTACGCTTCCCATTTATAAATTATATTCAACTTCAAGAGACTTATGTTATTAATCGTACTTTACCGGCATTGCTTCTTCTTTCATATCCCGCTTCGTCAAAATAAATTGGTTCCGTTCATTGAAAAACATTTTATAGGCGAGATGCAGAAAAATCAATACCGTTAACGACACTGTCCCTGCCACTCCAAGCATAACAGAAATTTGATACTTGATTGCTGAAATCGGTTCTTGCCCGGCGATGATTTGTCCTGTCATCATCCCCGGCAAAAAGACGATTCCCATCCCGACCATCGCGTTTATGGTAGGAAGCATTGCTTGATCAAAAGCATCGTCCACGATTGATTTAGCCGCCCTTTTGGGAGAAGCGCCCAGCATTAATGCACCTTCAATTTGTTCTTTTCGGTCTTGCATGCCTGTCAGTAAATGATTGACCCCTAACGAAACTCCCGTCATTGTTTTACCAATAATCATCCCACCGATCGGAATAAAAAACTGCGGATTATACCAAGGGTCCAATTGTAAAATAACGAACATAAAGTAAGTCAAATTCAAGATAATGCCAATAAACATAGCGACAGCGATTAATTTTTTAAACGAAAAATAAATCTCATGTTTCGTCCGTTGATAAACATTAAACGTCGCAAACGTTAACATTATCAACATAATAAGTAATGTAATCCAAGGATTCGGATTATCTAACACATAGACTAATATGTATCCGACCAAAATGAGCTGCAACGTCATGCGTACTGCTGAAATGATAATTAAACGTTTACGAGAAATTCCTTTCAATTGAACGATTAGTAATACAACCAAAATAAAGACATAAGCTAAAGCTATTTGCCAAATTGAAAAGTCCATCGCTTGATCTCCGCTCATTTACGTTCATCCTCCTTTCTAATTTGCTTACTATATTGATCCATGTTTACACACATGGTAGCAAATTGCTCAGTAATAGAAGTATCGTGTGTAACCATAATCGTTTGCTTATTCTGTTCTTGCGCCCTCTCGATAAAATACTTCATCACATGTCTGCCTGTTCTGTCGTCTAAATCAGAAGACGGTTCATCCAGCAAGTAGGCTTCAGCCTGGTTTAACAACAGAACTCTGCCGAGCGATAAACGCTGCATTTCCCCGCCGGATAAATCGCTTGCCTTCGTATGTAAAGATTTATCCAGCCAAAGGTGGTAGAGCATTTCTTTCATTTGATCATCTGTTGGATTCGTTTCCCCCGTAAACATATGCCCTATTTGTAAATTATCACGGATGCTCCCGTCGAATATGACAGGGTTTTGTGGAACCATAACCACCTGTTTCCGAAGTTCTTGAGGTGGAATGTCCAATAGATTCCGCCCTTTAAATAGAATGTTTCCTGATGTCGGGCTATCTAAATTATTTAATAAACGCAGGAATGTTGATTTACCACTCCCGCTTTGTCCTTCAACACTGATGACACTCGATTCTAAAGTGACATCTCTCATTTCGAGGACGTCTTTTACATCCACATTTTGCAATTGGAACATGACAACGACTCCTTCTTGAATATCTATATCGGTATTTTACCATGTATACTTCATTTTATCTTAAAAACATGTAGAACAGGATAACCTGCATTCCTTGTGAACGAATGGTACGTACGTCTTTTGATAAATATGTTTCTAATAAAAAAGATTGAACGCACAATCATCGTAATCACTTGTGACGTTTAGGCATGCAAAGCTTTCCCTTAAACTAGCACTTCTTCGGGTTTTTTAGACGCTTGTTGTGTCATACTTTCTCTCTATTCGCATTTGCATTCCTATTACTTATGTAGCTAAAACTTATAAAACAAGGATAACAAGCTGGGTGCCTTGTTATCCTTGTTTTGGAAAAGTACTTTTCTATTCGTTTTTGTTAAATTCGACCCAATTGTTTTTAATAGCTGTAATCACTACTTTTGTCCGGTCGTGTACGTGCATTTTCTTAAAAATATTACTGATGTGATTTTTCACTGTCTTGTCACTAATACTCATCGCTTGAGCAATGTCATCATTTGTACAGCCATCTGCCAACAGTTGCATAACTTCACACTCACGCTTTGTATAAAGGTGGGTCGGTCGATTTACTTCAGGGTCAGCCTGATGTGCGGGATCCCGTTTTAAAATAGACTGACATAATGGTATAATCTCTCCTGTAATATTGGGGTCGTAAAAATAATTTCCTCGACTTACTTTTTGGACAGCATCCACAAAAGCAAACATACTCGTTTCTTCTAAAACATACCCCTGCACACCAGCGAGCAAAGCAGCTTTCCCGAAATTTATAACATTGATTGAACCAATCACAACCACTTTTACATTTGTGGTATTAATCATCTTTTCTATTTCATCAACATGTTTATCAAACACACTTTGCCCGACAAGGATTACGTCAACTTCATAGGAGGAGAATGCAGCATCTAGTACTGAAAAATCATCACTGTTTGTAACTACATGAAAACGACCTTCATTTTCTAAGGCATGTTTAACCCCTTCGCGAAATAATTGTTGGCCATCAATTAAAACAACATTTATAATTTCATCCAAGCTTTTTTCTATCATATCTTGTTCTCCTTTGTGCTAATTTCTTTGATTGCTGAAACGTGTAGCTTTTGTTTCACACAAAATATTTCATAGTACATTCTATTCCCTGTTATCTTTATTGTAAACTTCCTTTTCAATATTTAAATGAAATTCAACTCCGAATTCGATATGATAGAGACGG
This sequence comes from Pseudogracilibacillus sp., assembly GCA_035301845.1. Classification (GTDB taxonomy): domain Bacteria; phylum Bacillota; class Bacilli; order Bacillales; family Amphibacillaceae; genus Pseudogracilibacillus. Next base: position 1,911 of record DATGTM010000038.1, on the reverse strand, counting down.
AAGGAAAATATGTAAATACCTTTTTCCCTATATAATATGTCCAAAGCAAATGAATTTTCTTTTAATAAAGGAGTATACACCGATGAAATTAGCATCTTGGAACGTTAATGGATTAAGAGCTTGTGTTCGGAAAGGGTTTTTAGATTATTTTGAAGCATTGAACGCAGACATTTTTGCTGTTCAGGAAATTAAACTGCAAGAAGGTCAGATTGATTTACTCCTGGATGGATATGAAACTTATTGGAATTATGCAGAACGAAAAGGTTACTCAGGGACTGCAGTTTTCACGAAACATACCCCGCTTCACGTGACTTATGGATTGAACAACGCAACAAACGAGCCCGAGGGACGTATCTTAACATTAGAATTTGAACAATTCTTTTTTGTTACGGTTTATTCGCCCAATTCGCAACGCGATCTGGCTCGTTTAGATAAAAGGATGGAATGGGAAGATGAATTGTACAAACACATCCATCATTTAGATAAACAGAAGCCGGTAATTTTATGCGGTGATTTAAATGTAGCCCATCAAATGATTGATATACGAAATGCCAAAGCAAATATTGGAAACTCTGGCTTTACCGAGAAGGAACGAGGAAAGATGGATCGTTTATTACAAGCTGGATTTGTTGATACACTACGCCATTTCAAACCTGACACAGAAGGTTTATTCACCTGGTGGTCTTATATGAAGACAGTCAGGGAGCGTAATATAGGATGGAGAATTGATTATTTCCTCGTCTCAGAGCGACTGATTAATACCCTTACAGACTCTACTACTGCACCAGAAATTATGGGAAGTGACCATTGCCCAATTGTCTTAGAATTAGACGAATTGAAATGATCAACTGAACCCGTGGCTGCTTTTTTTTAAACAAGATTGAGTAGAATGGGATAAAAATAACCCATCTCTTTTTCTCAGCAGGAGGGACTTGTTCCTTCTTTTATACTTGCTACTCTTTTTAGTAAACTGGCATACTTCCCATTCGATTCTTTAAATTTTCTCTAAAAAACACTGCACCGATGTTTGTATTTCTTTGATTGTGGTACACGAAAAACAGAAGTTATTATAAACTAAAGGGGTAGTACAATGACTAGATTAAATCAATATATTGCCGTCGTCACCGGAGCGGCTACCGGTATAGGGCAAGCCACAGCTAAAGTTTTTGCAAAAGAAGGAGCAATCGTACTTTGTGCAGATATCGATGAAACAGAAGTGCAGCGCACAGTAGAAGATATCCAGGAAATAGGCGGCGCTGCTCACGCTTTTACGTTAGATGTTTCTAAAGAAGAAAGTATCAAGATGTTTGCAGAGAAAGTTAAAAAACAGTATGAAACCATTGATGTATTATTCAATAATGCGGGAATTGATAAATCAGGCGGTAAAGTACATGAATATCCTGTCGAATACTTTGATGACATTATGAACGTCGATTTGCGAGGTACTTTTTTAATGAGTAAATATTTCATTCCGCTCATGCTGAAAAAAGGCGGATCTATTATTAATACCTCCTCCATGTCGGGTGCTGCAGCTGATTTAGAACGATCCGGTTATAATGCTGCAAAAGGAGCGGTTAATAACTTAACCAAAGCAATTGCCATTGACTATGGTCGACAAGGAATCCGGGCGAATGCTATTGCCCCTGGGACAATTGAAACACCACTTGTTACGAAACTTTCTGGTTCGCAAGAAGAAGCGGATGGAAAAGCGTTCCGAGAAGCACAAAAATGGGTCACACCGATGGGCAGATTAGGCAGTCCAGAAGAAATGGCAACGATAGCTCTCTTTTTAGCATCTGCAGATAGTTCTTTCGTAACTGGAGAAATTATAACAGGAGATGGTGGCTTAACGGCTTACACATGGCCGGGGAAAATGCTGTTTGAAGAGGGATGGCAAAACACAACAGAATA
>DATGTM010000037.1:0-2144 GCA_035301845.1 Pseudogracilibacillus sp. | reverse complement strand
TCATATATGTTTCCATTTGCATTTGATAGGATTCCACATCTAACGTTTCTACTTTAGATGGTGTTTTAGGTATAATGAGGCCCTGCAAATCATCTACATAAAAGAAATACCGAGCGCTATCTTCCGTACAGCGATTAAATTGTTTCCAGTCAAACCGATTCACTTCCACAGACAAATCACGGTGGATGCCGTCTTCAGCAAAAGTCATCTCACATGGCTGAAGTAATTTCGAGTGATCAATTTTAGAAATTCTCTTTTTCAACGAACGCTTCATAAGATATTGATAAATCCCTGCGGCAACAAACAGGAAAACGATAGCCACTATAGCTAAGAGGTACCCAATCCAAGTATTCATTTTCCATAACCAGATGCTTGCTAATAAAATCATTATAAATAAAATCCATCTGAAATATCGTTGTTTTATTTTATGCGCATACGATGTGTCGACCACGTTATCTTGCAGCGCAAATATATCTTCCATATTTAATTGAAAACGAATATTCATATACGTTCCCCCTTCAGCTACGGTTAATTAGTCTGCCATCCATTATACCAAAAATCTTGCTCTCTTCAGAACTTTTTCACTTCTGCTCACAGAGTTGTCAAACTTCTCTTTACATTTATATAAGGAATCTGTATCCTTAAATATGTTTTCAACCATAGGTGAGAAGACAAAAATTTCTTGCAGCCTTTTTAGAATTGAGCTAACACAAACTTACATACAGTGCATTACAAATCATGCAGTAGTTATTTCAGATAATTTTCGCAACAAATAAACAGTAAGATTACGAATCAAACGAAGGAGAATAAACCTTTATGCAAAGAGAACAGTGGGCGACAAAATTAGGATTTATTTTAGCAACAGCAGGTTCCGCTGTCGGATTAGGAGCGATATGGAAATTCCCTTACATCGCTGGAAAATCCGGTGGAGGAGCATTCTTTTTTATCTTTTTAGTTTTCACACTTTTCATTGGATTGCCAATCTTGTTAGCGGAATTTGTTATTGGACGAGGTTCACAAAAAGATGCTGTACGAGCTTACACCAGTTTTGCTCCTAAATCTCAGTGGCATTTCGTAGGTATACTGGGGATGATTACTTGCTTTATTCTACTTTCTTTTTACAGCGTCGTCGGGGGTTGGGTGCTAATCTTTATCGGCGAAACAGTGAGCGGAAATCTTTCTAATCTCCCGGAAGCAGCTTACGGAGAGTTGTTTGACCAAATCACTGCCAATCCCGCTTTAGCCGTTGGTTCGCAGCTGCTATTTATGATTATTACCATTGTAATAGTGGCCAATGGTGTTCAAAAAGGCATCGAACGCGCCAGTAAAATCATGATGCCCGCTCTATTTATTGCATTTATTATTTTAATTATTCGTTCATTAACGCTTGATAATATTAGTGAAGGACTTACGTTCATTTTATACCCTGACTTTTCGAAATTAACATCCGAAACCATCCTTTTCGCTCTGGGACAATCCTTCTTCTCTATTAGTGTTGGGGTGTCTGTCATGGTAACATATAGCTCTTACTTATCTAAAAAGGAAGATTTAACGAAATCAGCTTTCACGATTGTGATGATGAATATTCTCATCTCCCTCTTGGCTGGTTTAGCAATATTCCCTGCAGTGTTTGCCTTTGGAGTAGAGCCTGCTGAAGGGCCTGGACTTTTATTCGTGGTACTTCCTGCTGTCTTTAATCAAATGCCATTCGGAGCTTTTTTCCTCTTGCTCTTTTTAATTCTGTTTCTCTTTGCAACCTTAACCTCCGCCTTTTCCATGTTGGAAATTATCGTTGCAGCCATGACAAAAGGCGAACAAAAGAAACGACTAAAAACGGCTTGGATAGCTGGGACACTCATCTTTATAGTCGGGATTCCAGCCGCATTATCAGCTGGTTTACTAGGAGATGTCACTTTATTTGGCCTTAATATGTTTGATTTATCCGATCAGCTCGTTTCCAACATTCTTATGCCGATTGGTGCGCTGTTAATTGCCATTTTCGTTGGATTTAAAATTCCAAAACAACGCTTGTTGGAAGAAATTAAACATGGCTCTCATAGTGGAAAAAAGATTTTCGCCGTATGGTTCTTACTCATTAAATACGTTGCCCCCGTAGCAATTATTATCGTATTTTTAGACGTTCT
>DATGTM010000036.1:0-8369 GCA_035301845.1 Pseudogracilibacillus sp. | reverse complement strand
ATGTTACTATTAATTTCTATCTTAATTATTGCTTCCATAGTTGGACCGAAATTAAAGTCTGATTTTATTTTTTATACAGATTATAAATTTGCAATTCCTGTATTTAGCTTAGTCGTCTTTTCTTTTCTAGCTCAATATATTGTCCCTGAACTAGCTAGAGGATATTCAGGGCAAAGTAAACAAGACATTAAAAATTTACCTAAGGCAATTGTATTTGGCATGATGATTACAGGTGCTTTGCTTGCTTTAGTTCCGTTAGCTTCTCTCGGTGTCGTTGGTCCCGATAATATAACTGAAGTAGTGACAATTGCATGGGCTGACGCTCTAGGAGAATGGGCGTTTTTTATCGCTAACGGATTTGCACTGATGGCTATGTTAACCTCTTTTTGGGGAATTGGACAAAGCTTCATGACAAATATTGTCGATCATTTTAAATTCCCTTCAGAATGGGATAAAAAATACCGTTTAATATCCGTCGGTATTGTGACGATTACTCCGTTTGTTATTGCGTATAGCGGGTTAGTTGGTTTCGTAGATGCATTATCGATTGCAGGATCTTTTGCTGGGGTTGTGATGTCCATTATTCCAGTAGTAATGATTAATAAATCCAGGAAGATAAATGAACAAGAGCCAGCTTGGAATTGCGGAAAGTTAGCTCATCCTATTATTCAAAGCCTTACAGTCATCATCTTTATTGGAGCTGCCCTATATTCATTACTCGGCCTATTTAACTTGCTGCCAAAAGGTTGGTAAACTGCTTTTATTCCCCTTTTGGCTTAAGACAATAATCAGCATATTTATCTATTCACACTATAGGATATTTCAACATGGTAGCGAATAATTTCATTTAAACAAAAACACCTCCGAGGAAACAATTCTTGATGTTTCCTCGGAGGTGCTTTATTTTTGTATTACATCTTTGTTGAAGAAGTCGATTTGCTGTTTTCTTTAAGTTTGAATGATAATAAAACTCCGATAAAAGCAGCTGCTCCTGCTACTATAAAGGAGACATTCACTCCATGAATTAAACCAGCAACTTTTTCCCCAGGTATAGCCGCTGTTGCCATAATCGTAACAAGCACTGCTGTACCGACAGATCCGGAAACCTGACGAAATGTGTTATTCATTGCAGTTCCATGAGGGATTAAACTGTTTGGCAATTGATTTAAAGCAAGTGTTGTCATCGGCATCATGACCATCGCAATAGAAAGCATTCTAAATGCGTTCATGGTTGCTAAATAAGCAAAGCTCGTATCTTCAGATAAATTTGTAAATGCGAATGTAGTCACGGTGAGAACTAACAACCCTACTCGTGCTAGCCATTTTCCTCCGAAAACATCGAAAAGATAACCGGTAATTGGGTTCATCAAACCCATCACAACCGCGCCAGGAAGTAAAACTAAACCTGATTTAAAAGCAGAGAAACCAATCATATTCTGCATATACAACGGCAGAATAACGTTTGTACCAATCATCGCTGCAAAAACAACCATTCCGAGCGCAGTAGCCAATGTAAAAGTACCATATTTAAACACTCTAAATTCAAGGATAGGCTCTTCTAATTTCAACTGTCTAGTAATAAACCAATAAAGAGAAACAGCACCAAGAACGGTCGCTATAATAACATGGGAACTGATCCATCCTTTGTCTCCAGCTGTACTGAACCCGTATAGTAAACCACCGAACCCAACAGTAGAAAGAACGATCGAGAAAAGGTCCAATTTTGGTTTCTTTTGTTCTGTTACGTTTGTCAAAAGGAAATAAGCCGTAACAATATTGATAATAGCTATAGGTAAGACAACGTAGAAAACACTACGCCACGGGAACTGATCAACTAGCCATCCGGACAAACTTGGACCAATAGCCGGTGCAAAGGCAATCACAAGCCCAAAAAGCCCCATTGCAGTCCCTCTTCTATTTACTGGGAACAGTAAAAATAAAACAGTTTGCATAAGCGGCATCATAATACCTGCGCCTGAAGCCTGTAAAATTCGTCCAATTAAAATTATTGTAAACGTCGGAGCGATTGCTGCAATAAAAGTACCTAAAGCAAATAACCCCATTGCAGTTAAAAATAAGCCTCTTGTTGTAAACTTTTCTATTAAAAAAGCAGTAATAGGAATCATGATTCCATTGACAAGCATAAAAACAGATTGCAGCCACTGAACTGTACTTTCTGTTATATTAAGATCTTCCATAATTGGAGGTAAAGCAGTTCCAAGCAGTGTCTGGTTCAAAATTGTAATAAAAGCCCCAGATAATAAAACTGCGAATAGTGGAATGTTCTTTTTCCAATTAAATGTTTCTGTATTTGACATTATTTATCTACCTTCTTGCCTCTTAAGAATATTTATAGCGAAAAGCACATTACAATAGCATATCATACACTTTACAAGGACTCAATTTATGCGAATTGGTTTGATAGAATTTTTTCATCTACCTTTTTTCACTCTTCACATATCCAATAGTTCCATAATGACAACAGAAAACCTTACAAATGTGTAAGGTTTCACTACTGCTTTGTAAGAAAAATCGATGTTCATTTTCAGTTTTATCCTGCATACTGAGTATATCACTCAGAGAAGCGATGAATATCACGGCAGCTGTTGCTCCTTGAAATTAACTCTCACACATCGCCTCTGAGTTAATGCATACATTCTTTAAATATCAACAAAACAGACAAAAAACAATGCTCACAGGAGAGATACATGATGACATCAAATAAATTTTTGTCTTCTTTATGCTATTTCAGCGTATTCTTTGCCCCCTTTTTATTTCCGATTATGGTATGGATATTAACAAAAGATGAAGTAAGATACCATTCAGGAAAAGCTTTATGGACACATATCGTTCCCTATATTTGTATTGCCTCAGGATTAATTACTATCGCATTCACAGGCACATCACCAATGACATTTAGTATCATCGCCGTCTTTACTGTTATTGGAATTTTTTATTTCCTCTTGAATTTTATAAGAGGCATCAGCGTCTTGCTTTTTTAAAAATAAAATCCCCTTACCTATAAACGTATCGTCCATAACTAAGGGGTACAGTTTGTTACTCTAGTAATTACTCATCAATTTTTATATCTTCTATAATTGTCTTAGCGACATTTTGGTCTAATTCTTCAAATCCATAGTGATTAATCGTATCATACAATTCTTCTCTCGTTTGCATATCAGAAAGGCCTTCTTTTTGTGATCCTTCTTTTTTGATCATATCAAAAATACGTTCATATGCTTTCGCTGCCACTCGTAACGATGTTACTGGATAAATCACCATATCCATGCCCATATCTTGGAATTCATCTGCTGTAAAATATGGTGTCCGACCAAATTCAGTCATATTCGCCAATAAAGGAATATCTATTTGCTCAGCAAATAAGCGAAACTCTTCTTCCGTTTTTAAAGCTTCCGGAAAAATAGCGTCAGCTCCCGCTTCTTTATAGAACTTTGCCCGTTCAACTGCTGCATCCATACCTTCTACTGCTTTCGCATCAGTCCTAGCGACGATAATTAAGGACGGCGCTACTTTTTTGATAGCCTGAATTTTTTGAGCTTGCTCCTCTTTTGTTACCAATTTCTTCCCGTTTAAATGGCCACACTTTTTCGGCAACTGCTGGTCTTCAATTTGCACAGCTGCAACTTTCGCCTCATACATTTCCGCTGCTGTTCTGGCAACGTTTAGCACTCCGCCAAATCCAGTATCAATATCAACTAATAGAGGAAGATTTGTTGCACGAACTAATTCTTTTGCTCTTTCCGCTACTTCAGTAGAATTAATCATTCCTAAATCCGGAATTCCCATGCTTGCTGTATACGCTCCACCAGATAAATACAATGCATTAAAATCGGCTTTTTTAGCATATAAAGCTGCCATTGCATCATGAGCACCAGGAATTTGCAAAATCTCTTTTTGTTTAATCATTTCTTTAAATTGTTCGGCAAGTGTTTCCTGTGTTGAAGTTGAATCTACAATCCATGCCATTTTAAAATACGCTCCTTTTACTTAATTAGAAACATAGACACCTCGGCATTCGCCAACATTTTATTAGCGAATGCCTCAGCTGTAATTATCCACACCTATTATATAGTTTTATTTGCTGAATAAATTTACAAATTCGTTCACATTCATTTTCGATAAAGTAGAATAATCAAAACTTACTTCTTGAATATTTTCCTGTTGCTTACGTGCGAATACAGTAGCCAGATTGTAGGCGTATTTTTTCCGCAGCTCCGGCATTGCTTCTTCACGACGGAAACGGTGGCCCAATGGATACTCTACTTCTACTTGGTTGGTAGAACCGCCATCTTTAAAATGAACTTTTACTGCGTTAGCAATCGAACGCTTATTTGGATCTAAATAATCTTCTGTGTAAGATGGTTTTTCTGTTAACACCATTTTTTCTCTCAGGGCATCAATTAGTGGATCTGCTGCAGCCTCATCTTCATAATCCTCTGCTGTTACATGCCCTTTTATGAGGCCGATTGCTGTAATATATTGTATACAATGATCACGATCAGCCGGGTTATATAATGGACCTTGCTTGTCAATAATCCGGATTGCTGATTCATGTGTAGTGATTTCAATTTTTTCAATTTCTTCTAAACGACTCTTCACTTCAGGATGCAACTCAACGGCCGCTTCTGCAGCTGTTTGCGCGTGGAATTCAGCTGGGTATGCTACTTTAAACAAGACGTTTTCCATAACATAACTATCAAAAGGTTGTTCAATAGATAAGGATTGTTTATTAAATAAAATATCCTCAAATCCCCAACCTGAAGCAGTCAGAGCTGTATCATAACCCATTTCGCCGTTCACAGCCATCATTGCCAGTCGCACGCCTCTGCTTGTAGCGTCTCCGGCAGCCCATGATTTTCGTGATCCGGTGTTTGGAGCATGACGATAGGTACGTAAACTGGAGTTATCAATCCAAGCGTTTGACAGCGCATTAATAATCTCATCTTTCGTACCGCCCAACATTTTGGTAACAACAGCTGTAGTTGCAATCTTGACATACAGAACATGGTCTAACCCAACACGATTCAGACTGTTATTAAGTGCCAAAACTCCCTGAACTTCATGTGCTTTAATCATCATTTCCAGAACGTAATCAATTTTCAAAGGTTCTTTTCCTTCTTGAATACGAGTTCTGCTAATATAATCGGCAACTGCTAATATACCGCCTAAATTATCTGACGGATGGCCCCACTCTGCTGCCAACCACGTATCGTTATAATCCAACCAACGAATCATTGTCCCAATATCAAAAGCACCTTGCACAGGATCTAACACATATGAAGTACCAGGGACTCTCACCCCGTTTGGGACAGTTGTTCCCGGGACAATCGGTCCTAGCATTTTAGTACATTCCGGGTAATTGAGTGCTAGTAAGCCGCATCCAATTGTATCCATTAGTACATAATGTGCTGTCGAGTAGGCTTCTTCACTAGTGATTTCTTTATTCAATACATAATCTGCAATCTCTTCTAAAACTGTATCAACTTTTCTCTCTTCTGTCACTTTACTCATTGGTTATCATTGTCTCCTTTATATATCTTCTTTAAAATTCATATATTAATTAAGCTAACGGTGCGCCCGTATATTTAACTCTCGGTCTAAATAAATAATTATTATCATGCTGTTCAATGATATGAGCGCATAATCCCGCTACTCTTGAGCTGAAAAAGATTGGTGTATATAAATCAATCGGTATACCCAACATCCAAAATACTGGCGCTGCGTAATAATCAAGGTTTGGGTAGAGTCCTTTAGCTTCTTTAATTACTTCTTCTCCTTTTTGGCACATATCCAGAAGTTTCGTATCTCCCGTTAGTTCACTAAGTTTAGTTAATGCTTTTTTCATTTCCAATGCACGAGGGTCCATCCGGTCCATATAGACTCTATGTCCGAAACCCATAACTTTCTCTTTATTTGCTAATTTATTTTTCAACAGCGTTTCAAAACCTTCCACTGTTTCCGCTTCGTTTAACATTTCCATTACCGCTTCATTGGCACCGCCGTGTAAATTCCCTTTTAAAGAAGCTACTGCGCCGGCTAATGCACCGTACATGTCTGAATTTGTAGAAGCAATCACTCTTGAAGTGAATGTAGAGTTTGGCATTTCATGCTCGCTATATAATAAGAGAGCCTGATCAAAAATCTTCTCCTGCAATTCCGTTGGACGCTCTCCTGTGATCATATATAAGAAATTTGCGCTGTAAGACATCGAGGTATCAGGGGTAATCGATTCCTGTCCATTTAATATACGGTAACTATTCACCGTAATCGACGGCAATTGTCCCATCAACGTGTATGCGCGTTCCTTATTGACGGCAGTAGAACGATCAGCAATATTATCGTCATATCCTCCAAGAATAGATATAGCAGTCCGTTGACCATCCATTGCATGTGTATGCTCTGGAAGTAATTTTAATATATCGATGATGTTTTCCGGTACTTTTCCTACAGAAGTTAAACGTTTCTCCGTTGCGTCTCTTTCTTCCTCTGTCGGCAAATTTCCTTCCATTAGTAAATATACAATATCAGCATACGTTTTTGTTTGCGAAAGTTCAATTAAATCCTGACCTCTGATGATGATTTTTTCTTGCTCTGTATCTAATAATGACACAGCTGTTTCACACGCTATGACACCTTTTAATCCTTTAGAATATGTTGTTTCTTCACTCATCTTACTTCCTCCTTGCTTTTTATTTTAAGCGCTTACTTTTATGTTAAAATTTAAAAACTTTCCTGTCTATCTCTTAGTATACAGTTGCATCTCATATTATTAAAATATATAATTTTAATAAACAGTCATAAAAAAAAGTAATAACACGAAAAGGGATGGTTATAATGTTTCAACATTGGGAGATGCTTGGCGTCTTATACGAAACCGGAAATATTACACAGGCAGCAAAGCAATTGTTTGTATCGCAACCTACATTGACCACTCGGATTAAACATTTAGAAGAACATTATGATATCCAGCTCATTGTCCGCAAACACCGTGGTATTGACTTCACCCCGGAAGGTGAAGAGCTCGCCATGCATGCTAAAAAAATGCTGCGAGAACAAATATATATTGAAGAAAAACTAAACAATATGAAGAATAACGTAACTGGCAAATTAAGAGTTGGTGTTTCCCATTTCTTCGCCTTAAATAAAATGCCAAAAATTCTTCGCTTGTTTAAACAACTTTATCCTGAAGTAGAATTTCAAGTCATCACAGGTTGGAGCAGCGACATTTACCAGCGAGCTTTAAATAATGATGTACACCTCAGCTTCATTAAAGGGAATTATTCATGGAAAGAAGAAAAGGTTTTATTATACGAAGAAGAAGTGTGTATTGCTTCTCCTTGGGAATTTACGTTAGAAGATCTACCTAAGCTCCCTCGTATTGATTATAACACAGATGGACAGAATAAAATCATTATGGATAATTGGTGGTACAATCAGTTTGATAAGTCCCCTAATGTGAACATACATGTCAATCAAGTGGAGACCTGTAAAGAGATGGTCGTAAACGGATTGGGATATGCTATTTTGGCCGACCTTGTCGTTCGTCCTCATGATGAACTTTTCACAAAAACATTGTATGAACCATCTGGTGAAGCAATTAAACGAAACACGTGGATGTATTACCACAAAGACTCCATCCAAATGAATATCGTAAAGGCTTTTGTACAATTTGTTCAGACGTTGGATATTAAGCAGTTGTAAACAAACACCTTCACTAAAGTCTATCGTCTTTCTTACTCCATAAGCAGCTAGCCGGTTATCAGAATATATTACTCAAGGGAGCAAATAAGCCATTCTATAGATACTATATTTTTATCCCTAAACATAAAAAAACATAATAACGAATGGGAAGTAAAATTATATCATCCAATCTTAAAAATGGCTCCACCTGTTGCGATTGCAATCTTTTGTTTCAATTTCTTTATAAACTAACGATTTTTTAACATTTAAAATTACAAACAAATACACCATTTCTATTCAACCCTTCCTTATTTCAAGAATTTGCAAGCGTTGACATTTTTCTGGTGTTTGTCTAGCATATAAACTATACGAAAGCGTTTACAACAATGCTTAGGAAGTCAATATCATTTCTTGTATCTAAGGAAAGGAAGAGAAATTATGTCACAAACAACACCAAATACATTAGAAGGAGCAAGTTTTTTAGTCGATGACATTACGGCTCAAGACTTGATAACACCAGAAGATGTTACAGACATGCACAAGATGATGAAAAAAACGACGATAGACTTCGTAACAGAGAAAGTCGTACCAGAACTCGATAAACTGGAGCGCCATGAATATGAAGAGGCTATTTCACTTTTTGCACAAGCAGGTGAATTAGGCTTGTT